>JABFXA010000170.1 GCA_013361955.1 Nocardioidaceae bacterium
ACCCCGAGACCGCCGACCTCGACGACGGAGGCGTGCAGCGGGGCCAGCGACCGGGTGCCGGCCAGCCACAGCGCCGGGTAGTGCAGCAGCACCTGCGCGGACAACGCGTGGAACCGCGACCGCAGCCTCGCGGCGGCGAGCTCCAGCGGGCCGGGACGCCAGCGGGCCCGGACCAGCAGCCGGTCGCCGTCGAGGCTCCAGTGCTGGGCGAACCCGGAGCCGCCCGCGCTCTCGACCACGACGCCGCTGCCGTCGGACCACACGCCGCGGGTCACCGGCTGCAGGCCGGCGGTGTCGAAGCCGGCGCGGGTGCGTTCCAGCACCACGGTCACGTCGGCCGGCCCCGCCTGGTCCGAGCCGTCGGTCCCTGCCGAGAGCGCCAGGCCGGCCGCCCAGCGGCGCGTCTCGTCGACCAGCCGCAGGGTGCAGCCCGCCGTCTCGGTGGTGAAGCCGGTGCTCACCGCCGCCACCCCCGGCGCCGCGTCGTCGCCTCGACCACACCCACCACCGGCCAGCGCATCGCGCGCAGGGTGTCCTGGACGGTCGCGAGCCGGCTCTGCCGACCGGTGCCGGAGGAGACCACGACGACGCCGGCGGACGGCTCCTCGGCCGGCGTCACCCCGAACCGGTCGGTGAACCGCACCGGTCCGCCGAGCCGCGGCCCGGCGTCGCCGAGCCCGCGGACCAGGTCGCCGAGGGACTCCGCACCGAGCAGCACCGCACCCTGACGGGCCGGGACGCCGGCGTCCGCGCCGTGCCAGCTGCGCGGCAGGACGCCGAGGAGCCGCCGTACGCCGGCCTCGTCGCGGACGTCCACGCCGAGCAGCACGAGGGTGTCCACGCCCTGCCGCCGGGCCGCGAGCGCGAGCGCCCCGGCGAGCCCCGTCAGGTCGCCGGACAGGGTGCCGAGGACCGGTGCGTCCAGGGCGCGGGCCAGCCCCCGGATGCCGGGGATGCGCGGCCGCAGCGTCTCGAGCAGCACCGCCGCCGCCAGCCCGACGAGCAGGCCGAGCAGGACCGCGAGCGCGGTGCGCGGGACCAGCGTCGACGGCAGCAGCTCCACCGCCGGCCGGCCGTTGCCGACCGCGACGACCACGTCGCGCTGCACGTCGGAGAGCACGAGGGCCGACCGCTCGTTGCGCAGCGACTCCAGCGCGGAGGAGGCGGTGTCCAGCCGCACCCGCGCGTCCTCACGCGCGATCAGCCCGGTGGCGTCGTCGAGGCCCGCCGTCGCCACCGCGACCGCACGGCGGGCCGCGTCGATGCGCCGGTCGACGTCCGCGAGCGCGACCCGGTAGTCCCGCCGGTCGGCGGTGTTCATGAAGCGCGCCACCGACGCCGCGAGCGAGCGGACCGTGGCCGACGCGAGGTCGCGGCGCGGGGCGGAGACGCCGAGCTGCACGATCGGCGACTCGCCGAGCCGCTGGGTGGTGATGTGCTCCCGGGCCACCAGCTCGGGGCCGGTCCGCCAGCCGCTGGCGGCCAGCGCCCGGGACACCAGCGCCGGGCTGGTCGCGACGGCGAGCACCCGGGAGCTGATCCCCTCCGCCTCCGTGGACGACGACGGCGGGTCGGCCTGGGTCTGCAGCCGCACCTCCGCGACGTAGGTCGGCGGGCGGTGGGACTCCACGGCCAGCGTGACCAGCACCGGCAGCGCGATGCAGGCCAGGATCACCCCGAGGTGGGCGGCGACGACCCGCCGCAGGATCTCTTCGACGGTCACTTCTTCACCAGCACCTTCGTGGTCGCGCTCGAGGAGAGACCGACGGTGTCCGTCACGGTCACCCGGACCGTGAAGTTGCCGGTCGACGGGTAGCTGCACGACGTCGTCGGCGACGTCTGCGCGGCGGTGACCGTGCCGTTGCCGCAGTCGAAGCGGTACGTCGCGATCGGCGACTTGTCGACGCTCGTCGACCCCGCCGCCGAGACGGTCACGGACTGGCCGCGGGTGATCGTGCCCGGCGTCGCGGTGACCGCGGCGTTCGGTGCGACGTCCGCGAGGATCCGCACGGTGAGGGTCCTCGTCGCGGACAGCCCGGCGGTGTCGCGGGCCAGCACGGCGGCCGTGTAGGTGCCGGCCTTCGGGTAGCTGCACGTGTACGTCGCGGTGGTGCGCGTCCCGGAGCCGGTGCCGTTGCCGCACGTGAACGCGTAGCTCGCCACCGGCGTGCCGTCGTCGTCGGTGGTCCCGCCCGCGTCCAGCACCACGTCCTGCGGCACGTACGCCGTCGCGGGTGTCGCCGCGAGCGACACCGTCGGCGGCGCGTCCTTGACGGCCGTCACCGTCGTGGACCAGGTCGACGTGAGACCGCTCGCGTCGGTGGCGGTGAGCTGCACGGCGTACGTGCCGGGGGTCGCGTAGCTGCAGGTGCCGGTCGCGGTCGTGACGGTGCTGCCGTTGCCGCACGTCCACCGGTAGCCGGTCACGTCCGCACCCAGCGCCAGGGTCGGCGTGCCGTCGACCGTCACGCTCAACGGAGCCAGACCGGTGCGCGGCGACACGGTGCCGGCCGCGACCGGGCCGCGGTACTCCAGGGCTCCGAGGTCGGCGACCGCGTCCGGGCCGGTGCCGGTGTCGGCGACCGCGGGGTCGTCGACGGGGGACGCGCCGACCCGGTCCTTCGCGGCCCACGCGGCGAGCTGGGTGAACGCCGCGTCGATCGCGGGCGACTCGGAGGTGAGCCGCAGGTCGCGCGCGGCCAGGCCGGCGAAGCGCGGGTTCGCGGACAGGCCGTCGGTCTCCTGCCCGCTGGCGCCGCGGAACGCCGCCAGCGTGCCGTACGGCTGGGAGGCCCACTCGAACAGTGGCCCGCCGTTGCTCTGGAAGACCAGGTCGCGGTTCAGGTCCGCGCCCGGCGCCGAGGTCTCGTCGAGGCGGATCTCGCCGATCGTGCGAGTGCTGCCGACCGCGTTGTCCATGGTCACGTTGTCGCGGGTGACCGGGTGGTCCGAGCCGCCCTCGAAGTTGATGCCGGCGGTGGCGTTGCCGACCACGGTGTTGGACACCACCACCGACCCGGGCGCGGCCGAGTTGTCGATGCCGTGGTCGTTGTTGTCGTAGGACAGGTTGCGACGGATCACCGTGCCGGTGGCGCCGGTGTAGGCCTCGATGCCCGAGTCGTCGTTGCCGTAGACGGTGTTGTCCTCGACGAGCGTGTCCACCGAGCTGCTGCTCACGTCGATGCCGGTGGCGACGCGTGTGCCGACCCGCTTGTTGGCGTACGACGTCACGTGCGCGACGGTCACCCGCTGGCTGCCCTGCACGCTCACCCCGTGGTACTGGTTGTGGTGCGTGGACCCGCCGTCCAACGAGCTGTCGCTGGACTGGAAGAACCGCACGCCGGCCCCGAGGTCGTCGGTCGCGGTGACGTCGCTCAGCGCCACGTGGCTCGACCCGTCGACGGTGGTGCCGTGGCTGCCCGCCGAGCTCGTCGTGTAGCCGTCGACGGTGACGTGGTCGACCTGGTCGAGGTAGAGACCGGAGAGGTTCTGCTGCCGGAACGAGAAGCCGGACACGTCCACGTAGGACACCGACCGGAGCATCAGCCCGAAGTTGCGGGCCCCTGCGCTCACCGTGTGGCCGCTGGCCGGGTTGCCGCCGCCGACGTCGACGTAGAGCAGGCCCGCGGCCGGGTCGAAGAACCACGAGCCGCTGCCCATCGCGGCCAGGCCCGCGGCCTTGGTCAGCCGGTTGCCGTCGAGGAACACCTGCGTCGGCGGCGCGGCCGGGCTGAACGCGTGCTGCCAGGCGGTCGGGCCGGCCGGGCTCCAGCCCGCTGTGTCGGAGAGGTCGTCGGTGCCCAGCAGCACGGCGTCCGGGCTGGTGGCGCGGACCGTGACGGGCGCACCGGGCTCGCCCGAGGCGAGCAGCCGGGCCTGCTCGCGGTACTGCCCGGCGCCGACCAGCACGGTGTCACCGGCGAGCGCCTTCCGCAGGCCGGCGTTGATGGTGCACAGCGGGGCCGCCTGGGTGGCCGGGCCGGTGTCGCTGCAGGACGGCGACGAGCCGGTCACGTAGTAGGTCTGCACCGGCCGGCTGGTGACCGTCACACTCCGGGTCGCGGTGTCGCTGCCGCCCTGGGTGTCGGTGACGGTGAGGGTCACCGCGAACGTGCCGGTGCCGGCGTACGCGTGCGTCGCGACCGGCGTGGGCTGGGTGACCGGGGCCGAACCGTCGCCGAAGTCGAAGCGGTAGCTCGCGATGCCGGTCGTGTCGACGTCGCTGGAGCCGCTCGCGTCCGCGGTGACCTGGCTCGACGGCGGCACCTGCACGGTGGTCGGGTCGACGACGAGCGCGGCGTGCGGCGGGTAGTCGGTGGCGCCGGCAGGTGGCTGCTGCTCGTACGCGCCGAGGTCGGCGTACGTCGTGGAGCCGTCACCGGTGTCCGGGACCACCGGGTCGTCGACCGGTGCGTTGCCGGCGGCGTCGTCGGCGACGAACCCGGTCACCCCGGCGTCGGCGGCGTCCACGGCGGGCGACCCCGGGGTCAGGCGGAAGTCGGCGCCGGCCGCGTCCACGAACCCGGGCGCGAGCTGCAGGCCGTGCGGCTCGAAGCCGGTCGCCGCGCTAAAGACCGCCATCGTCTTGTGGACGACCCCGTTGACCTTGGCGACCGGCGTGGTGTCGCTGTTCCAGGCCAGGTCGTGGTCGGCGCTGAACCCGGAAACCGACGACGGGTCGACGTAGATGTCGTACTCGCTGGTGGCGTTGCCGTTGTCGACCAGCACGTTGTTGGCCAGCGTGGCGCCGGTCGCGCTGCCCTCGACGGAGATGCCGTCGCGGCGGTTCCCGTACGCCGTGTTGTTCAGGTACGTCGCGCCGACGGCGTTCAGGGTGTCGAAGCCGTGGTCGCCGTTCGACCAGGAGACGTTGCGGGCCACCAGCGCCCGCGAGGAGCCGCTGTAGACCTGGAAGCCGGAGTCCTGGTTGTCGTGGCTCCGGTTGCGGGTCACGGTGTTGTCCGGCGAGGTGGTGTTCACGTCGATGCCGACGCCGGTCGCGGTCGGGCTGAGCGACACGTTGCGGAAGGTCTCGTTGCGGTCCAGGACGTTGCCGCTCGACGTGGCGAGGCCGATGCCGTCGAGGCCGTTGTCGTGGCTGCGCGAGCCGCGCACGGTCGAACCGGTGGTCCCGGTGAGCCGGATGCCGGTGGACAGCGCGCCGGAGACCTCGGCGTTGCTCACCGTGACGTTGCTGGACGTGTCCACCAGCACGCCGTTGCTCGCGGACCCGGCCGCCGTGACGCCGTCGACGGTGACGGCCGAGGACGACAGCACCCGCACGCCCGCGAAGTTCTGCCACCTGGTCTCCAGGTTCGCCACCACCACGTTCTGGCGGCCGGCCACGGAGACCCCGAAGGACTGGGCGCCCGCCTCGACCTGGTGGCCGTCGCCGGGGTTCGCGCCTCCGACGTCGACGTACAGCACCTTGGCGGCCGCGTCGTAGAACCAGCTGTTCGGCGTGGTGCCGGTCGCCGACGTGACCTGGGTGAGCCGGCTGCCGTCGACCAGCACCTGGCGCGGTGCCGACGCGGGCGCGTAGGGCGTGCTCCACGCGTTCGTCGCGGTGGCGCTCCAGGTCGCCGCACCGGCCAGCGACCGGGTGCCGAGCACCACGACGCCCGGCGCGTCGCCCTCGATGCGGATCGGGTCGGTCGCGGTGCCGTTCGCGCCCGGGGTCACCTGCTCGCGGTAGGTGCCCGGACGGATCCGCACGTCGTCGCCGGGGAGCACGGCCTTCTTGACCGCGGCCGAGATCGTGCAGAACGGCGCGGTCGTCGTGCCGGTGCCGGTGTCGGTGCAGCCGGCCGCGGTGTTGTCGACCCAGAAGACGGTCCCGGCCGCGGATGCGGGCGCGGCCGGGAGCGCCAGCGCCGCGAGCGCCAGCAGGAGTGCGGTGCCGCCGGCGAACCGGGGCGGTCGGACGGGCATGCGGTGGGCCTCTCAGTGCAGGACGGCGAGCGGTCGCATGCGGGCCACCGGCCGCACCAGTCCGTGTCGGACCAGCACGCCGAGGGCGGCATCGACCCCGTGGTCGTCGAGGTGCGGCGCCTCGGTGGGGGCGCCGTCGTCGTAGCGGAAGCGCAGCGTCGACCGCCCGTGGGGGTCGGCGCCCGAGAGGCCCCTGCGCACGTGGTCGGAGACGACGGTCCCCGCCCCGTGGCAGGCCGAGTGCAGGCTGCGCGCCGAGTCGGCGCCCGCGACGGCCAGGTAGCTGGAGGTGCGGTGGGTGCCCGGGAGCAGCACCGCCTGCCCGGTCCGCGCGAACGTGCTGCCCGCGGGCATCCGGTCGGCGGGGAACGCCCGGCACGCGTTGTGCCGGTGCACGACCGCGGGCGCGCCGTCGACGTCCTCCTCGTAGATCGAGTTGTGCGGGGAGTCCACGACCAGCTGGCTGTCGCGGGCGCCGAAGACCTCCGCGGCGAGCCGGCGCAGGGCGGCGTACGTCGAGACGCGGAAGGCGAACCCGTAGTTCATCGCGGCGGCGTTCGCGAGCATCAGCCGCCGGCCCTCGCTGCTGTCGACCTCCAGCGGCGTGCAGCCGTCGGTGAAGTACAGCGCGAGCCGGGCCCGCAGCTCGGCGTACGACCGCGCGGTGCGCAGGTGGAACCACGGCTTGAGCGCGAGGTTCACCGCCTTGACCTCGCGCGGGTAGTCCCGGCGCCGGAAGAACAGCCGGCCGATCTCGCCGGTGAGCACGCCGCCGCCGCCGTGGTACTGCAGGGTGAGCTGGCCCTCGGCGACGCCGAGCGCGGCGGCCGCCTCGGCGTCGAGCACCTCCTCGACCCGCTGCAGCTCCACGAAGTGGTTGCTCGGGCCGACGGTGCCGAACCGGAAGCGGGCCAGCTGGACCGCGAGGCCGGGCAGCTCGCGGCGCAGCCGGTCGGCGCCGCCGTACCGCTCCAGGTCGAGACGGCCGCCCTCCTCGATGCGCTCGAGGTCCTCGGGCGGCGTCTCCCACCGCTCGCAGCCGAACTCGGCGCCCTCGACCGCGGCCCGGACCACCTCGCGCGCGGTCAGCTCACGACGTCCGCGGGTCGGGTACGGGAAGCGCTCCCGCACCGCGCGCATGAACGCCTCGACCGCGCGGTGGTCCGGCACCTCGGTGTCGAGGGCGACCAGCGCCATGCCGCAGTTCACCGACGATCCGGTCAGCTCGGGCCGCACCGTCGACGTGGTGGCCACCGCGATGCTCGACGGCAGCTCCATCTTCGACTTGTGGTGGAAGTCGGGCAGCACGACCGCCGGTGCGGCCAGGCCCGCGTCCCCGACCCGACGCCCCAGCAGTGCGAGAGCATCGCGGTCCGCCGGCAGCTCGCCGGGGTCGTCGAACACCGCCTGGGGGGCGACAGTGCTGTCGAGGACGCGGACGTCGGTGGATGGCTGGAGGGTCATGGCTCCTCGTCTCTGCGGCTCAGTGCGGCTCAGTAGTCGTCGGGGTAGATCGACGCGGTCGCGAGGGCCGGGGCCAGTCGCGTCGTCGGCGCGTACTCCGGCACGAGGTCGCGCAGCAGGTCGCGCACCTCGTCGGGCCGGTTGTGGTCGGCGGCGTCGTACAACGCGGCGAGCTGGGCCCGGAAGCCGTGCTGCGGCAGGGGCGGGCGGGCCTTCGAGATGCGCGGGTGCGCGGTGGGCACCTGCTCCTCCCCCGAGCCGAACAGCTCCTCGTTGAGCTTCTCGCCGGGTCGCAGACCGGTGAACCGGAAGGACACCTGCGGCACGCTCAGCAGCCGCGCGAACCGCTCCACGACGTCGACGATGCGCACCGGGTCGCCCATGTCGAGGACGTACGTCGCGGTGGCCTCGGCCATCCGCGCGGTCTCGAGCACCAGCCCGACCGCCTCCTCGATCGTCATGAAGAAGCGGGTCACGTCCGGATGGGTGACGGTCACCTGCGACCCGGAGGCGAGCTGCTCACGGATCACGTGCAGCAGCGAGCCGCGGCTGCCGAGCACGTTGCCGAACCGCACGGCCGACAGCACCGTGCCCGACCCGGTGTGCGTCTGCAGCACCAGCTCCGCCAGCCGTTTCGTGGCACCGAGCACCGAGGCCGGGTCGGCGGCCTTGTCCGTGGAGATCAGCACGAACCGCTCGGCCTCGTGGGCGATCGCCGCCTCGACGAGGTTCTCGGTGCCGCGCACGTTGGACTTCACGCCCTCGCACGGGTGCCGCTCCAGGACCGGGAGGTGCTTGAGGGCTGCGGCGTGGAACACCAGCTGCGGCCGGTGCTGGCGGAACACCTGGTTGATCCGCGCGGCGTCGCGGATGTCCGCGACCACGATGCTGTCGGTGTCGAGCAGCGCCTCGCCCCACACGTCGAGCTGCAGGCGGTGCAGGTTCGACTCGTCGTGGTCGAGCATCACCAGCTCGCTCGGCCCGAACGCGTACACCTGCCGGCACAGCTCGCTGCCGATCGACCCCCCGGCGCCGGTGACCAGCACCCGCTTCCCGGCGACGGCCGCGGCCGCGCTCCGGTCGGTGACCCGCAGCTCCTCGCGGCCGATCAGCGACCCGATCTGCAGGTCCCGCATGTCGGTGCCGGCGATCTCACGCTGCAGCGCGGCGAGGAACGGCGGCAGGTGCCGCACCCGGGCACCGAGGATCGCGGCCCGGCGGCCCAGCCGGTGCACGTCGAGCGCCGACATCGACGGGATCGCCACCACGACCACCTGCGCGCCGGTCGCGTCGATGACCCGCTCCAGGTCGTCGAGCCCGCCCAGCACCGGGACCTGCCCGAACCACTCGCCCTGCTTGCCGGGGTCGTCGTCGAGGAAGCCGACCGGCTCCAGCCCGAACGACGGCGCCCGGTCCAGGTCGCCGGCCAGGGCGGTCCCCGCCGCGCCCGCGCCGACGACGAGCGTCGGCAGCAGGTGGGCGTCGCGCCGGCGGGGCAGCACGCTGCTCATCGGGCCACCTCCTCGATCGTGTCCGCCAGCGCGTCCGCCACCCGGTCGACATCGGTGGTCCGGAGCCGCGGGTACAACGGCAGCGACAGCAGCCGCGCGAACATCGCGTCCGCGCCGGGGAAGCCGTCGGGTCGCTGCCGGGACGCGTAGTGCGAGAGCCGGTGCACCGGCACGAAGTGCACCGACGTCGAGACACCGCGCGCCTTCAGCCCCTCCATCACGGCGTCGCGTGGTACGTCGACGGGGAGCCGGACCGCGTACAGGTGCCAGGCGTGCCGACCCTCGACGTCGAGCGGCCGGTGTGGCAGCCCCAGGCCCGGGATCCCGGCCAGCCGCTCGTCGTACCGCCGGGCGAGCGAACGCCGCGTCGACTGCCAGCCGTCGAACGCCTGCAGCTGCGCGCGCCCGATCGCGGCCTGCAGGTCGGTGAGGTTCGCCTTGAGGCCGGCCTCGGGGACGTCGTACCGCCAGGCCCCGCCGGGCAGGTAGCGCCGCCACGCGTCGGTGGACATGCCGTGCAGCCGGGCGCGGCGCATCCAGTCGGCCCGGTCCGGGTCGCGGAGCGTGACCATCCCGCCCTCGCCGATGGGCAGGTTCTTGGTGGCGTAGAAGCTGAAGCACACGGCCTCGCCGGAGCCCACCGGCGCACCGGCCCACGCGGACCCGAGCGCGTGTGCCGCGTCCTCCACCACGCGGGCCATCGGCAGGCCGGCGGCCGCAGCGAGCGACGCGACGTCCGCGGGGTCGCCCGACCAGTGCACGACGACCATCGCGCCCACGGACCGGCCGGCCCTCGCGGCGGCGACCGTCTCCGGCGTGGGCATCCCGGTCACCGGGTCGACGTCGACGAGCACCGGCACCAGGCCGGCGTGCTCGATCGCGTGCACGGCGCCGCAGAAGGTCATCGTCGAGGTGAGCACCCCGGTGCCGTCCGGCAGGCCGAGCGACCGCAGGCACAGCTCGATGCCCACGGTGCACGAGGCGACCGAGACCGCGCACGGCGCGGAGACGGCCGCCGCGAGCTCGCGCTCGAAGTCCGCGCACTCGGTGCCCGTGGTCACCCATCCCGACGCGAGGACCCGTGCCGCGGCACGCCTCGCGGGCTCGGTGATCCAGCAGTCCGCGAACGGCACGCGATCGGTGTCGTCGACCCTGCTGGTGCGTGCGGTTCGCCCCTCGGAGGTGATCGTCATCGCTGCCCCCTGTCCCGGTTCCCCAGCGAACCTAGGGAGCGATCGCGGCCGCCGGACCATGCACAGGGGTGAGTGCGGCTACGTCAGGGGGACGGTTCCTCGTCGATGCCCGGCACGCCCAGCCGGCGGGCCCGGGACACCAGCTCGAGCGTCGAGTGCACGTCGGCCGTGCGGAGCAGGTTCTGCACGTGCGTGCGGACCGTGTTCGACGAGATGAACAGCCGGGCACCGGTCTCCGCGCGCGACAGGCCGGCGACCAGGCAGCGCAGCACGTCGAGCTGCCGGCCCGAGACGTTGTCGAGGAAGCTCGGCTCGTGGGTGGGCTCGCGCGCGGACAGCAGCTCCTGGAGCACCGGTCGGCGCAGCCGGCGCGAGAGGTACGCGTCGCCGGCGACGCAGTCGTCGATCGCGGTCAGCAGCTCCTCGACCTGACCGCCCTTCAGCACCCACCCGGACGCCCCGGCGCGCAACGCGTCGACGACGACCGCCGGGTCGTCCCAGGCCGACAGCATCACCACCCGCGGTGGCGGGTCGAGCCCGTCGAGCCGGCGCACCAGGTCGGTGCCGCGCTCGCCGTCCAGGTCGTGGTCCAGCACCACCACGTGCACCCGCAGCCTCGAGGCGAGCACGAGGGCCTGGTCGAGGTGGTGCGCCGTCTCGACCGACTCGACGCCGTCCTCCAGGCGCAGGCGCATGGCGAGCACGTCGGCGAACACCCGATGGTCGTCGACGAGCAGGATCCGGACCGGATCCCGAGGGACCGTCGTGTCGTGCATCGACGCGGGCCTCAGGCCGCGCCGAGAAGGCCGCGGTCGATGGCGATGCGCGCAGCCTTGGCCCGGGTGTTGACGCCGAGCTTCTGGAAGAGGGTCCGCAGGTGCGTGCGCACGGTGTTCACCGACACCCCCAGCCGCGCGGCCATCGCGCTGGTCGACTCGCCGTCGGCCAGCAGCGTCAGCACCTCGTGCTCCCGTGGCGTCAGGTCGTCCGGGCTCCGGTCGGGTCGGACCGGCTGCTCGCAGGCCCGGTAGCCCTCCAGCACCCGCTCGCCCCGGCACACCCGTCGCAGCGCCGACTCGACCGACCGGACGTCGCAGGTCTTGGCCACCAGGCCGGTCACGCTGCCGTCGTCGAACGCGGCCCGGGCGTCGGCGCACTGCTGCTCGGTGAGCAGCATGACCGTGACGTCCGGCCGTGCGACGCGCAGGTCGTCGACGAGCGCGGGCTCGTCGAGGACCACGACGGGCGGGCCCGCCGGGTCGCCGGCCGCGCGTCGTACCAGGTCCTGCGGTGCGACCACGACCACCTCGGTGTGCCCACGCGACCGCAGCGCGAGCGCGAGTGCGTCGGCGAACATCGGGTGCGGGTCGCAGACGTACGTCGTCATCGGCGCGCCCCCTCGCCGGCGGCGCGCCGCGGCAGCACCAGCCGGACGGTGGTGCCTCGGTCCGGTGTCGACAGGATCGCCAGCGATCCGCCGCAGGCCCGCAGCGCCTGGTTGACGACCATCAGCCCCTGGCCGCTCACCGTCGCGACCGCGCCGATCCCGGCGCCGTCGTCGGTCACCTCCACCACGGCGTCGTCCGCGCGCCCGAGGACGGTCACGGTCACCTCGCCGCCGTCGCCGGCCGCGCGGACGGCGTTCGCCATCACGTTGACCAGCGCCCGCCGGAGCAGCGCCGGGTCGGACGTCGCGACGGACCCCGCGTGGTCGGTGCACAACCCGCCGCTCACGCCGACGACCTCCGCGCACTCGCGGACCAGCTCGCTCACGTCGACCGACCGGCCCGGCCCCCCGGTGCCCATCTCGACGAGCTCACCCATCCCGTCGAACAGCCGCACGAGCCGTTCGAGCCGGAACCGGACATCGGGCGTGAGCCCGGCGTCGTCAGGCATCCGCGTCAGCAGCTCCCCCGCCGCGACGTACTGCCTCAGGTCGTGCTTCAGCTGGGCCACCTCGTCGCGGCAGCCCACAGCCCCATCTATGAACATCCCAGTTCTCCCCGCCCCAGAACGGCACCTCGGTGCCGGTCGCCGCAGCGAGGTCCAGGCTGTGGCGTGCCCCTAACGTCCCCTATGGGACCTCGCTCCTTGCGCGGAGGCAATGATCCGAGGGGACTAAACAGCAGCCACCCGAAGGGTTGACTTCCGGTGGCGGGTAAACGCCTGGAAGATGAACGGGAGTCTTTGGGGAGACTCTCAGGGTTCGGGCAGTTCCTTCACAGGTTCGGTCGCGAGGCTCGGTCTCGGGGGCAGGGGGACACGTTCTGGGGGGCAAGAGATGGTCCGTGGCATGGACCAGGGGGCGGCTGTGCCGACCCCTGGCGTGGGGGTCGACGACGTCGTGCCGGCGTTGACGTTGCTGGTCGACAGCTTCCTTGACGACCAGGAGTCCGGTCACGTCACCGTGTCCCTGGTCGAGACCGCCGCCGAGCTCGTCGGCCGACCCGCCGGCGTGGTGCTGGTGCTCGAGGACGGCGCCCTGCTCGTCGGTCACTGCACCGACCCGTGCGTCGAGCGGCTGCTCGACGTACAGGTCGACGTGCTGCGCCTCGAGCCACCACCCGCGGCCGCGCGGGTGACGCCCAGCGCGCGGCTGGACCCGAGGACCGCGGTGGTGGCGCAGGCGATGGGCGTCTCCGCCCTCGTCACCGTCCCGCTGGAGTCGCGCGGCCAGGTGCTGGGGCTGCTCATCCTCGTCTGGACCGACGCCGAGCCCACCAGCACCGACCTCGGGCTGGCCACCGCGCTCGCCGACGTGGCGGCGGTCGGCATCGTGACGCAGCGCAGCCTCGGCACGACGCGGCTGCTGTCGGCCCAGCTCCAGCACGCGCTGAGCTCCCGCGTCGTCATCGAGGAGGCCAAGGGGATCCTGGCGGGCCTGGGCGACCTGGCCATGGTCGACGCGTTCGTCGCGCTGCGCCGCTGGGCGCGCGACCACCGGATGCCGCTGGCGACCGCGGCGCAACGGGTCGTCGACGACCGCTCCCTGTCGGCCGACGTGCTCGCCACCGCGCCCGGCCGCCCGACCTGACCGGCCCCGAGCACGACGAAGGGGACGGACCCGCGGCAGCGGGCCGTCCCCTTCGTTGGTCTCAGCGCACTCAGGGCCCTTCGGGCTCACGATGCGATCGTGCGGGCGTCGACATGGGGGACACCTCCGTCCGATCGTGCTGAAACGGGCACCTCGACGGTAGACCTCGACCCCGGACCTGGGAAGGGCCGCGGGCCGAACCGGCCGACAAGTCGCGCCAAACACCGACATCGTCGGCTGGTACTAGGACGTTCGTGGAGTCGCCGTGAGACGGCTGCTCTCATAAATTGAGACGGGTCGTCGACGGCACTCCCCCGAGCCGGGCGACACACCGGGGCGTGACCCCCCAGGCGCCCTCGGTACGCCGGTCTCGGCCGGCCACGCGGCAGCCCCGGGTTGGCGTACCCGGGGCTGCTACCCGTCCGCCCCGGCCGGAATGGTGGACGGGCGGTCGGGTAGCGCATCGTAGGACCAGCGGCGGAAGGGACCTGCGATGGCGAAGCGAGAACCG
>JABFXA010000258.1 GCA_013361955.1 Nocardioidaceae bacterium
CCGGCACGCCGGTCGGGCGCAGGTCGCGTTCGGTCCCGACGGCCGGGTGGTCGAGCGGAGCGGCAAGGACCTGCGCGAGGTCGACGTGCTGGTCGGTTCCGGCGGCGTGCTGCGCAACAACCCCGCCGGGGTCGCCGACCGGGTGCTCGGCTCCGTCACCGGCGAGGTGTCCGGCGGCTGGCAGCTGCCGCGCGCCCCACGGGTCGTGGTCGACCACGACTACGTGCTGGCGGCGGCCGGCCTGCTGGCCGCGGACCACCCGCAGGCGGCGTACGCGCTGCTCGCCCGGCTGCGCTGAGCGGGTCGCCCGGGCGCGCGGTGGGTCCCGCCCCGTAGCGTGGGGGTCGAGAGGGGGCGTGCATGTCAGTGGGCGGAGGCCGCGTCTCGCGCAGCATCAACCGGCTGCGCACCACGCAGCGACGCAGGTCCGAGGAGCGCTTCGCCGAGCGCTTCGCGCAGCAGTGGGCCTCGGTGCGCACCGAGCGCCGCCCCGAGGAGCCGCCGAGCATCGATGCCGGCGAGTCCAACTACGCCCGGGCCAAGGTGCCCTACGGCGTCGACCTGGCGGCGGCCTGGTCCTGGCGGCTGCTCGTCGTCGCCGGCGCCGGCTACGTCGTGGCGCTGGGCATCGCCAAGTTCTCGGTGGTGGTGATGCCGCTGATCATCGCGCTGCTGCTCACCGCGCTGGTGGTCCCGGTGGTCGACGTGCTGCACACCCGGGCCCGATTCCCGCGCGGCCTGGCCGCCCTGCTCGTGGTGCTGGCCAGCCTGGCCCTGGTGGCGCTGGGGCTGTCCTTCGCCGGGCAGCAGGTGGCCCAGGGCGCCAGCGACCTGTCGAAGCAGGTGGTCGACGGGATCGACCAGATCCGCGACTGGCTCAAGACCGGTCCGCTGCACGCCAGCGACAGCCAGATCAGCGACTACCTCAAGGCCGCCCAGGACGCCGTGACCACCAGCAACGACCGGGTGGTCGAGCGGATCACCGAGGTCGGCACCACCATCGGGCACATCGTCGCCGGCTTCTTCATCATCCTGTTCGCGACGTACTTCTTCCTCGCCGACGGCGACCGGATCTGGGCCTGGCTGGTGCGGATCTTCCCGCGCGCCTCGCGCGAGAAGGCCGACTCCTCCGGCCGGGTCGCCTGGACGTCGCTGACCGCGTTCGTGCGGGCCACCGTGCTGGTCGCCTTCACCGACGCGCTCGGCATCATGATCGTGGCCGCGATCCTGCGGGTGCCGTTCGTGCTCGCGATCGGCGTGCTGGTCTTCCTCGGCGCGTTCGTGCCGATGATCGGCGCCACCATCTCCGGCTCGGTCGCGGTGCTGGTCGCGCTCGTCGCGCACGGCCCGCTGTCCGCGCTGCTGATGCTGGCCGGCGTCATCGCCGTGCAGCAGCTCGAGGCGCACGTGCTGCAGCCGTTCCTGCTCGGCCGGCTGGTGCGGGTGCACCCGCTCGCCGTCATCGTCGCGATCGCCGCCGGCGTGCTCGTCGCGGGCATCGCCGGCGCGCTGGTCGCGGTCCCGCTCGTCGCCGCCGCCAACGCCGTGGTCGTGCACCTGTCCACACCCGAGGAGGCCGAGGAGCAGGCCGAGCAGGAACCCCTCGGCGACGAGCCCGACTGACCCCGGGCAGGACGAGGGCCCGGACCAGACGGTCCGGGCCCTCGTGCGTGGGTGCGGGTCAGTGGACGGCGACGACCTCCGCCTCCACCTCGGCCGGAGCCTCGGCGGTGGGGGTCGGCGCCTCGCGGGTGGCCAGCGGCTTCTCCTTCAGGAACCAGGCGACCGCGAAGGCCACCAGAACCAGCGGCACGGCGGACAGGAACACGTCGTGCAGCGAGCTGCTGAACGCCCCGGTCACCAGGCCGTGCAGCGGCTCGGGCAGCGCGTTGATCTTCTGCACGTCGTTGGCGACCTCACTGCCGGCGACGCTGCCGGCGCCGGGCCGGCCCTGCAGCGCGTCGGCCAGGTGCACGGTCAGCCGGCTGGACAGGATCGCGCCGAACAGCGCGGTGCCGAACGAACCGCCCATCGAGCGGAAGAACGTCACCGAGCTGGTCGCCACGCCGATGTCGCTGCGCTCGACGGAGTTCTGCACGACCGTGACCAGCACCTGCATCGTGAAGCCGAGGCCGGCGCCCATGACGTACATCGACAGTCCCGCGAACCAGTAGGGCGAGGAGCTGTCCAGCGTGCTGAGCATCAGCAGCGATCCGACCACGACCGCCGACCCGATGATCGGGAAGTACTTGTAGCGGCCGGTGCGGGACATGATCTGGCCCGCCGCGATCGAGGTGCTGAAGATGCCGACCACCATCGGCAGCATCGCCAGGCCGGACTCGGTCGGGGTCATCCCGTCGACCACCTGCAGGTAGATCGGGATGAAGATCATCGAGCCGAACATCGCGACGCCGATCAGGAAGCCGAACACGTTCGAGATCGAGAAGATCGAGTTGCGGAACAGCCGCATCGGCAGGATCGGCTCGACGGCCCGCTGCTCGACGTACACGAAGAGCGCGGCGAGCGCGACGCCGGCGCCGACCAGGGCGAGGCCGAGCGCGGAGGTCCAGCCGTGGTCCGGGCCGGCCCACGCGGTGTAGAGCAGGATCGAGCTGACGGAGGCGACCACGACGGTGGCGCCGAGGTAGTCGATGCTGTGCTCGCGGCGGACGTGCGGCATCTTCAGGGCGGCCGAGGTGACCGCGAGGGCGGCCAGCCCGATCGGCACGTTCATGAAGAAGATCCACTGCCAGCCGGGGCCGTCGGCGAACCAGCCGCCGAGCACCGGGCCGAGCACGGACGAGGTGCCGAACACCGCGGCGAAGTAGCCCTGGTAGCGGCCGCGCTCCCGCGGCGGGATGACGTCGCCGATGACCGCGAGCGCCAGCGCCATCAGGCCACCGCCGCCGAGGCCCTGGACCGCGCGGAACGCGATCAGCTGCTCGATGTTCTGCGAGAAGCCGGCCAGCAGCGAGCCGACCAGGAAGGTGACGATGGCGATCTGGAACAGCAGCCGACGGCCGTACAGGTCGGAGATCTTGCCCCACAGCGGGGTGGAGGCGGTGGCGGTGAGCAGGTACGCCGTGACGACCCACGACAGCTTGTCGAGGCCGCCGAGGTCGGAGGTGATGCGGGGGAGGGCGGTTCCCACGATGCTCTGGTCGAGAGCGGAGAGGAACATGCCCACCATCAGGCCGGCCATCACCACGAGGATCTGCTTGTGGCTCAGGTAGCCCTTGGAGTCGGGGGTCATGCGGGGTCCTTGGTGTCGTCGGTGGGTGCGGGGGAGTCGGTGAGCAGGGCGGTGCTCACCCGGTGGAGCAGGTCGCGCAGGGTGTCGCGCTCGTCGTCGGTCCAGCCGTCGAGGGCGGCGGTGATCAGCCCGCGCCGGGCGGCGAAGCCCTCGGCGAGGACGGTGGTGCCGGCCTTCGAGACGGCCACCTGGCTGGCCCGGCGGTCGTCGGGGTCCTCGGTGCGCTCGAGCAGGCCGCGGTCCTCGAGCTGCTTCACGTGCCGGCTGACCGTGGAGGCGTCCAGGCCGTTGACCTGGGCCAGCGCGGAGACCCGCATCGGGCCGTGGTGGGAGAGCAGCTTGAGGATCGGGAAGGCCGAGAAGTCCACGGCGTCGCCGGGCTGGCGCTGCCGCAGCCGCCGGCCGAGCGCCATCATCAGGCTCATCAGCGCGTCCTCGGCGGTCTCCGGTGCGGGCACCGGGTCCGTGAGGGAGGAGGGCGACGTTTGCATGCGTCAAGCATACATCTTGATTGCGTGCGGCATGCATGTTTCTTGCGGAGGCCGACGTGATCCGCACCACCCCGGCCCCGATCAGCCGACCGGCGGGCGACCCCTAGGGTGACTGCCATGACCAGCCCGGTGGCCGGCGACGACGCCGTCCCGATCCCCACGCTCGCCGACATCGAGACCGCCCGCGAGGTGCTCGACGGGGTCTCGATCTACACGCCGATGCAGACCTCGCGCTGGCTGTCCGGGCTGGCCGGCGGCCCGGTGCGGATCAAGGCGGAGAACCTGCAGCGCACCGGGTCGTTCAAGATCCGCGGCGCGTACCTGCGGATGTCCCGGCTCTCCGCGGACGAGAAGGCGCACGGGGTGGTCGCGGCCAGCGCCGGCAACCACGCCCAGGGGGTGGCGTTCGCGGCCCAGATGCTCGGCATCCACGCCACCGTGTTCATGCCGGAGGGCGCGCCGATCCCCAAGGAGAAGGCCACCCGGGCGTACGGCGCCGAGGTCCGCTTCCACGGGCACAGCGTCGACGACGCGCTGGTGGCCGCCCGGGCCTACTCGGCCGAGACCGGGGCGGTGCTGATCCACCCCTTCGACCACATCGACATCGTCACCGGGCAGGGCACCTGCGGCCTGGAGATCGTCGAGCAGTGCCCCGACGTGAAGACCGTGATCGTGCCCTGCGGCGGCGGCGGCTTCCTGGCCGGGATCGCGACGGCGGTCAAGGCGCTGCGGCCCGACGCCCGGGTCGTCGGCGTGCAGGCCGAGGGCGCCTCGGCATACCCGGAGTCACTGGCGCAGGGCCACCCTGTCGCCCTCGAGTCGATGTCGACGATGGCCGACGGCATCGCGGTCGGCCGGCCCGGCGACGTCCCGTTCACGGCGATCAGCAAGAACGTCGACGACTTCGTCACGGTCAGCGAGGAGTCGCTGTCCCAGGCGCTGCTGCTCAGCCTCGAGCGCGCGAAGCTGCTGGTCGAGCCCGCCGGCGCCGCGGCGGTGGCCGCGATGCTCGACGACCCGACCGCGTTCGAGACGCCCGCGGTGGTGGTGCTCTCCGGCGGCAACGTCGACCCGCTGCTGCTGATGCGGGTGATCCGGCACGGCCTCGCCGCGGCCGGGCGCTACCTCTACTTCAAGGCCCGCATCCCCGACCTGCCCGGCGGCCTGGCCCGGCTGCTCGCCGAGCTCGCCGAGGCGGAGGCGAACGTGCTCGACGTGGTGCACGAGCGCACCTCGGCGTCCCTGCACCTCGACGAGGTCGAGGTGCTGCTGCAGGTGGAGACGCGCAGCGAGGAGCACGCCGAACGCGTGCTCGCGCGCCTCCGCGACTGCGGCTACGTGGTCACCCGCTGAGCGGTCACCCGGTGTAGGGGACGGCGTCCAGGATCTCGACCTCGAGGGTCTTGCCGTTGGGCGCCTCGTAGGACACCGTCGAGCCCTTGGTCTTGCCGATGATGGCGGCGCCGAGGGGGGACTGCGGGGAGTACACCTTCAGGCCGTCGGTGGTGTCCTCCATCTCGCGGGCCCCGAGGAGGAACTCCTCGGCCTCGTCGTCGTCGTCGCCGACGAACTTGTAGGTGACCTTCATGCCCGGCTCGACGACGCCGTCGTCGGCGGGGGTGGCCCCGACGTGGGCGCGGCGGAGCATGTCCTCGAGCTGGCGGATCCGGGCCTCGGTCTTGCCCTGCTCCTCGCGGGCGGCGTGGTAGCCGCCGTTCTCGCGCAGGTCACCCTCCTCGCGCGCCGAGCTGATGCGCGCGATGATCTCCGTGCGAACCGGGCCGCGCAGGTTGTCCAGCTCCTCCTGGAGCTTGTCGAAAGCGTCCTGGGTCAGCCAGATCTCGGTCTGCTCGGTCGACTGCTGCGTCACGATGGGGTGCTCCTGTGCTTGTCGGGGGCCGGGGGCTCGGCTGTCCTGCATGTGCTGCGGTCGGCGCAGGCCGACCGACCGAGCCGCTGCCGGTCGTCTCAGGCAAGTGCGCAAGTCTAACAAGTGTGCCCGGCGCGACCCCAATCGCGCGGACGGCGGCTCAGCGGGGCTGGCGCTGCCCCTTCGCGGTGCAGCCGACCAGCTCGACCGTGGTCGCGCGGCGCTCGGTGCGCACCGTCGAGGAGAGCGACGCGGTGGTCGGCCGGTCGGCGCCGACCGGCACGGTGGCCTCGCCGACGACCGCGTGGTCGGCGGCGTAGGCGCGCAGCAGGCACGACGCGGACACGTCCGTGGAGCGGCGTACGACGACGAACCGGGCGGCCGCCGCGTGCTCGCCCTGCACGTCGTAGCCGACCATCTCCGAGGTGACCTGCGGGCGGCCGTGGAAGGCGATCACCCACACCAGCCAGGCCAGCCCGGCCACGGCGAGCACCACCACGAGCCCGACGACCAGGGGCCGGCGGGACCGGGCGGGGGCGCCGTACCGGTCGGCGAGGACGGACGGGGGTGGGGTCACCACCCCAGCCTAGGATGGCGCTCATGCTGCGCCTGATGCACGTGCACGCCCACCCCGACGACGAGTCGAGCAAGGGTGCGGCGACGACGGCCAAGTACGTCGCCGAGGGTGTCGACGTGCACGTCGTGACCTGCACCGGTGGCGAGCGCGGGTCGATCCTGAACCCCGCGATGGACCGGCCGGACGTGCTCGCGAACATCGCCGCGATCCGCCGCGAGGAGATGAACCGGGCCCGCGAGATCCTCGGCGTCCGCCAGGACTGGCTCGGCTTCGTCGACTCCGGCTGGCCCGAGGGCGACCCGCCCCCGCCGCTGCCCGAGGGCTGCTTCGCGACGGTCCCGGTCGAGGACGCCGCCGAGCCGCTGGTGCGGCTGATGCGCGACTTCCGCCCGCACGTGGTCACGACGTACGACGAGAACGGCGGCTACCCGCACCCCGACCACGTGATGTGCCACAAGGTCAGCGTCGCGGCGTTCGAGGCGGCCGGCGACCCGACGCGCTACCCGGGCACCGGCGAGGCCTGGCAGCCGCTCAAGCTCTACTACCACCACTCGTTCCACCGCGAGCGCACCCAGGCGCTGCACGATGCGATGGTGGCGCGCGGCCTGGAGTCGCCGTACGCCGAGCGGCTGGAGGAGTGGAAGCCCGACCCGGAGCACGCCGCGCGGATCACGACGCGGGTGCCGTGCGCGGAGTTCTTCCCGGTCCGCGACCAGGCGCTGCTCGCGCACGCGACCCAGATCGACCCCGAGGGGGCCTGGTTCGCGTGCCCGCTCGACGTGCACCAGCAGGCCTGGCCGACCGAGGACTACGAGCTGGTGAAGAGCCTCGTCGACACCGAGGTGCCCGAGTCCGACCTCTTCGCCGGCATCCACGACGAGGCTGAGAAAATAACCGCATGACGCTTCTCGCAGCAGTGGTCCTGGCGGAGCAGAAGGGGCCCAACCCGGAGGACGTGAAGCCGGGCTGGCTCGGCTTCGCCGTGGTCCTCGCCCTCGCGGTCGCGGTGCTGCTGCTCTGGCTCAGCTTCCGCAAGCAGCTGCGCAAGATCGACTTCGAGGAGGAGCCGGACGACCCGGCCTCGGGCGACGAGCACCCCACGAAGGCCTGACCGGGTGCCGGCCGACGACGCCGTCGCGTCGTGGGACGCGGAGGCGGAGGACTACGACCTGCCCGCCGACCACGGCCTGCGCGACGACTCGGTCCGCGACGTCTGGCGCGACCTGCTGCTCGGGCTGCTGCCCGACCCGCCCGCGTCGGTGGCCGAGATGGGCTGCGGCACCGGCACCCTGTCGGTGCTGCTGGCCGACGAGGGCTACCAGGTCGACGGCGTCGACTTCTCGCCGGAGATGCTCCGCCGCGCCGAGCTGAAGGCGGCCGGCCGCTCGTCGGTGCGGCTCCGGCTCGGCGACGCGGCCGTGCCACCGCTCCCCGAGGCGGCGTACGACGTGGTGCTGTCGCGGCACGTGCTCTGGGCGATGCCCGACCCGGCCGACGCCCTGCGGCGCTGGGCCGCGCTGCTGCGCCCCGGCGGCCGGCTGGTGCTCGTGGAGGGCTTCTGGTCGACCGGCGCGGGGCTGCGCGCGGACCAGACCACCGCCCTGGTCGAGGGGCTCGGCCGGGCGGCCGAGCTGACCCGGCTGCGCGACCCGGCGTACTGGGGCCGGGTCGTCGACGACGAGCGGTACGTCGTGCTCAGCCGGGGCTGACCCGGGGCCGTCGTGTCCGAATCAAGGATCTGCTTAGCCCGCTGTTGACGGCGCTCCCCGACGGGCAGACGCTGCGACTGACCACCGTCGCGCGGACGGCGGCCGGCCGAGCGAGGAGCCGAGCATGCAGGTCCCAGCGCCCTTCGAGTCCGACCGCGCCACCAGTGTCGAGCACGCGATCGGGCTGCTCGACCGGTTGGGGGAGGAGGCCCGGCTCGTCGCCGGCGGGCACAGCCTGCTGCCGATGATGAAGCTGCGGCTGGCCAACCTCGAGTACCTCATCGACATCAACGACCTGCACGGCGAGCTCGGCTACGTGCGGGTCGGCGCCGACGAGGTCCGCATCGGCGCGATGACCCGGCACCGCGAGCTGCTCGAGTCGCCGGAGCTGGCCGCGCTGTTCCCGATCTTCGCCGACGCGGAGGCCGTGATCGCCGACCCGGTGGTCCGCAACCGCGGCACGATCGGCGGGTCGCTGTGCCAGGCCGACCCGTCCGAGGACCTGTCCGCGGTGTGCACGACGCTCAACGCGACGTGCGTGATCCGAGGGGCCGGCGGCGAGCGCACGGTGACCATGGAGCAGTTCCACCGCGGGCCCTACGAGACCGCCGTCGAGCACGCCGAGATCCTCACCGAGATCCGGATCCCGGTGCGGCCCAACGGCTCGAGCGCCTACGCCAAGGTCGAGCGCCGCGCCGGCGACTGGGCGGTCACCTCGGCCGGTGCCGCGGTCTGGATGGACGGGGCGGTGATCGCCGACGCGCGGGTCGGCCTCGCCGCGGTCGGGCCGAACACCACCGGCATCCCGGCGATCTCCGAGGCGCTGCGCGGCCAGGAGCCCTCGGAGGAGCTCTACGAGCGGGCCGGCGGGATCGCCGCCGAGGCCTGCTCGCCGACCACCGACAACCGGGGGTCGGCGGACTACAAGCGACATCTGGCCGACGAGCTGACCCGGCGCACCCTGCGCCGGTCGGTGGAACGGATCCGGGCCGGCGAGGCCGGCGACAGCGCGACGGACAGGAGCCGGTGACATGCAGGTGTCGATGACCGTGAACGGCGAGCAGGTGACCCGGGAGATCGAGGGCCGGATGCTGCTCGTGCACTTCCTGCGCGACGAGCTCGGGATGACCGGGACGCACTGGGGCTGCGACACCAGCAACTGCGGCACCTGCGTGGCCTGGCTGGACGGCGAGCCGGTGAAGACCTGCACGGTGCTCGCCGCGATGGCGGGCGGCCACGAGGTCCGCACCGTCGAGGGCCTGGAGCAGGACGGCGTGCTGGACCCGATCCAGGAGGGCTTCATGCGCTGCCACGGCCTGCAGTGCGGCTTCTGCACGCCCGGCATGCTGATGACCACCCGCGCGCTGCTCGACCGCGACCCGGACCCGAGCGAGGACACCATCCGCGAGGCGATCTCCGGGCAGATCTGCCGGTGCACCGGCTACACCACCATCGTCCGCTCCGTGCAGTGGGCCGCGGCGCACCCGAACGGCCCGGACGCGCCCGCGGCGGAGGCCGGGGACGCCGAGACCGTCGGGAGCGCGTCATGACCACCCTGGACAGCCGGCCGGACCGCGAGGACCTCGAGCACGTCGACAACGACCAGCACCCGGTCGGCCACGGGCGGATGCTCCGCAAGGAGGACCCCCGCTTCATCCGCGGGATGGGCAACTACGTCGACGACATCCAGCTCAAGGGGATGCTGCACCTGGCGATCCTGCGCTCGCCGGTCGCGCACGCGAACATCCTCAGCATCGACACGTCCGCGGCGCAGGCGCACCCGAAGGTGAAGGCGGTCGTCACCGGCGCCGACCTCGCCGAGAAGGGCCTGGCCTGGATGCCGACCCTGTCCAACGACGTGCAGGCGGTGCTGGCCACCGACCGGGTCCGGTTCCAGGGCCAGGAGGTGGCGTTCGTCGTCGCCGAGGACCGGTACTCCGCACGCGACGCGCTCGAGCTGATCGACGTCGAGTACGACCTGCTGCCGCCGGTGATCGACGTACGCACGGCGCTCGCGCCGGACGCACCGGTGATCCGCACCGACCTCGAGGGCAAGCAGGACAACCACTGCTTCGACTGGGAGACGGGCGACGCGGCCGCGACCGACGCGGTGTTCGCGAAGGCGGACGTGGTGGTCAGCGAGGACATCGTCTACCCGCGGGTGCACCCCGCGCCGATGGAGACCTGCGGCTGCGTGGCCGACTACGAGCGGGTCAGCGGCAAGCTCACGCTGTGGACCACCAGCCAGGCGCCGCACGCGCACCGCACGGTCTACGCGCTGGTGTCCGGGCTGCCCGAGCACAAGATCCGGGTGATCTCGCCGGACATCGGCGGCGGCTTCGGCAACAAGGTGCCGATCTACCCCGGCTACGTGTGCGCGATCGTCGCGTCGCTGGTGGTCGGCAAGCCGGTGAAGTGGGTGGAGGACCGCACCGAGAACCTGGTCAGCACCGGGTTCGCCCGCGACTACGTGATGCGCGGCGAGATCGCGGCGACCCGGGACGGCAAGATCCTGGCGATCCGCACGAACGTGATCGCCGACCACGGCGCGTTCAACGGCACCGCCGCGCCGCTGAAGTACCCGGCCGGCTTCTTCGGGGTGTTCACCGGCAGCTACGACCTGGAGGCGGCGTACTGCAAGATGACCGCGGTCTACACCAACAAGGCTCCGGGCGGTGTGGCGTACGCCTGCTCGTTCCGGATCACCGAGGCGGTGTACCTCGTCGAGCGGATCGTGGACTGCCTGGCGTACGAGCTGGAGATGGACCCGGTCGAGCTGCGCCGGCGCAACCTGATCCGGCCCGAGCAGTTCCCGTACACCACCAAGACCGGGTGGGTCTACGACTCCGGCGAGTACGAGCGCGCGCTCGACCACGCCCTCGAGATCGCCGGGTACGACGACCTGCGGCGTGAGCAGGAGGAGAAGCGGTCCCGCGGGGAGCTGATGGGCATCGGCGTCTCGTTCTTCACCGAGGCCGTCGGCGCCGGCCCCCGCAAGGACATGGACATCCTCGGCCTCGGGATGGCCGACGGCAGCGAGCTGCGGGTGCACCCCACCGGCAAGGCGGTGCTGCGGGTGTCCTGCATGAACCAGGGCCAGGGCCACGAGACGACGTTCGCGCAGATCGTCGCCGAGGAGCTCGGCATCCCGCCGGACGACATCCAGGTGGTCAACGGCGACACCGACCAGACGCCGTTCGGGCTCGGCACCTACGGCAGCCGGTCGACCCCGGTGTCCGGGGCCGCGGCGGCGCTGGTGGCGCGCAAGGTCCGCGACAAGGCGCAGATCATCGCCTCCGGGATGCTCGAGGTGTCGGTCGCCGACCTGGAGTGGGAGAAGGGCTCGTTCCGGGTCAAGGGCGACCCGGGCCGCTCGGTGACCATCCAGGACATCGCGATGCGCGCGCACGGCGCGGGCGACCTGCCCGAGGGCGTCGAGGGCGCCCTGGAGGCGCAGATCTGCTACAACCCGTCGAACCTGACCTACCCGTTCGGGGCCTACGTGTGCGTGGTCGACGTCGACCCCGGCACCGCACAGGTCAAGGTGCGCCGGTTCGTCGCCGTCGACGACTGCGGCACCCGGATCAACCCGATGATCATCGAGGGCCAGGTGCACGGCGGGCTCACCGACGGCGTCGGGATGGCGCTGATGGAGATGATCGCCTTCGACGAGGAGGGCAACTGCATCGCCGGGTCGCTGATGGACTACCTGATCCCGACCGCGCTCGAGGTGCCGCACTGGGAGACCGGGCACACGGTGACCCCGTCGCCGCACCACCCGATCGGCGCGAAGGGCGTCGGCGAGTCGGCGACGGTCGGCTCCCCGCCGGCGGTCGTGAACGCGGTGGTCGACGCGCTCAAGCCGTTCGGCATCCGGCACGCCGACATGCCGCTCACCCCGTCCCGGGTCTGGGACGCGATGCAGGGCCGGCCGACGCCGCCGATCTGAGCACGAGGACGACGATGACGACACCGCTCTCCGACCGCATCGACGAGCTCCGCCGGCTGCGGGTGCCGTTCGTGCAGGCCACCGTGGTCCGCGCGCAGGACCCCAGCTCCGCCCGCGCGGGTGACCGGGCGATCGTGCTGGCGGACGGCTCGATCGAGGGCTTCGTCGGCGGCCAGTGCGCCGCCGGCTCGGTCCGTACGGCGGCGCTCGGCGCCCTGGAGTCCGGGGAGGGCGTGCTGCTGCGGGTGCTGCCCGACGGCGACGACACCTTCCCGCACCTGCCGGGCGCGAGCATCGTGGTGAACCCCTGCCTGTCCGGAGGCGCCTTGGAGATCTACCTCGAGCCGCTGCTGCCCTCGCCGGTGCTGTACCTGGTGGGCTCCTCACCGACCGCGGAGGCGGTGGCCGCCCTCGCGCCCACCCTCGGCTTCGTGGTCGACCGGGCCAGCGAGGGCGCGCGCCCCGAGGGCGCCGTCGCCGCGGTGGTCTCCAGCCACGGCGGCGACGAGGCCGGTGCCGTGCGCGCCGCCCTCGACGCCGGGGTGGGCTTCGTCGGGCTGGTGTGCAGCCACACCCGCGGCCAGGCGCTGCTCGAGGAGCTCGACCTGCCCGAGTCGGAGCTGCGCCGGGTGCACCCGCACGTCGGGTTGGAGATCGGCGCCCGCACCGCGCCGGAGATCGCGCTGTCGATCCTGGCCGCGCTGGTGCGCAGCATCCGGCTCGAGGGCCTCACCGCCCCGTCCGCGCCGGGCACGCCGCCGCCACCGGTGCAGGTGGTCGACCCGGTGTGCGGGATGACCGTGACCGTCGGCGCGGAGACGCCGCACGCCCGGATCGACGGCGTCGACCACTGGTTCTGCGGCCCGGGCTGCCGGGACAGCTACGTGGCGGCGCACGTGTCGTGAGGCCGACCACCCCCGCAGACGTGCGGCGCCGGTTCGACGAGCACGACTACCTCGCGGACGAGGGCACGTCGACGGCGGTGCACCTCGCGCTGGCGCTGGGCCTGCCGCTGCTGCTCGAGGGCGAGCCCGGGGTCGGCAAGACGACGGCCGCGAAGGTGCTCGCCCAGGTGCTCGACGTACCGCTGGTGCGGCTGCAGTGCTACGAGGGGCTGACCGCCGCGGAGGCGCTCTACGACTGGAACTACCAGCGCCAGCTGCTCGCGATCCGGCTGGCCGAGGCGCAGCACGAGCGGCTGGCCGAGTCCGACCTGTTCACCGAGGAGTTCCTGGTCGAGCGGCCGATCCTGCGCACCGTGCGGCACGCCGGCGACCAGCCGCCGGTGCTGCTGATCGACGAGGTGGACCGGGCCGACGACGAGTTCGAGGCGCTGCTGCTGGAGTTCCTCGGCGAGGGGTCGGTGACCGTCCCCGAGCTCGGCACCTTCACCTCCGGCCGGCCGCCGGTGGTGGTGCTGACCTCCAACCGCAGCCGTGACCTGCACGACGCGTTGCGCCGCCGGTGCCTCTACCACTGGCTGGACTACCCCAGCCCGGAGCGGGCGGTCGGCATCCTGCGGCGCACCGTGCCGCAGGCGAACCCGGCCCTGGTGGAGTCCGCGGTGCAGTTCGTGGGGCACGCGCGCGGCCTCGACCTGGACAAGCCGCCGGGCATCGCCGAGGCGATCAACTGGCTCGCCGCGCTCGCGGTGCTGGGCGCCACCGAGCTGGTCCGCGAGGACGTGCTCGCCTCGCTCGGCACGCTGGCCAAGACCCCCGACGACCGCGACGCCCTGGCGGCGGCCGCGGCCGACTACGCGTTCGGCTGAGCCGTGGCCACGCGACGGGG
>JABFXA010000108.1 GCA_013361955.1 Nocardioidaceae bacterium
CGGTTCGACCCGGCCGGCGACCGCGAGGCCGCCGACGCCCGGCACGCGACCTGGCGCGACGCCGTCGAGCGCGCCAAGGGCTGGGAGCGCTAGACCGAGCCGAGGCGGGCCACCGCCGCCTGCGCCTCCTCGAGGGCCTGCTGCGCCTCGGCGTAGCTCTCCTCCGCGTCGTCCTTGCGCTCCTCTGCCGCCTCCGACTCCTCGGCCAGCGTCTCCAGCTCGTGCTCCAGGTCCGCCACCCGGCGCCGGGCCTCCTCGAGCTCCTCGGCGACCTGCAGCGTCCGGGCCTGCACCTTGGACACCCGCTTGGCGGCCTTGCGCAGCCGTCGCTGGGCCTCGTCGGCCTCCGAGGTCGCCCGGGTGACCGCCTGCTCGGCGGCCGCCCGCTCGGCCTCGCGGCGGGCCCGCTCACGCTCGCGCTCCGCGTCCTCCGGCTCGGGTACGACGGACAGGTCGGGCCGCTTGGCGGCGGGCGCCTTCCTCGGCGCGACCCGGGACCGGGCGGTCAGCCCGATCGCCTCGGGGATCGCGACCGTCTCCGCCACCTCGGCCGAGCCGACACCGGTGGACTCGATCGCGGAGACGAGCAGCCCGCTGCGCACCGCGGCCGCGGCCCCCTCGTCGACCATCGCGGCGTGCAGCGTGCCCTGCACCTGGTCGGCGACCGCCTCGGTGACCTTGCGGCCGAGGTCGCGGGCCAGCTGCCGGCCCTGCTGGGTGACCGCCGTGGTCAACTGCCGCCGCTGCCGGGTCAGCTCGCGCAGCGCGTCGCCGTCGAGGTCGGCCTGGGCCTGCCGCAGCGAGGCGCCGAGGTCGAGCACCTGGGACATCTGCTCACCCTGGTGCCGCATCAGCATGTTCACGACCCACGCGGACATCGACGGCTTGCGCAGCGCGGTGACCCGCTTGGCGAGCTCGGCGTCGCCGTCGGCCTTGGTCTGCTTGGCCCACTCGTTGCGGGTCCCGGTGAACTCCTCGGGAGTCAGCGCGTAGAGCTCGTCGGCGATGCCGATCAGCGGGTCGGTGGCCACAGCCCGAGGATAGGGGTCCGGGCTCAGGCGTCGGGCTCGTCGAGCCCCTGCTCGATCGCGTAGCGCACCAGCTGCACCCGGTTGTGCAGCTGCAGCTTGCGCAGGGTGTTCTGCACGTGGTTCTGCACGGTGCGGTGCGAGAGCACCAGCCGCTCCGCGATCTGCTTGTAGGACAGCCCCTTGGCGACCAGCCGGAGCACCTCGGTCTCCCGCTCGGTGAGCCGCGGCGCGTCGGGGTCGGCGGAGGTGGCCGGGGTGTCGGAGAGCCGGCGGTACTCCCCCAGCACCAGGCCGGCCAGCCCCGGCGTGAAAACGGTGTCGCCCGCGGCGACCCGGCGGACGGCGTCGAGGAGCTCGCCGCGGGAGGCGGACTTGACGAGGTACCCGGTGGAGCCGGCCTTCACGGCCTCCAGCACGTCCTGCTGCTCGCCGGACGCGCTCAGGATCAGCACCCGGACCGTCGGGTCGTCCTCGACCAGCCGGGCGGTGACCTCGACGCCGGTCGGCGCCGGGATCTGCAGGTCGAGCACCACCACCCGGGGCCGGACCGCCTTGGCCCGGGTCAGCGCCTCGGTGCCGGTGGCGGCGGTCGCGACGACCCGGAAGCCCGCCTCGGTGAGGTCGCGGGCCACCCCCTCGCGCCACATCGGGTGGTCGTCGACCACCATCACCGTGATCGCGGCCGCGCCGTCCTGCTGGTCGTCCACCGCCGCAGGCTACCCATCGGCGCCGGGGCGCAGGTACCGCCCACGCCGGTGCACCAGGGGCTCGTCGGCGTCGGTGACCTCGACGTGCTCGACGGTGCCGTCGAGCAGCAACGACCAGCCCACCTCCGTGCCCGCGCCCGCGAACCGCACGCCGGCCCAGGCCGACACGCCGTCGAGCACCGGGCCCCAGTCGCTGTCGGTCCAGGTGCCGGTGCGGAACACCCCGCCGGGCGCGGGCGCCACACCGGCGAACGCGTCGGCGAGGTCGCGGTGCCGCCACTGCAGCAGACCCACCACCGCCGTCCCGGTGCGGGCCACCGCCGCGGCCAGGTCGGCGTCCGGGTCGACGAGGGCCAGCACGTGCGCCGGCTCGCCGTTCGCCACCATCACCGACGAGACCGTGAGACCGGCCCGGTCGTCTCCGGCGCCGGTGGTCCACAGCGTCACCGCACCGCCGAGCCGGCCGCGCAGCACCCGGACCGGGTCGCGGTCCGGTCCCTGGAACGGGTGCTCGCGGTGGACGGTCATGTCGGGCAGGCTAGACCGGCCCGGGGGGATCGGTCGGGATCGGGTGTACACGGACGTGGAAATTCCTAAATTTCCGATTCATCCGCAAAGTTCCGTTCAACTTTTCGCCTCCGACCACCGATACTGAAGGCCGGAGGGGAGAGGACGATGGGAAGCCTGGAGCGACTGCCGTACCTGCGAGCGTGCGTCGAGAGCGACGACACGTTCCTGTACGACGTCTTCTGCACGACCTGGGAGAGCGAGGTCGCGGCCCTGCCGAACCCCAAGCTCGCCCAGCACGTGCTGCGCATCCAGCACATCGCCCAGGAGCGTCGCTTCCAGACCCGCTACCCCGAGCACGAGCGCTACGTCGTCCTCGAGGACGGCGAGCAGGCGGGCCGGCTCTACGTGAACCGGACCTCCACCAGCCTGCAGGTCGTCGACCTGACCCTGCTCCCCGCGTTCCAGTCACGCGGGATCGGGACCCGGATCTTCCAGGACATCTTCGCGCTGGCCGCCCAGGACGACCTCACGGTGACGATCCGGGCGCCGCGGCGCAACGTGCGCGCCACCGAGCTGTACACCTCCCTCGGCTTCCGCCTGGTCAGCCTCGACGACCTCGACGGCTCCTTCGAGTGGACCCCGCCGAAGCTGATGAAGGAGGGCCCGCAGGCCATGAAGGAAGGCCCTGAGGCGATGAAGGAAGACGAGCTGCACGCCGAGGCGAAGCGGCACTAGGCCCGCACCGGCACGCTCAGCTCCCACTCGGTGCCCCGCCCGGGCCCGGTCAGCAGGTCGGCGGTGCCGCCGAGGTCGGCCATCCGGCCCCGGATCGACTGGCTCACCCCGAGCCGCCCCTGGGCCTCCGCCTCGGCTAGCCGGTCGTCGGTGATGCCGGGCCCCTCGTCGCGCACGCTGACCACCACCCGGTCGCCGAGGTCCTCCAGCAGCACCCACGCCGGCGCGTCGTCGCCGACATGCCGGCGTACGTTGTCGAGACAGGCGCGCACCACGCAGAGCAGCTCCTCCACGACGGTTGCCGGGAGCAGGACCGGGCCGGCCGGGGCGGACACGGTCACGGTCGCGGACTGCACCCG
>JABFXA010000365.1 GCA_013361955.1 Nocardioidaceae bacterium
ACCCACGGCCGCCGCCTGCTCGGCGGTCAGCCCCAAGTGGCTGACCAGCACGACCTCCGGCACGTGGTTCACGTCGACCAGGCCGCCGTCGTCGTACCTGCGCGGCAGGTCCGGCCGGCCGATCCGGAGGTCCCGCGCCAGGCCCGGCTCGCGCGCGACCAGCGCTGTCGCCTCGCGCCGGCGCTGGCGGGCGGCGAGTACCTGGGCCACCGCGGGGTCGAACCGGGCGGCCCGGTGCGCCGACGCGAGCGCGTCGGACTGCGCGAACATCTCCTCCCGCAGCTGCAGCGCGAGGACGGTGCCGGCGACGGCCAGGCAGATCGCGAGCACCACGACTACGTTGGACGCCACGCTGTCGTCGGGCGTGGTGTTCACCAGCACCGCGGCGACCGCGCTCCCGACGGCCAGCACGCCGGCGGCCCACCACAACCGGGTCCGGCGCAGCCGGATCGCCGCGTGCAGGACGGGGATGAACGAGACCATCCCGAGCGTGTACGCCGGGGACAGCGCCCACCACCGGTGCCGGTTCGGCGCCGTCGGCACCGGCAGCCCGGACGGCGTCCTCGCGGTCGGTGGCGGCCACGTGTGGATGCGTGCCTGCGCGACCGGCGGCGGCCAGGTCCGGGGCGGCGCCGAGTGCCTGGCGAGCGCGCCTGGCAGCGACAGGCACGTGACGATCAGCACCAGCGTGAAGAGCACAGCGAGCACGGCACACCCCCATGGAGCAGGTGGGCACCCAGGTGATCGGCCGGACGCCGGGTCCCGGTCGACGCACTGGATGGACCCGATATCGCCATTGGACCACGGGCCTGGTCGCGGTCACCTCACACGAAATTGACCAGGCTCAATCCGGCCGTCGACGCCGCCGATACTTCCAGCGCCCGACCGCACCCCCTCCGAGTACGAGGACCCCATGCACCACGCCACGCGCCGCCCTGCCCGCCTGCTCACGGGTGCGCTGGCAGCCGCTCTCGCCGCCGCCGCGTTCGCGACCGTCCCGGGTGCGCGGGCGACGTCGACCGGCCAGGAGGTGCGGACCGGCGACGCCCTGCGGATGCGCAGCTCGTACCAGCAGGTGGCCGCCGCCGCGTCGACCACCACGGTGCGGACCGGCACCCGCTTCATCATCCGCGGAACGGCGGTCACCAAGCCGCCTCACCGGGCCGCGAAGCCGCGCCCGGTCTACCTGGCAGAGCGGCGCAGCGGCCGCTGGCGCGTGATCGTCCGCAAGAAGACCACCCGGGCGGGCGCCTACTCGTTCACGGTCAACGCCGGCTCGGTCGCCCGGACCCGCTCCTTCCGGGTCCAGGTGCCGGCGTACAACCACCTGCGCGCCGCGGTCGGCCGCACCATCGCGATCCGGGTCGTGAAGCCCGCGACGCCGCCGACGTCCACCACCCCGCCGGTCGGCACCCCACTGCCGCCGACCGACGGCAGCTACGACGCGCCCGAGCCGCTGCCCGCGGGGTACGTCGGGGGCGGCCTGAGCACGGACTGGACGTACCTGTTCACCGGCGGCGGCCGGTGGAACCCGTGCCAGGTGATCCGCTGGGCCTACAACCCGGTGGGCGAGCGCTACCCGGCCCTCGCCGACGTGCAGCGCGCCTTCGCGAAGATCTCCGGGGCGTCCGGCCTGCAGTTCACGTACGTCGGCCCGAGCACCTACCGCTACACCGGCGGCAGCCTGGGCACCGGCTTCCCGGCCGGCACCGCGGACATCGTGGTCGCCTGGGCGAACGCCACCCAGTACCCCGACCTGGCGGGCAACGTCGTCGGCATCGGCGGCGGGCGCGGCTGGCATGTCTCGGGGGCCGACGTCGCCGTCCGGATGGACCGCGGCTACCTGACCCTCGACAACGGCGCGATGCTCGCGGGCGGCTTCGACCGGTCCGGCTGGGGCCAGGTGATGCTGCACGAGGTGCTGCACGCCCTCGGCCTCGGGCACGCCAACGGTTCGGTGCAGCTGATGTACGGGATGGCCAGCTCGTCGAACTTCCGGTTCGGCGCCGGCGACCTCGCCGGTCTGACGAAGATCGGTGCCGCGCAGGGCTGCCTGTCCTCCTGACCCGGTCGCCCGGAAGAGACGGGAGATGTCCGCGTTTCTGCCATTCTGAGGGCATGAGCAGCCGGGCGGCCGATGGCCGCGGTGACATCGACGCGGTCATGGAGGTCTCCCGAGCACTGGTCGCGATCGTGGCTCGTTCGTTCGCGGAGTCCCGGGTGCAGATCTCGCTGCAGCAGTGGCGGGTGCTGGTGGTGATCGGCGACTTCGGCCCGATGACGGTCGGCGGGCTGGCGAGGTGGATGGATGTGCACTCCTCGACCGCGACCCGCGTGAGCGACTCGCTGGTCAGGTCGAAGCTGCTCGACCGTCGTGCCGACCCGGAGGACCGGCGACGCACCACGTTGACCTTGACCAGGAAGGGTCGGAGCCTCGTCGAGTCCCTGCTCGACTCGCGCAGGCAGGCCATCGCCGCGATCCTGGAGGAGCTGCCCCCCTCGCGCCGCGCCCAGCTCGGACGGGCGATGCGGGACTTCGCCGACGTGGCCGGGGACCATCCCGAGCACTTCGTCTCCACGCACGTTCAGCCGGCATCCCGTCGCGTCGACGCCTGAGCCGGCCCCGACTCATCACCGCACCGGGAGCCGTCCGCCGCGGAGCAGGACGACGGTGCCCAGGAGCGCCAGGTTGGAGACCAGCGTCGCCAGCGTTCCCAGGCCCACCGCGCGCGCCTGGAGGAGCGCGGCCGACCTCTGCCCGGCCGCCAGGCAGCCACCGGTGCACGTCCCGTGCGAGGACATGGTGACCAGCAGCGTGGCCTGGAGGCGGTAGTCGACCACGGCGTTCACGGCGAGGACCACCGCCGTGACAGCCGTGGTGGCGAGCGCCACGACACCGAGGGCGAGGGCGACGTCGCGGACTCGTTGCTGCCGAGCCCCCTGGCGACGCCCCGCCCAGGTCAGGGCGGCGAGGACCGCTGTCAGGTAGACCGGCAGGGTCAGGGCGGACTCGCGCAGCCAGTCCCCGAAGGGGCCCTGGGCCCGCTGGATCGCTCCGACCGCCCCGCGGATCGCCACGACCCAGAACTCGCTGCCGAAGGTGGCCACCGGGCCGAGGAGCAGCACGGTGGCCCACGGAGCCCGGGTCCGTCCGCTCCGTCCGTCGGTGCGGACCCCTCTCGTCGACGACGGTGTCGTCATGGTCGCCTCACCTCCCGCGGCCCGGCCGTCACGGGATGATGGACCAGCCGAACATCATGGCGTGGTCCTCGTGCAGCAGGTTGTGGCAGTGCGCGACGTACGGTCCGACGAACGTGCGGAAGCCGCGGTAGACCAGCACCGACTCACCGGGGTCGAGCGCGACGAGATCCTCGCGGGAGCGGTCCTCGGGGTGGGAGGGCAGGGCGTGCTGGGTGACGTCCTTGCCGTTGCGGCTGAGCACCCGGTGCTCCTCCATGTGCAGGTGGAACGGATGCACCCAGCCACCACCCCCGTTGCGGATCTCCCAGACCGCGAAGCTGCCCCTCTTCTGCTCCGCGAGCGGGGTGTTCCCGTTGGGGTTCCTCAGGCTACGGCCCACGTGCTCGGGGTCGAACTGCACGCCGTTGATCAGCCACTCGATCTCGCCGCCGGCGCTGCCGCGCTCGACCTCGAAGATCTTGCGGTCCTCGGCCAGGCTCCTCCAGTCCGAGGGAATGGGCGGCACCGGACGCATGGTCACGGGGATCTCGCTGTCGTCGGGGACGTCGTCGCCGATCACGAACTTCAGGAGCGGGACCTGGTACTCGGGGTCGGGGGAGAAGCGTGAGGAGCTGTCCCACATGCGGCCCGTGGTCATCTTCATGATGTTGGTCAGGTAGATGACGTCGCCCTTGGTGGTCGGCGAGCCGTCCAGGTACTTCGTGAAGTCCACGATGAACTCGCGGCGCTTGGCCGGCCACAGCTCGAACGAGTCCCGCTTGAGCGGGAACGGCAGCAGCCCACCGTCGGAGGCGATCTGGGTGAACTGCATGCACTGCTGGCCGTCGGGGATCCGGTACTGGCCCTGCAGCTCGTCACCGTCGTAGCCCAGCGAGACCGCGGACTTGGGCCCGTTGGTGGAGCTCATCAGCTTGAGCTCGTAGATGCGGGACACCGAGCAGTCCAGGAACCGGAACCGGTACTTGCGCCGGTCGACCTGCAGCACCGGGTAGGCGGTGCCGTTGACGGTGAAGATGTCGCCGACGAACCCGTGGTTGGGGAAGTGCTTGTGGAACGTCATGCCCCACCACTCGGGGTGCGTGCGCGGGTTGCCGGCGTCGGGGAACTGGCTGTCGTGCATGTCGTGGTGCATCGTGACGCCGTCGTCCAGGCTGCAGTCGTACAGGGCGAGCGGGATGTCGTACTTCACGTCGAAGCTGCCGTCCGGGTGGTCCTCGCGCACTCCCGGCAGTCGCAGGCCCTGGCGCTCGTCGCCCATGTCGGTCCCGTTCTTCGGGTCGTAGATCGGGTAGAGCCCGACCATGCCCTTGTAGACGTCGGCGCCGGTGAAGTCCATGGTGTGGTCGTGGAACCAGAAGAAGCTCTGCTTCTCCCGGTCGTCCCCGCCCGCGGGGTGGTTCAGGTACAGGTTGTCGACCCACATCTGCGGGAGGTACCCGTGCTCCCGCGGCCCCGCGATGATGCTGTAGTGCGGGTTGCCGTCGCTCTCCGGCGCGGTGTGCGCGTTGTGCAGGTGGGTGAGGAACTGCCACACGGGTGAGCCGAAGTCCTGCCGGTCCAGGCCGAGCGGGTTCTCGTCGAGCCGGTTCCGGAACCGCACGAGTGCCGGCCTGCCGTACTCGGCGTTGATCATCGGGCCGGGGAAGGTGCCGTTGAACCCGTAGATGGTGCTCGGCGGCAGCGTCCTGACCTCACCGGCGGCGTAGCGGTTGCCCGAGGCGTCGAAGGAGACCGTCGGGCGGCCGTGGTCGTCGATGGGGAGCACCTTCGAGGTGGTGAACGAGTGCGGCCGCACGAGCAGGTCGATCTCGTACACGATCGGGTCGGGAAGCCCGAGCGTGCTCGGCCAGATCTGGTGCTGCTCGTTGCGCAGCGAGTTCTGCTGCCCGATGCCCGGTCCGGGCGGGTCCGGCCACGACGTGACCTGCTTTGGCGGCACCGGGCGCAGCGCGCTGGGGACGTTCAGCTCGTCGTGGAACGGGTCCAGGATCAGCGGGCTGGTCGGGAACACCTCGGTGTAGAGCTTGTCGCCCAGCGCGGTCGACACGGCGGCGAAGGCACCATCGGCGCTCAGCCACCCCTTGTCCGACAAGTAGGGGACGCCGGCGCCGCGCACGCCCGTCAAGGCGGCCGCCAGCAGCCCACCCCCGCCGACCCGCAGCAGGGTCCTCCGCGCGACGGAACCCGACGCGGCCGAGCCGGACAGGCTCGGGCTGGTTGACTCGGTAGATGCGCGCTGTTCAAGCGTCATGACGTCCCCCGTTCCCGGTGTCAAAGTGTGTGCGAGATCGCAATGGTTGCAATGGCGCACTGATTTGAGGAATGGCACGCGCTAGCCAAACGAGCGAGTGGTCCGACCCCCCGAAAACGGGGCGGTCCGGGGAGCCGACGGAGGGGCCCGTCGGGGAGGGGGTTGGGTGGATCCGCGGGGCGAACGCCCGCTGCAGGGGCAACAGCCCCGAAAGTGTCCGAGGGGGGACTTGAACCCCCACCCCCTAATACGGGGACTAGCACCTCAAGCTAGCGCGTCTGCCAATTCCGCCACCCGGACGAGTGGTGTTCTCGCTGTTCAGAGGCCCGGGGAAGGGTCCCTCAACGCGACGAGAACTGTAGCAAAGACGAGCCCGGAACCTCGCATCGGGCGCCGTGCCGGCATGCCTGTCAGGATGCAGGTATGACGGCGCGCAGCGAGGGATCCCGAGACGAGTCCTACGACCCGGCCGGCGAGGTCGTGGAGATCTGTCGCGACCTGATCCGGATGGACACCACGAACTTCGGCGACGGGTCCGGACCGGGAGAGCGCAAGGCCGCCGAGCACGTCGCCGCCCTGCTCGACGAGGTGGGCATCGAGCCGGAGATCTTCGAGGGCGTCGCCGGCCGCACGAACGTGGTCGCGCGCTGGGGCGGCGACGGTACGTCGCGCGACGCGCTGCTGCTGCACGGCCACCTCGACGTCGTACCCGCGGAGGCCGACGACTGGCAGGTGCACCCGTTCTCGGGCGAGATCCAGGACGGCTACCTCTGGGGCCGCGGCGCCGTGGACATGAAGGACTTCGACGCGATGATGCTGTCGACCGTGCGCGCACGCCAGCGGGCCGGGCAGGCGCCGGAGCGGCCCGTGGTGCTCTGCTTCACCGCCGACGAGGAGGCCGGCGGGCACCAGGGCGCGCAGCAGCTCGTCGAGCTGCGTCCCGACCTGCTCGAGGGCTGCACCGAGGGGATCGGCGAGGTCGGCGGGTTCAGCGCCACCGTGCGCGGGCGTCGGCTGTACCTCGTCGAGGCCGCCGAGAAGGGGATGGCCTGGATGCGGCTGACCGCGACCGGCCACGCCGGACACGGCTCGATGCGGCACCCCGACAACGCGGTCACCGCGCTGACCACCGCCGTGGCGCGGATCGGTGCCCACGAGTGGCCGGTGCGGCTCACCCCGTCGATGAAGGTGCTGCTCGCGTCGGTCGGCGAGCTCGCCGGCGTCGAGGCGAGCCCCGAGAACGCCGAGGAGCTCGTGGAGGAGTTCGGGTCGGCCGCGCGGATGCTCGGCGCGGTGATCCGGCACACCACCAACCCGACCATGCTGTCCGCGGGGTACAAGGTGAACGTCGTGCCCGGCGAGGCGACCGCGCACGTGGACGGCCGGTTCCTGCCCGGCTTCGAGGACGAGTTCTTCGACACGCTCGCCGAGCTGGTCGGCGACCGGATCACGATCGACTACGTCAGCAACCAGCGCGGTCTGGAGACGACGTTCGACGGCGACATCGTCGACGCGATGACCTCCTCGCTGCTGGAGGAGGACCCGGACGCGCTGGTGGCGCCGTTCCTGATGTCCGGCGGCACCGACGCCAAGCACTGGGACAAGCTCGGCATCCGCTGCTTCGGGTTCTCGCCGCTCCGGCTGCCCGAGGACCTCGACTTCACCGCGCTGTTCCACGGCGTCGACGAGCGGGTGCCGACCGATGCGCTGGAGTTCGGCGCGCGGGTGCTCGACCGGTTCCTCGACCGGGCCTGAGTCACACGAAGTAGGTGCTGCGCTGGCGGATGATCTTGCGCCGCAGCACCACCCGACGCGAGCCGTCGTGGGCGATCCGCAGCCGGTCGAGCTCCCAGCCGCCGTGCTCGGCGCGGTCGACGAGCATCCTCGTCACCACGTTGCGGGACAGCCCGCGGGGGAGGGTCAGCTTCTCGAACTCGTACTCCACACCCGGGTTGAGCGCCCGCCGCTGGGGCGTGGTGTGGAGCGGTGCGCGAGACATGGCCCCATGGTGGCATGCCTCCGCAACCCCTCCGGCGACCCGACCACCCGGCTCTCAGAGCGCCGAGACGTCGTCGAGGGCGGCGGTGATCTGCGGGGGCAGCTCGCACTCCTCGACCGTCAGCGACCCGCGCAGCTGGGCCGCCGTCCGGGCCCCGACGATCGGGGCGGTGACCCCGGGACGGTCGCGCACCCAGGTCAGTGCCACCTCGAGCGGCGACCAGTCCAGACCCTCGGCCGCCTTGGCCACCGCCTCGACGATCCGGGCGTTGCGCTCGGTGAGGTAGCCGCCGACGAAGTTCGCGAAGTGCGGCGACGCGGCGCGGGAGTCGGCGGGGGTGCCGTGCCGGTACTTCCCGGTGAGCACGCCGCGCCCCAGCGGCGACCAGGGCAGTACCCCGAGGCCGAGCGCGGCCGCGGCGGGCAGCACCTCGGTCTCGACCCGGCGGTTGACCAGGGAGTACTCCACCTGGTTCGACGCCAGCGCGGCCCGGCCGGGCACGGCCCGCTGCCAGGTCGCGGCCTGCGCCGCCTGCCAGCCGGAGTAGTTCGAGATCCCGACGTACGCCGCACGGCCGGTCGCGACGGCGTAGTCGAGCGCGCCGAGCGTCTCCTCGAGCGGGGTGTCGTCCACCCAGGAGTGCACCTGCCACAGGTCGACGTGGTCGACGCCGAGCCGCTTCAGCGACGCGTCGAGGGTGCGGATCAGGTAGCCGCGGGACGCGTCCACGATCCGGTCGCCCCGGGCCCGGTCGATGCCGGCCTTGGTCGCGATCACGAGGTCGTCGCGGTCGACGACGTCGCCGAGCAGCGAGCCGACCAGCTCCTCCGAGGCGCCGTCGCCATAGCCGGCCGCGGTGTCCAGCAGCGTGCCGCCGGCCTCGGTGAAGGCGATCAGCTGGTCGCGCGCCTCGTGCTCGTCGGTGTCGCGACCCCACGTCAGGGTGCCCAGGCCCAGGCGGGAGACCTTGAGGCCGGTGCGGCCCAGGTGGCGCTGCTGCATGGGGAAAACCTATCGAGCAGTGTGGCCCACGCCGCCCTCGGCGCGCCCGTCAGGTCGTCGTCAGGTTGGCCCCACTAGGGTGGGCGCCGCCGTAGCAGCCCAGCAGGAAAGAGCCATGGACTACTTCCAGGCCATCGTCCTCGGCATCGTCGAGGGCCTCACCGAGTTTCTCCCGGTCTCCAGCACCGGGCACCTGACCATCGCCGAGCAGCTGCTCGGCCTCGAGGTCGACGACCCGGCGGTCACGGCGTACACGGCCGTGATCCAGATGGGCGCCATCCTCGCCGTCGTCGTGTACTTCTTCACCGACATCTGGCGGATCGCCAAGGCGTGGGGCACCGGCCTGGTGAAGTCGGAGGTGCGCGGCACGTTCGACCACCGGATGGGCTGGTACGTCATCGTCGGCTCGCTCCCGATCGGGATCGTCGGGCTGCTCGCCAAGGACCTGATCACCGGGCCGCTCCGGTCGCTGTGGGTGGTCGCGTTCGCGCTGATCCTGTGGAGCGGCGTGATGCTGTACGCCGAGCGGCGCGGTCTCCAGCAGCGCGGCGAGAAGTCGCTGACCATGCGCGACGCGATCGTCGTCGGGCTGGTGCAGTGCGTCGCGCTGATCCCCGGGGTGTCGCGCTCCGGCGCCACCATCTCCACCGGCCTGCTGGTCGGTCTCGACCGGGTCGCCGCGACCCGGCTGTCCTTCTTCCTGTCCATCCCGGCGCTGTTCGCCGCCGGGCTGTACGAGCTCAAGGACGTGGTGGGCAGCGACATCGGGATCGGCCAGACCATCGTCGGCACCGTCGTCAGCTTCGTGGTCGCCTACGTGACGGTGGCGTGGCTGCTGCGCTTCGTGGCCGGCCACTCGATCGGCAAGTTCGTGCCGTACCGCGTCGGGCTCGGCCTGCTGCTGATCGTGGCCCTGAGCGCCGGCTGGATCACCGCCACCTGAGCGCGGCTACAACCAGCCGGACTTCTTGAAGAACCGCCACAGCACCACGGACGCGACCACCATCAGCCCGATGGCGTAGAAGTAGCCGAAGTGCCAGCGCAGCTCGGGGATGTAGCGGAAGTTCATTCCGTAGATGCCGGCGACGAGCGTGCCGACCGCGGCGATCGCCACCCACGCCGAGATCTTGCGCATGTCCTCGTTCTGCTGCAGCCCGATGCGCGCCATGTGCGCCTCGAACGCCGACGACAGCAGCCCGTCGAGGGACTCGATGTCGTCGGAGACCCGGATCAGGTGGTCGGCCACGTCACGGAAGAACGGTGCCGCCTCGCGGCTGACCCCGGGCACCATGCCCTCGGCGAACCGCTTCATCGGCTCCCGCAGCGGGTTGATCGCGCGGCGCATCTCGGAGAGCTCGCGCTTCAGCACGTAGATGCGCTGCGAGTCCTGGGTGCGCTCGGGTGAGAACACCGAGGCCTCCACCTCGTCGACGTCCTCCTCGAGCTCGGCGGCCACCTCCGCGTAGATGTCCACGACCCGGTCGCAGATCGTGTACACGACCGCGGACGGGCCGTGTCCCAGCACCGCCGCCTGCTTCTCCAGGTCGAGCCGTGCCGAGTGCAGCCCGCCGCCCTTGCCGTGTCGCACGCTGACCACGTAGTTGCGCCCCACGAACAGGTTGATCTCGCCGGTCTCGACGGCGTCCTCCTCGTCGACGTACCAGAGCGTCTTGAGGACGAGGAACAGCGCGTCGTCGTAGCGCTCGAGCTTGGGCCGCTGGTGCGCGTTGACCGCGTCCTCGACGGCCAGCGGGTGCAGGTCGAACACGTCCGCGACGTGCTCGAGCTCGGCGGCACCCGGCTCGTGCAGGCCCACCCACACGAAGTCGTCGGTGCCGTCGGCCTCCTCGCGGAGCCGGTGCAGGTCCTCCTTGGTGCAGTCGACGAACACGCGCTCGCCACCGCGGTACAGGGCGCTGTCGACGATCATGCGGCTCAGGGTACGTGCCCTAACCTCGGGCGCATGGCAACCGTGATCCTGGCCCGACACGGCCGCACCGGCGCCAACGCGAACGGGGTGCTGGCCGGGCGCACCAAGGGCGTGCACCTCGACGAGCGCGGGGTCGACCAGGCCCGCGCGACCGGGGCGCGGCTCGCCGGTCTGCCGTTGGCGTCGGTCGTGACCAGCCCGCTGGAGCGGTGCCGGGAGACCGTCCGCGAGATCGTCCGGCTGCAGGAGCAGCCCGACCCGCCGAAGGTGCACGCCGACCGCGGGCTGCTCGAGTGCGACTACGGCTCGTGGACCGGTCAGGAGCTGAAGCGGCTGGCCAAGGAGAAGCTGTGGCGGACCGTGCAGGCGCACCCGTCCGCGGCGGAGTTCCCCGACGGCGAGTCGATGGCGGCGATGTCGGCCCGCGCGGTGGCCGCCGTGCGGAAGTGGGACGCGCGGGTCGAGCAGGAGCACGGTCCGGACGCGGTGTGGCTGGCGTGCAGCCACGGCGACGTGATCAAGGCGATCCTCGCCGACGCGCTCGGCATCCACCTCGACGAGTTCCAGCGGATCACCGTGGACCCAGCGTCGCTGTCCGTGGTCCGGTACACGCCGCTGCGCCCGTTCGTGGTCTCGATGAACACCACGGCGGGCGATCTCGGTCACCTCAAGCCGCCCGCCCGGAGGCGCCGATCGCGCTCGGCGAGCAGTGACGCGGCCGTCGGTGGCGGCGCTGGGACGACGGCATAGGGTCGGGGCCATGGCATCGGTGATCCACAGCTTCGACCCCCCGGAGCGCTTCGTCGCAGGGACCGTCGGCCCGCCCGGGCAGCGGACCTTCTTCCTGCAGGCCCGCACCGGTGCGCGGGTGACCAGCGTCGCGCTCGAGAAGCAGCAGGTCGCCGTGCTCGCGGAGCGCATCGACGAGCTCCTCGACGAGCTGCTCCGCGTCACCGAGGGGGAGAGCACCATCCCGGCCATGCCGCCGGTGTCGCTGGAGGACAACGGACCCCTCGAGCAACCGATCGTCGAGGAGTTCCGCGCCGGCACCATGACGCTGTCCTGGGACGCCGCCGACGAGCGGGTCGTGGTCGAGGTCTTCCCGTTCACCGAGGAGGCGGTCGTCGAGCCGGGCACCCCCGAGGAGGAGATCGACGAGCCCGAGCCCGAGGAGATCCTCGTGGTCCGGATGCCCGCCGGCCTGGCCCGGGCCTTCAGCAAGCGCGCGCAGGCGGTGGTGGGCGCCGGGCGCGAGCCCTGCCCGTTCTGCGGCGGTCCGCTGGACCCGGCCGGGCACCTGTGCCCGCGCGCGAACGGCTTCCGTCGGACCGCGGCGCAACCCGAGGCCTGACCCGTGGTCGCCGGCAGCCCCGACCCCGGGGCGACCGCCGACGCCCTCGCGCTGCGGCTCGGCGAGATCGAGGTCAGCGGCCGGATCATGCCGGCGTCCAACGCCACCTTCTTCGGGTCGGCCACCTTCGAGGGCACCTCGGTCGACGTGGTCTACAAGCCGGTAGCGGGGGAGCGGCCGCTGTGGGACTTCCCCGACGGCACGCTCGCACGGCGCGAGGTCGCCGCGTACACCGTCTCGGAGGCGCTGAGCTGGGACGTCGTCCCGCCCACGGTGCTGCGGGACGGGCCGGCCGGCAGCGGCATGGTGCAGGCCTGGCGGGAGCCGGACGCCGGCCAGGACCCGGTCGACCTGGTGCCGCACGGCACGCTGCCGCCCGGGTTCCTGCACGTGCTCGACGCGTACGACGGCGACGACCGGCCGATCTCGCTGGTGCACGAGGACAGCGACGCGCTGCGCCGGATGGCGGTCTTCGACGTGGTCGTGAACAACGCGGACCGCAAGGGCGGTCACGTGCTCGCGATGCCCGACGGGCACCGTTACGGCGTCGACCACGGCCTGTCCTTCCACACCGACCCCAAGCTGCGCACGGTGCTCTGGGGCTGGGCCGCGGAGCCGCTGCACCCCGACGACGCCGCCGCGCTGCACGCCTTCATCGAGCAGCTCGCGCACGCCGACGGCGACCTGGTCGCCACCCTGTCGGAGCTGCTCGCCGGCGACGAGGTGGAGGCGACGCAGGCCCGCTGCGAGGCGCTGCTGCGGGCCGGCCGGATGCCGCTGCCGTCGAGCGGCCGGCCCTCGATCCCGTGGCCGGCCTTCTAGAACCGGCCCACTAGGCTGCGGTCATGCGAGCCTGGACGAGCCCCGACGTACCCCGGCTCGACGACCTCGGGGTCGCGGAGCCGGTGCGGGTGCACGACAGCAGCACCCACGCCGTCGAGCTCACCGACCCGGACGGCCCGGCCCGCCTGTACGTCTGCGGCATCACCCCGTACGACGCCACGCACCTCGGCCACGCCGCGACGTACGTCGCCTTCGACCTGCTGATCCGCGCTTGGCGCGACGCCGGGCACGAGGTGCGCTACGTGCAGAACGTCACCGACGTCGACGACCCGCTCCTCGAGCGCGCCACCGCCACCGGCGTCGACTGGGCCGAGCTGGCCCAGCGGGAGACGGAGCTGTTCCGCGAGGACATGACCGCGCTGCGGGTGCTCCCGCCCGACGCCTACGTCGGGGCGGTCGAGTCGATCCCGCTGGTCGTGGAGATGGTCCGCGGCCTGCAGGAGCGCGGCGTCACCTACGACGTCGAGGGCGACCTGTACTTCTCGGTGCGCTCCGACCCGCGCTTCGGCTCGGTGTCCGGGTTCAGCGACCGCGAGATGATGGCGGTCTTCGCCGAGCGCGGCGGCGACCCGGACCGGCGCGGCAAGAAGGACCCGCTCGACTGCCTGCTCTGGCAGGCCGAGCGCCCGGGGGAGCCGGCCTGGGACTCGGCGCTCGGCCGCGGCCGGCCGGGCTGGCACGTCGAGTGCGCCGCGATCGCCCGCGAGCACCTCGGCGCGGCGCTCGACGTCCAGGGCGGCGGCAGCGACCTGGTCTTCCCGCACCACGAGATGTCCGCCTCCGAGGCGCAGGCGCTCGACGAGAGCGCGCCGTTCGCCCGGCACTACGTGCACGCCGGCATGGTCGGCCTCGACGGCGAGAAGATGTCGAAGTCGCGCGGCAACCTGGTCTTCGTCTCGGTGCTCCGCCGCGAGGGGCACGACCCCGCGGCGATCCGGTTGGCGCTGCTCGCGCACCACTACCGGACCGACTGGGACTGGACGGGTGAGGACCTGCCGGCCGCCGAGGCACGGCTGGCCCG
>JABFXA010000237.1 GCA_013361955.1 Nocardioidaceae bacterium
ACAGCTGCGAGCCGGTGTCGCTGACCAGGATGGTGCGGCGGACGTCCTCGATCGGCACCCGGGCGAGGTCGACCCCGCCGTACGTCACGCCCCAGGGGCGGGCGGCCCGCTCGGCGTCGCGCTCCGCGAGGGCGGCCCGCTGTGCCGCGCGCTCGGCACGGGTACGTCGCTGCCGCCGTCGGCCGCTCGACTCCTCGACCAGCGGCGGCGGCTCCTCGTCGACGCTGAGCCAGCGGCCGAGCCGGTCGGCGAGCGCGGCCGACGACTCCGGGACCGCGCTGACCACGATGGTGAGCAGCCCGGGGCGGGCCACGAAGCCGCTCGCCTCGTCGACCAGCTCGGCGGCCACCGGCAGCTCGGCCGGGGTCGCCGGGGCGGTCCACGGCGGGTCCTGCTCGAAGACCGCGATCGCCTTGCGCGCCGACACCAGCGAGCGGGTGAGCTTCTGCGCGAACTCGAAGAAGGTCCGGATCGGGCCGACCATGAACAGCCCGTAGCCGAGGAAGCTGACCAGCCCGCCGACGGAGAGGTCGCCGGACTCGACCGACTTCGCCCCGGCGTACATGAGCAGCACCAGGAAGCAGCCGGAGAAGAGCACGCCGACCGCCTCGACGGCGGCCTGCCACATGCCCGCGGCCACCCCCGCCTGGCGGGTGCGCTGCGACTGGGCGCCGTAGTTGCGGCCGAACGTGGACTCGCCGCCGATGCCGCGCAGGATCCGCAGGCCGGCGACGATGTCGGTGGCCAGCGAGGTCAGCGCGGAGTTGCGCTGCCGCTCGACGTGCTGGCGCCGGTGCAGCGGCCGCAGCAGCGGCAGCGCCACGCCGACCAGCACCGGGGCGGCGACCAGCACCAGCACGCCGAGCTGCGGCGAGGTGGCCAGCACGATGGCGGCGACGGTCAGGTAGGCGACCAGCTGCGAGAACGCGCGCGCGGTGATCTCGGTGAGCGCGCCGAACTCGTCGGAGTCGGCGCCCGAGACGCTGAGCACCTCGCCGGTCGGCGTGCGACGCGGCAGCACGTGGCCGAGCTGGGCGGCCTTGCGGGTGACCATCAGCGTGGTGCCGTACAGCGCGATCAGCCAGCTGCGCACCACCAGGGTGTGCATGGCGATGCCGAACACCGCGCCGACCAGGGTGACCAGGAGCAGCAGCCCGGTCCACTCGAGGGTCGCGCTCACGGAGTGCGCCAGGATGCCCTCGTCGACGGCCCGGCCGACCAGCCACGGCCCGACCGTCAGCGGGAGCTGCCACAGCACGCCGACCACGGCGGCGCTCGCGATCACCTTCGGCTGCCGCCGCAGCAGCCAGGCCAGGAACCGGCTCGGCGAGCGCAGGTCCGGGTCCTCCGTCCGCGTCTCGCCGGGGAGCACGTGGAAGGTCGAGACGGTCGGTGGGAAGTCGCGCATGGCAGGAGCGAGCGTATGTGCGCGGACCGATGAAGGTCGAAGGATTTACCGCCCCCGCGACGTGACCTCCGGCACCGTCCGGCGGCGCCTCAGACCAGCCCGGCGTCGTGCACGCAGATCGCGATCTGCACCCGGTTGTCGACGCCGAGCTTGGCGAACAGCCGGCCGATGTGCGCCTTCACCGTCGGCACCGACAGGTGCAGCCGCTGCGCGATCTCCGCGTTGGTCAACCCGGCGCCCACCGCGACCGCGACCTCGTGCTCGCGGTCGGTGAGCCGCTGCAGCCGCTCGCGGGCGACCCGCACCCGGTCGGGCGCGCCGCCGGCGGTGAGCTGCTGGATCAGCCGGGCGGTCACGCTCGGGGACAGCATCGGGTCGCCGTCGGCCACCCGGCGGATCGCGTCGACGATCGAGGGCGGCGGAGTGTCCTTGAGCAGGAACCCGCTGGCGCCGGCGCCGAGCGCGCGTACGACGTAGTCGTCGGCGTCGAAGGTGGTCAGCACGATCACCTTCGGCGGGTCGTCCCAGGACTGCAGGTGCTCGGTGGCCTCCAGGCCGGTCATCACCGGCATCCGGATGTCCATTAGCACCACGTCGGGCCGCAGCTCGCGGGCCGCCTGCACGCCGTCGCGACCGTCGACCGCCTGCCCGACCAGCTCCACGTCGGGGGCGCCGCCGAGGATCATCGCCAGCCCGGAGCGCACCAGCGCGTCGTCGTCGACGACCAGCACCCGGACCGGCGCGCTCACGGCGTCCACGGCAGCCACCCGTGCAGCTCGAAGGTGCCGCCGTCGCGGCTGGCGTCGAGCCGGCCGCCGGCCAGCTTCGCCCGCTCGTTGAGGCCGACCAGGCCGAGCCCGGCCCCGGGGGTCGCGGAGCCGTTCGTCCCCGCGGTGCGGGCCGGGTTGCGGATCGAGATGTCGACGCCCTCCTCGGCCGAGCCGGCCACCCTGACCAGCACGGTGACCCCGGGCGCGTGCTTGCGCGCGTTGGTGAGCCCCTCCTGCACGATCCGGTACGTCGTCCGGCCCACCTGCTCGGGCATCGCCGGGGCGTCGCGGACCTCCTCGACGTACTGCACGTGCATGCCGGACTCCTCCGCCTCGTGCACCAGCTCGCGCAGGTCGCAGAACGTGGGCTGCGGCCGGTCCTGCGGCAGCTCGCCGTCGCTGCGCAGCACGCCGAGCACCTGCCGCAGGTCGGCGAGCGCCTCGTGCGACTTGGTCTGGATCAGCTCGGCGGTCCCACGCATCTCGTCGGCGGACAGGTCGGTGCGGTAGGCCAGCGCGCCCGCGTGCATGGTGATCAGCGAGATCCGGTGCGCCAGCACGTCGTGCATCTCGCGGGCGATCCGGGCGCGCTCGTTGGCGCGACCCTGCGCGACCCGCAGCTCCTGCTCGGCCTCGGCCCGCTCGGCGCGGTCGCGAAGCGTCCACAACAGCTCGCGCCGCGACCCGAGGTACATGCCCCAGACCAGCATCGCGACCGTGAACGCCAGCCCGAACGCGAACGTGATCCACCAGGGGTCGTGGTCCGGGCTGGGGCCGATCATCGGGTAGACCACCGCGCCGAGCAGCCCGAGCAGTCCGACCGCGATGATCTGCGCGACGTGCCGCCGGGTCGCGAACGACACGGACGCGAGCATCCCGGCGCCCGCGGACGACACGGACACGGCGCCCAGCACCGCGGTGACCGCGGCGACCGGCAGCGGCCAGCGCCGCCGGAAGAAGACCAGCACGAAGCAGAGCACCCCGACCAGGAGGTCCACCCAGAACAGCGGCCGCGCCTGCTCCCACTGCAGCTTCGCGGTCGCCGGCCACAGCACCGCGCTGACCGCGAGCGCCAGCGTCGTCCGCCAGGCGTGCGACCGCCACGTCAGCGGCGGGTTGTACTGCTCCGGCGTCGGCTCGTGCACCCTCCCAGGCTAGGAGTCCCGGGTCTCGCACGGCAGCGACCGCGGTCCCGCGCACCCCCGACTTAAGTCGGAGCACGTCGATCCCGTGGTCCGATGCCGGCCGCGGCGGCGTCCCACGAGACTGAGCGCCATGATCACAGTTGACGGGGTGTCCAAGACGTACGGCGGCTTCCTGGCCGTCGACGACGTGTCCTTCGTCTGTCGGCCAGGCCGGGTGACCGGTTTCCTGGGGCCGAACGGCGCGGGCAAGTCCACGACGATGCGCATCATGGTCGGCCTGACGCCGGCCACCCGCGGGCGCGTCACGATCGGCGGCCACCGGTACGCCGACCTGCCGAACCCGGGGCGCCACGTCGGGGTGCTGCTCGACGCCTCGGCGCAGCACGCCGGCCGCACCGGCCGTGAGGTGCTGACCATCGGCGCCCGCACCATGGGCCTGCCGGCCACGCGCGTCGACGAGATGCTCGAGCTGGTCTCGCTGACGCCGGGCGAGGCCAAGCGCCGCGTGAAGAACTACTCGCTCGGCATGCGCCAGCGCCTCGGCATCGCGCACGCGCTGCTCGGCGACCCGCGCATCCTGATCCTCGACGAGCCGGCCAACGGGCTCGACCCGGCCGGTATCCACTGGATGCGCGGGCTGCTCAAGGAGTACGCCGAGCGCGGCGGCACCGTGCTGCTGTCCTCCCACCTGCTCTACGAGGTGGAGCGGATCGCCGACGAGCTGATCCTGATCGGTCGCGGCCGGATCGTCGCGCAGGGCACCAAGCAGGAGCTGCTGCAGGCCCGCGGCGCCTTCGTGAAGGCGGTCGAGCACGAGCGGCTGGTCGACGCGCTGGCCCGCGACGGCGTCCACGTGATGCCGTCCGGCGACGGCCTGCGCAGCGACGCCGAGCCGCTCCAGATCGGCAAGGTCGCCGCCGCCGAGGGGATCACCCTCGTCGAGCTGCGCCCGGCCGAGGGCGCCGGGCTCGAGGAGATGTTCCTCGAGCTCACCTCCGAGAGCCAGCGCGACGACATCACCGAAGGAGCGAACGCATGACCACCGCCGCCCTCGAGCCCACCACGCTCGACATCTCCGGCACGCCGCGCATCCCGCTGTCCCGCCTGGTGCTGGTCGAGCTCCGCAAGCTCGCCGACACCCGCGCCGGCAAGTGGCTGCTGATCACCATCGGCGTGATCACCGCGCTGATCATCGGCGTGTTCTTCCTGACCGCGAAGACCTCCGACCGGACGTTCCTGAACTTCGTCGGCGTCACCGCCACTCCCCAGGGCTTCCTGCTGCCGGTGCTCGGCATCCTGCTGGTCACCCAGGAGTGGACGCAGCGCACCGCGCTGGTGTCCTTCACGCTGGTGCCGGTGCGCAGCCGGGTGATGGTCGCCAAGGTGCTGGCCGCGCTGGTGGCCGGGCTGGCCGCGATCGCGCTCGCCCTCGGCATCGCCGCGGTCGCGACCCTGCTCGGCGGCGCCGACAACGCCTGGGCGCAGATCGGCGCCGACGACATCGGGAAGTTCGCGCTGCTGCAGGCCAGCGGCGTGCTGCAGGGCCTCGCGTTCGGTCTGCTGTTCCTGAACTCGGCGGCCGCGATCGTGACCTACTTCGTGCTGCCGACCGCGTTCTCGATCGTGGCCGGCCTGTGGAAGCCGCTCGAGGAGGCGGCGCCCTGGGTCGACCTCGGTACGTCGCAGCAGCCGCTGTTCAGCGGCACCGACCTGTCCACCGACCAGTGGCTGCACCTGGCCACCGGGACGCTGATCTGGGTCGTGCTGCCGTTCGCGCTCGGCCTGCTGCGGGTGCTGCGCGCCGAGGTGAAGTAGCGGCGCGGGATCCGCTGGCTCGGCCGGCGGTCGCGTGCGAGGGTGCACTCGTGACACTCGCACCCGACGCGCTGGCCGAGCTGGTGGACGCCCTCCCCGGGTCGGTGGTCCGCACCGACCCCGAGGTGGTCGAGAAGTACCGCTGGGACTGGTCCCGCGACCCCGGCGCCGGCACCCCGGTGGCCGTGGTCCGTCCCGAGGACGACGAGCAGGTGCAGGTCGCCGTGCGCTGGGCCGCGCGGCACCGGGTGCCCGTCGTACCCCGGGGAGCCGGGAGCGGCCTGTCCGGCGGCTCCTCGGCGGTCGACGGCGGCATCGTGCTCAGCCTCGAGCGGATGAGCGCCGTCGAGATCGACACCCAGTGCCAGGTGGCGGTCGCCGAGGCCGGCGCGTTCAACGCCGACGTCAAGGCGGCCGCCGCGGAGCACGGCCTGTGGTACCCGCCCGACCCGTCGTCGTGGCAGATCTGCTCGATCGGCGGCAACGTGGCCACCAACGCCGGCGGCCTGTGCTGCGTGAAGTACGGCGTCACCACCGACTACGTGCTCGGCCTCGACGTGGTGCTCGCCGACGGCACCCTCGTGCGGCTCGGCGGCAAGCGGATCAAGGACGTCGCCGGGCTGTCCCTGCTCAAGCTGTTCGTCGGCAGCGAGGGCACGCTCGGCATCGTCACCCGGGCGATCCTGCGGCTGGTGCCCGCGCAGGCGCCACGCTCGACCCTGGTGGCGTCGTTCCCGACCGTCGACGCGGCCGCGCACGCGGTCGTCGCCGTACGTCGCAGCCTGCGCCCGTCGATGATGGAGCTGATGGACGCGGCCTCCATCAACGCCGTCGAGGACTACCGGCCGATGGGGCTCGACCGGTCCGCGGGCGCGCTGCTGATCGTGCAGTGCGACGCGCCCGGTGCGGCGCGCAGCGAGGAGATCGCGGCGGTCCGGGTGGCCTGCGAGGAGGCCGGCGCCGCCGACGTCTTCGAGACCGACGACCCCGACGAGGGCGAGATGTTCGTCGAGGCGCGGCGCCTGGCGTTCCCGGCCGTGGAGGCCCGGGGCGCGCTGTTCCTGGAGGACGTCGGCGCGCCCGTGCCGCTGCTGCCCGACCTGCTGGCCGGGATCGCGTCGATCGCCGCGGCGCACGAGGTGGAGATCCCGGTCGTCGCGCACGCCGGCGACGGCAACACCCACCCGGTGATCGTCTACGACCCGACCGACCCGGCCGGCGAGAAGCGGGCCCGGCTCGCGTTCGCCGAGGTGATGCGCACGGCGATCGCGCTGGGCGGCACGATCACCGGCGAGCACGGCGTGGGCCGCGCCAAGAAGGCGGCGCTGCCCGACCAGCTCGGTGCGGACGTGATGGCGCTGAGCCACCGGATCAAGGCCGCCCTCGACCCCGACGGGATCCTGAACCCCGGCGCGGTGCTCTAGGTCCGTCGTCAGGGCGCGAACGCGCAGAACTCGTTGCCGTCCGGGTCGGCCATCACGGTCCAGCCGATCTCGTCGTCCTGGGCGCGCAGCACCGTCGCCCCGGCGGCCACCAGGTCCTCGACCTTGCCGATGACGTCGAGGTGCAGCCGGTTCTTGGCCACCTTGGGCTCCGGCACCGGGGCGAAGTCGATCGACTCGAACGGCGCACCCGGGATCTGGTCCACCCAGGAGAACCCCTCTTCGTCGCCGGCCCGGCCGCCGAGCACCTGCGCCCACCAGGCGGCGATCCGGTGCGCATGCTCCGCGGAGTCGCCGGTGTCGGCGCCGATCTCGTACAGCCGGCGCTCGATCTCGCCGTCCCTCACGAACGCGCAGAACTCGCCGCCCTCCGGGTCGGCCATCAGCGTCCACCGGAAGGAGTCGGCGTCGACCACCGTGGCGCCGAGCACCACCAGCTCGTCGACCGAGGCGACGTTGACGTCGAGGTGCATGCGGTGCTTGACGGTCTTCGGCTCGGGGACGCCGTTCACCCAGATGGTGTGCTGCTTCGTGGGACCGGTGAGGTAGGTGTCACCGTTGTCCTGGGTGTGCAGCTCGAGTCCCAGGGCGGCTGCCCAGAACGTGCCGAGCCGGGTCGGGTCGGCGGCGTCCATGCAGAGGTCCTTGTAGCGCGCGATCGCCATGTGCGGACCCTACTGGCCGGACTACCCGTCCGGGGGGAGCGCGAGCGAGCGTTCGGCCATCGCGGTGAGCAGGGCACGCATCTCCGGCTCGGCGAGCATCGCGGAGTGCGGGGTGGAGTTGATCAGGCCGAACGTCGCGTGCGCCATCGCGCGGGCGGTCCGGGCCGTGAGGTCGGGGTGCACCTCGCGGAGCCGGTCGGCCCAGATCGCGACGTACCGGCGCTGCAGCGTGCGGACCCGCTCGCGCGCGGTGTCGGGGAGGTTCGCCCAGTCGCGGTCCTGTACGACGATCAGCGGCTTGTGTCGCAGCGCGAAGTCGACGTGCCAGCAGACCAGCGCGCGCAGCGCCGCGACCGCGTCGGCCGCCCCCGAGGACCGCTCGCGACCGACCGAGAGCAGCTCCTCGCTGATGTCCACGAGCATCTCGGCGAGCACCGCGTCCTTCGACGGGAAGTGCTTGTAGAGCGCCGGCCCGCTGATCCCGCACGCGGCGCCGAGCTCGACGACGGAGACCCCGTGGAAGCCGCGCTCGGCGAACAGCTCCGCCGCGGTGTCCAGGATCTGCTCCCGCCGGGTGCCCACCGGGCCAGGGTAGCGACTCTGGTTAACGTTCGCTAACCTGGCACGCATGGCTGAGATGAAGGAGCTCGTCGACGAGCTGCGCGAGCGGCTCGCCACCGCCCGCCGGGGCGGCTCCGAGTCGGCGCGGCAGAAGCACCTCGCTCGCGGCAAGCTGCTGGCCCGTGACCGCGTCGACCGGCTGCTCGACGTGGGCAGCCCGTTCCTCGAGCTGAGCCCGCTCGCCGCGACCGGCATGTACGACGACGCCGTACCGTCAGCGGGCATCGTCACCGGCGTCGGCCGGATCAGCGGCCGCGAGTGCGTCGTGGTCGCCAACGACGCGACGGTCAAGGGCGGCACCTACTACCCGGTCACCGTCAAGAAGCACCTGCGCGCGCAGGAGGTGGCCCGCGCGAACCGGCTGCCCTGCGTGTACCTCGTCGACTCCGGCGGCGCGTTCCTGCCGATGCAGGACGAGGTGTTCCCCGACAAGGAGCACTTCGGCCGGATCTTCTTCAACCAGGCCAACCTCTCCGCGCAGGGCATCCCCCAGGTCGCCGCGGTGATGGGGTCGTGCACGGCCGGCGGGGCCTACGTCCCGGCGATGTCCGACGAGACCGTGATCGTCAAGGACCAGGGCACGATCTTCCTCGGCGGCCCGCCGCTGGTGAAGGCCGCGACCGGCGAGCTGGTCACCGCCGAGGAGCTCGGCGGCGGCGACGTGCACGCGCGCCGGTCCGGCGTCGTCGACCACCTCGCCAACGACGACCCCGAGGCGCTGGCCATCGTGCGCTCGATCGTCGGCACCTTCGCGCGCCGCGGCACGCCGAGCATCGAGCGGCACGCGTCCGAGGAGCCCGTCGAGGACCCGCACGGCCTGTACGACGTGGTGCCGACCGACGCGCGCACGCCGTACGACGTCCGCGAGGTGATCCGGCGGGTCGTCGACGGCAGCCGGTTCCACGAGTTCAAGGCGTTGTACGGCGAGACGCTGGTCTGCGGCTTCGCGCGGATCTGGGGCTACCCGGTCGGCATCGTGGCCAACAACGGCATCCTGTTCTCCAGCTCGTCGCTCAAGGGCGCGCACTTCATCGAGCTGTGCAACCAGCGCGGCATCCCGCTGGTGTTCCTGCAGAACATCACCGGCTTCATGGTCGGCAAGGAGTACGAGAACGGCGGCATCGCCCGCGACGGCGCCAAGCTGGTCACCGCGGTCGCCTGCTCGGTGGTGCCGAAGTTCACGGTGGTGATCGGCGGCTCGTTCGGCGCCGGCAACTACGGCATGTGCGGGCGCGCCTACGACCCGCGGCTCCTGTGGATGTGGCCGAACGCCCGGATCTCCGTGATGGGCGGCGAGCAGGCCGCCTCCGTGCTCGCGACCGTGGCGGGCCGCGAGGACGACGACGAGTTCAAGGCGCCGATCCGCGCGCAGTACGAGCACCAGGGCTCGCCGTACTACTCCACCGCGCGGCTCTGGGACGACGGCGTGATCGACCCGGTCGAGACCCGGCGCGTCCTCGGCATGGGGCTGGCCGCCGCGTCGTACGCCCCGGTGCCCGAGCCCTCCTACGGCATCTTCAGGATGTGACCGATGACCCTGCACACCGTCCTGGTCGCCAACCGCGGCGAGATCGCCCGCCGCGTCGTCCGCGGCTGCCGCGCCGCGGGGCTGCGCAGCGTCGCGATCCACACCGACCTCGACGTCGGCGCGCTGCACGTCCGTGAGGCCGACGAGGCGGTCCGCGTGGCGTCGTACCTCGACATCGACGCGGTGGTCGACGCGGCCCGCCGCTCCGGCGCCGACGCGGTCCACCCCGGCTACGGCTTCCTCTCCGAGCGTGCCGAGCTCGCCGCCGCCGTCGAACGCGCCGGCCTCACCCTCGTCGGCCCCTCGGCCCGGGTCATGGAGCAGATGGGCCGCAAGGACCGGGCCCGCGAGATCGCCCTCGCCGCCGGCGTACCGGTGGTCCCGTCCGCCCAGTTGTCAGGTGCTGCGGGGGCGATGACCCCCACGGGACCTGACAACTCGGCGGCCTACCCGCTCCTGGTGAAGGCGGCGGCGGGGGGTGGCGGCAAGGGCATGCGGATCGTCCGCGACCCGGCCGACCTCGACGACGCGGTGGCGGCGGCGCGGCGGGAGGCGCAGGCGGCGTTCGGCGACGACACCCTGCTCGTCGAGAAGTACGTCGAGCACGGCCGCCACATCGAGGTGCAGGTGCTCGCCGACGCGCACGGCAACGTCGTGCACCTCTTCGAGCGCGACTGCTCCACGCAGCGCCGGCACCAGAAGGTGCTCGAGGAGGCGCCCGCGCCGACGATCACCCCGGAGATCCGCCGGGTGGTCACCGAGTCGGCGGTCGCGCTGGCCCGCGAGGTCGGCTACGTCAACGCCGGCACCGTGGAGTTCCTGCTCGACGCCGACACCGGTGAGGCCTACTTCCTGGAGATGAACACCCGCCTCCAGGTCGAGCACCCGGTCACCGAGCTGGTCACCGGGCGCGACCTCGTGCAGCTCCAGCTCCTCGTCGCCGCGGGTGAGCCGCTGCCGTTCGGCCAGGACGACGTCACCCTGTCCGGGCACGCGATCGAGGCCCGGGTCTACGCCGAGGACCCGTTCCACGGCTTCCTCCCGCAGGCCGGTACGACGAGCCTGGTGCGCTGGCCGGAGCACGCCCGCGTCGACCACGCACTGGAGAGCGGGCAGGTCGTGTCCACGGCGTACGACCCGATGCTCGGCAAGGTCGTCGTGCACGGTCCCGACCGTGAGACCGCCCGCCGCGCGCTCGTCGCGGCCCTCGACGACACCGCGATCCTCGGCCTCACCACGAACGTCGGCTTCCTGCGCGTGCTCGCGGCGAGCGACGAGTTTCGCGACGCCACCATCGACACCGCCTGGCTCGACACCGCGACCGTCGAGGAGCCCGACCCCGACGTGGCGCGGGTGTTCGCGGCCTGGACCGAGACGTTCGTGCTCACCGAGGCGACGGAGTGGGACCACCCGTTCCAGGGCGACGGCTTCCGGGTCGGCGCCGACGCCGCGCCGGTAACCGTCGAGCTCGACCGCCCGGTGGTCGTCGACCGCGCGGCCGGGGTCGTCGACGGGGTCGCCGTGCACCCGCTGCTCGCGGAGCGGCACGTGGTGGTGCTCAGCCTCGACGGCCGCCGCGAGCAGGCGGTCGTCAACGTCACGCCGCACTTCGTCGAGGTCGTGCACCACGGCCACCGTCGGGTGTTCACGCGGCCCGACGTGTTCGCCGACGCCGCGGCCGTCGCGGGCGACGGCACGCTCAACGCGCCGATGCCCGGCACCCTCCTCGCGGTCTCGGTCGAGCAGGGCCAGGAGGTCGCCGAGGGCCAGGTGCTCGGCGTGCTCGAGGCGATGAAGATGGAGCTGTCGCTGAAGGCGCCGTACGCCGGCCGGGTCGCCAACGTCGGCGCCTCGGCGGGCGACCAGGTGACGCTCGGTGCGACGCTGTTCGTGGTGGAGGAGGTCTGATGGCGCTGCCGCATATTGTCCCCGACGCGTCGCTCCCCGAGCGCGTCACGATCTACGAGGTCGGCCCGCGCGACGGCCTGCAGAACGAGAAGGCGCTGGTCCCCACCGCCACCAAGGCGGAGTTCGTACGCCGCCTGGCCGGCGCCGGGCTGCCGGTCATCGAGTCGACGAGCTTCGTGCACCCGAAGTGGGTCCCCCAGCTCGCCGACGCCGCCGAGCTGCTCGACCTGCTCGGCGACGACGGCCGCGACATGCCGGTGCTGGTGCCCAACGACCGCGGCCTCGACCGCGCGCTGGAGAAGGGCGTGCGGCACGTCGCGATCTACGGCAGCGCCACCGAGACGTTCGCGCGCTAGAACCTCAACCGCGGCCTCGACGAGCAGTTCGCGATGTTCGAGCCGACCGTGAAGCGGGCCCGCGACCATGGCCTCGACGTCCGCGCGTACGTCTCCATGTGCTTCGGCGACCCCTGGGAGGGCGAGGTCCCGGTCGCGCAGGTAGTCGAGGTCGGCAAGCGGCTGTTCGACCTCGGCGCCTCGCAGCTCTCGATCGGCGACACCATCGGCGTCGGCACCGCCGGGCACGTCACCGCGCTGCTCGCGGCGTTCAACGACGCCGGCCTGCCCAACGAGTCGCTGGCCATGCACTTCCACGACACCTACGGGCAGGCGCTGTCCAACGCCGTCGCCGCCCTGCGCTGCGGCGTCACCACGTTCGACGCGTCGGCGGGCGGGCTGGGCGGCTGCCCCTACGCGAAGAGCGCCACCGGCAACCTCGCCACCGAGGACCTGGTGTGGCTGCTCACCGGGCTCGGCATCGCGCACGGCGTCGACCTCGGTGCGCTCGTCGAGACCTCGGTGTGGATGGCCGGCGAGCTCGGTCGCCCCAGCCCGTCGGCCGTCGTACGGGCGCTGGCAGACTCCTCTCCATGAGCGATCGCGTCGTCTACCTGCACATCGGTGCGCCGAAGACGGGGACGACGTACCTGCAGGACCGGCTGCGGGTGAACGCCGGGACGCTCGCCGACCACGGCGTGCACTACCCGCTCGGCCTGCAGTCCAGCCACTTCCGGCCGGCGCTCGACGTGGTGCGCGAGTCCTGGGGCGGCATCGGCGAGCAGGTCGACGGCGAGTGGGACAAGCTGGTGCGGCGGGTCCGTCGGCACCAGGGCAGCGTCGTCATCTCCCACGAGATCCTCGCCGCCGCGAAGACCGCGCAGATCAAGCGGGTGATGGACGACCTGGCCGGCAGCGAGGTGCACCTCGTGTACTCCGCCCGTGACCTGGCCCGGCAGATCCCGGCCGAGTGGCAGGAGGGCGTCAAGCACCGGCGGCGGCGTACCTTCTCCCGGTTCCTCGAGGCCGTGCAGACCGCGCGGCGGGAGAAGCCGCAGATGTGGTTCTGGCGGGTGCAGGGCCTGCCCGACGTGCTGTCCCGGTGGAGCGGCGGGCTGCGGCCCGAGCGGGTGCACCTGGTCACCGTGCCCCAGCCGGGCGCCCCGCGCGACCTGCTCTGGAAGCGCTACTGCGAGGCGTTCGGCATCGACCCGGCGTGGGCGCCCGAGGAGAGCTACCGCACCAACGTCTCCATCGGCACCGCCGAGGCGACCATCGTGCGCCGCCTCAACGGCCGGCTGCGCCGCGCCGGCCTGGCCTCCGAGGACTACCGCGCGCTGATCCGCGAGGTCGTCGTGCACCGCACCCTCGCCCAGCGCGACGAGATGACCCGGGTGACGCTGCCGCCCGACGCGTACCCGTGGGCCGACGAGATCGCCGACGAGTGGATCGACTGGATCGAGGGGTCCGGCATCCACGTCATCGGCGACGTCGCCGACCTGCGGCCGCCGCCCCCGCCCGACCCCGCCGAGTGGGACGACCCCGACCGGCCGCGGCGCCCGGAGATGGTCGACGCCGCGCTCGACGCGATGGTGGCGCTGGCCACCGAGGCGGCCCGGCGGCCCGACCCCGACGACCAGCTCGCGGCGAAGGTCTCGCGCGCCGCGCGGCGGATCCGCGGGTCGTGAGCCCGGCCCCGGACCGTGCGTACGAGCAGGCCGTCTGGGCCTGGAGCGAGCACCTGCGGTCCGGAGGTACGTCGACCTGGTCGGCGTGGCTCGCGTCCGGCCCGCACGACGGCTCGCCGCCCGAGGGCTGGGCGCCACCCGGGGCGGCGCAGCTCGAGCTGGTGCGACGGGCCGGGCTGTCCGACGGGTTCGCCGACCACGTTCTCGGCCGGCCCGGTCCCGGTCGCGGTCTGGCGCAGCAGCCGCTGACCTGGCC
>JABFXA010000281.1 GCA_013361955.1 Nocardioidaceae bacterium
CGGCCGAGCTCGACCACCGGCGGCGCGACGGGGGCGTCGCGCAGCACGTCGGCGGGCGGCCCGGACAGCACCGGTCCACCCTCGCCGGGGACCAGCACCACCCGGTCGGCGTACTGCACCACGCGCTCGAGGCGGTGCTCGGCCAGCATCACGGTCAGCCCGAGGTCGTGCACCAGCCGCTGCAGGGTGGCCAGCACCTCCTCGGCGGCCAGCGGGTCGAGCGCCGAGGTCGGCTCGTCGAGCACCAGGATCCGGGGGTGCGTGGTCAGCACCGACCCGATCGCCACCCGCTGCTGCTGGCCGCCGGACAGGTCGCTGACCGGGCGGTTGCGCACCTCGGCGAGGCCGAGCAGGTCCAGGGTCTCCTCGACGCGCTTGCGCATCACGTCGGTGGGCAGCCCGAGCGACTCCATGCCGTACGCCAGCTCGTCCTCGACGGTGTCGGTGACGAACCCGGCGAGCGGGTCCTGGCCCACGAAGCCGACCACGTCGGCGAGGTCGCGCGGCGGGTGCGCGCGGGTGTCGCGACCGTCGACGACCACGCGGCCGTGCAGGGTGCCGCCGGAGAAGTGCGGCACCAGGCCGTTCAGCGACCGCAGCAGGGTGCTCTTGCCCGAGCCGGTGCGGCCGACGACAAGTGCCAGCTCGCCCTCGGGCACGAGCAGGTCGACGCTGGACAGCACCGGCTCGGCGGCGTCGGCGAAGGTCACGCCCATCTCGTGCAGCTCGATCACGCGGCCACCTCCACGTCGCGGTCCGAGGACGGGGCGGGGGAGGAGGGCGCGGCCGGCTGCGGCTGGGGCGGCGCGACGAACGCGGGCAGCACGGCGACCAGGATCCCGGCGCACGCCAGTAGCGGCACCGGGGGTACGTCGGTCACGCTGGCCAGGAAGAACGACTGCGGCGCCCGGTGCACGTCGACGAACACCGCGACCATCGCCACCACGCCCGATCCGGCCACCAGCCACTCGGGCAGTGCCCACGGGTCGGGGCGGTAGCGGGTCCGTCCGGTCCGTCGACCGCCGACGTGCAGCCCCACCGCGGCGACGACCAGGCCGGCGGCGAGCATCGGCAGCCCGAGCCACGCGGCGGCGCTGCCGTCGAGCAGCCCGTAGACGCCGACGCAGACGCCCAGCAGGCCCCCGAAGACCAGGCCGGCGGTCATCCGGCGGGAGACCCGGCTGCTGTCCGTCGTCCGCCCGTAGCCGCGGGAGTCCATCGCGGCGGCCAGGTCGACGGACCGCTCGAGCGACCCCTCGAGCACCGGCATCGCCAGCCGCAGGAAGGTGCCGAGCCCGCGGGTGGACTGGCCGCGCAGCCGGTGCGCCTCGCGGACCCGCTGCGCGTCGGCGACCAGCTGCGGCGCGAACGTCAGCGCGATCACGCACGCGACCCCGACCTCGTACAACGCGCCGGGCACCGACCGGAGCAGCCGCCGGGCGCTGCCGAGCGCGTTGGCGGCGCCGACGCAGCACAGGATGGTGGCCAGCTGCAGGCCCTCGTAGAACGCCCGCAGCACCGCCTCCAGCGTCACCTCGCCGCCGAGCTTGAGGCCGGTGCCCTCCGGCATCGGCAGCGACGGCAGCGTGAACAGCACCGTCGGGCCCTGCGCCCCGGTCGACAGCAGCACCTGGAACAGGATCCGCACCGCGATGAAGAGCAGCGCGAGGCGCAGGAAGGCGCCGTACGCACGGGCCCAGGGGGCGGTGCTCCGGCGTGCCGAGACCACGAAGGCGGTGACCGCCAGGATCAGCGCGAGGGGCACCGGGTTCTGGGTGCGGCTCGCCGCGCCGGCCAGGGCGACCGCCCACACCCACCAGGCCCCCGGGTGCAACGGCCGGGGGAAGGTGAGGCGGTTCTGCGGGCGCACGGAGGTGCCGTCAGGCGGATCGGTTCCGGCGGGCCAGCAGCAGCGCGCCGCCGCCGAGCACGACCACCGCGGCGGCCACGCCGACCAGCGGCCAGGACACCCCGCCGTCGTCGTCGGTCGAGGACGCCGCCCGGGTGTCGGCGGCGCTGGCGGGCAGCGTGAAGTCGACGCTCTGCTCGGTCTGCTGGGCCGGCGGGTTCTTCACGGTGATCGAGCAGCCCTTGGCGGGGTAGCCGTCGATGCCGCAGACCAGGCCGCCCTGCACCCGCAGGTCGGTGACCTCGTCGAGCACCTGCTGGCCGTTCGCGGCGGTCGGCACGACCGCGCAGGCACCGCGCGGGTCGGGCGGGGTCTCGCCGCTCGCGGCGTCCGCGGCGGTGCCGTAGTCGAGCAGCACGCCGACCCGCTTCTCACCCGCCTTCGCCTTGCTGTCCTGGCACAGGTCGTCGAAGGTGTACGTCGTCGCGTCGGTGCGCGGCGGCAGCCCGGCGGCGGTCGAGGAGAGGCCGTAGCGGTACGCCTCGACGGTGCCGTCCTTCGGGGTGAAGTCGGCGGGACCGGTCTGCGCGAACGCGTACTTGGCGCCCTGGACGTGGAAGTAGTTCCAGTACTTGAAGCCGTCGGCCGCCTGGGCGGAGCCGGCGGCGGTCACGACGTACAGGAGGGGGAGCAGGAGCGCGAGCAGGACGCCGGCGACCCGGCGGGGAGCGGTGGCCATGGGGGCCCTTTCTGGCGGCGGTGCACAGACGTACGTCGGACCGATCCGCCCGCGAAGGGCCGGGTGCCCGACTCCGTCCCGTAGACCTCGACGGATGATGTGGAGCCGCTGACCTCGCCGGTGCTCCGGCTCGCCGGTCCGCCCGACGAGGGGCGGCCCGGCCCACGGTTGCGGGTCAGCGCCGGAGTTCGACCGGCTTTCCCAGCAGAGGCCAGATGCCGACAACCTCCCACGCTTGGTCGGCGGCCGTCAAAGGAACCCTGCCGTCCCGCTGGTTAGGCTCGTCACATGACCCATTCTCTGGAGCCCTCCTCGACCTTCGGCGGCGAGTCCACCCCCCGCTCCAGCTGGCGGTGGCGCTTCGAGGACGCCTCCGGCGGCGAGGTCAGCGTCGCCGACAACGTCGCCTCCGGCGTCACCGGTTTCCCGTCGCAGAGCGACGCGGAGTCGTGGATCGGCGAGGTGTGGCGCGACCTGCTGGAGGAGGGGGTGGACCAGGTCACCCTCTTCGAGGGCGACCGCGAGGTCTACGGCCCGATGAGCCTGCACGCAGGCAGCTAGAACTCCCGCTTCGCAGGCGACTTGGTCTTCGCCGGGTCGCGCTCCACGACGTCGCCGAGGACCTCGTCGGTCCGGGCAAGCAGCTCGGGCTCGAGCGTCACGCCGGCGGCCTTGACGTTCTCGGTGACCTGCTCGGGCCGCGAGGCGCCGATGATCGCCGAGGAGACGTTCGGGTTCTGCAGCACCCAGGCGACGGCCAGCTGCGCCATCGACAGCCCGGCCTCGTCGGCCACCGGCTGCAGCTGCTGCACCCGGCCGAGGACGTCGTCGGTCATGAACCGGGAGATCATGTCGGCGCCGCCCTTCTCGTCGGTGGCGCGCGACCCGGCCGGCGGCTGCTCGCCCGGCTTGTACTTGCCGGTCAGCACCCCCTGCGCGATCGGCGACCAGACGATCTGGCCGACCCCGAGCTCCTCGGACGTGGGCACCACCTCGGCCTCGATGACCCGCCACAGCATGTTGTACTGCGGCTGGTTCGACACCAGCGGGATGTGCAGCTCGCGGGCCAGCGCGTGCGCCGCGCGGATCTCCTCGGCCCGCCACTCGGACACGCCGATGTAGTGCGCCTTGCCGGCGTGCACCACGTCCGCGAACGCCTCCATCGTCTCCTCGAGCGGCGTCTCGTAGTCGTACCGGTGCGCCTGGTAGAGGTCGACGTAGTGGGTGCCGAGGCGCTCGAGCGAGCCGTCGATCGACTCCATGATGTGCTTGCGCGAGAGGCCGTGGTCGTTGTGGTTGCCGGGCCCGGTGGGCCAGTACACCTTCGTGAAGATCTCCAGACCCTCACGCCGTTCGCCCTGCAGCGCCTTGCCCAGCACCGACTCCGCCTTGGTGTTGGCGTAGACGTCGGCGGTGTCGAAGGTGGTGATGCCTTCGTCGAGTGCCTGTCGGACGCACGCCAGCGCGGCGTCCTCTTCGACCTGCGAGCCGTGGGTCAGCCAGTTGCCGTAGCTGATCGCCGACACCTTCAGCCCGCTCTTACCGAGGTTGCGGATCTCCATGCCTCGACCCTAACCGTCCGCGTTCAACCCGATATCGGATAGGTATCAGTGACCCAGGGGTCACTCTCCCGACCCGTTGTCGGTGGGGCAGGGGTGACCTGTGGGTCACTCTCCCGACCCGATGTCGGTACGCCGGTCAGGCGGCGGCGTCCCAACCGGCCCGACGGAGCATCGCCTCGACCTGGTCCATGAAGCGGTCCGGGATCGAGCGGAGGCCGAGCACCGGGATCCGCAGCACCCGGACGTGGTCGACCGTGAGCTGGTTCTGGCGGAGCGCGTCGTCGATGGCGTGCTCCGGTGCGTCGTGGTGCGCGCCCTCGATCTCGACCGCGACGCCGTACTCGTCCCACGAGACGTCGAGGTACACCCGGCCGCGTGGCCCCTTCCGCAGCACCTGGCGACTGGGTGCGGGAAGTTCGCGCCGGCGGCACCAGGTCGTGAAGTCGAGCTCGGAGAGCGCCTGCGCGCCGTCGGCGATGTCGTGGGCGACCTGGAGGACGAACGGGCGCCGCTTGTGCCGGTTGATCCGCTTGGCCTCGAGCACCAGCCGTTCGGCAGGGGCGAGGCGCTGCTGGACGGCCATCGCCAGGACGGTGGCGGCCGCCCGGTCGCTGCGCGCCCACAACGCGGCGTGCACGGCGGCCACGTCCGGTCGTGTCACCGCCAGCCCCCGCACCACCACGACGTCGCCCTCGGCCCACAGCCGGGAGGAGTGCACGACGCTGCCGCGCCACGGCTCCGGGCTCGCCGGCCAGGGCACGAGCACGTGGAGCGAGTCGGCGAACCCGGTCAGCCCGTGCCACCGCAGCGCCGACGACCCGTCGAGCACCGCCCGCTCGCCCGCCTCCCACACCGAGGCGCGCACCCGGGCGTCGTCGGACAGGGCCAACGGGTGTACGGCGACCGTCACCCGGCCGTGCGCCCTCCACCGACCCTGCTCGACCTGGTGGCCCACGGCCCACCGGTCCATCCCGCACTGCCGGGCCTGGGCACGCGTGAGCACGCCGTCCTGCTCGCTCGCCAGCCGGACCGCCGCCTCGACACCGTCCTCAGTCACGCCGCTCAGCGTGCGCGCCCCGACGTACCAGCGGCGCCTGGAGCCGACATCTGTGGACGACGACCCGATATTGGATAGCTACGAGTGACCCAGAGGTCACTAACACCTATCCAATGTCGGAGAGAACGCTCAGTACCGCTCCGGCAGCTTCTGCCCGAGCTTCACCTGGGTCTTCGGCATCCGGATCTTCCGGAACTGCGTCGACCGGAGCACGGCGTACCCGACGGCGCCCTTGGTGCTCGTGTCGGGGAACCGGCGCCTTAGCTCGCCGCGCAGCCGGAACACCAGCAGCGCGGTGTCGAAGGCGACCAGCAGGATGGTGGCCGCCCACAGCCCGTTGCTCAGCGACGGCGAGATGCCCTGCGAGATGATGATCAGCAGCAGCATCGGCAGCAGCAGCTCACCGATGCACAGCCGGGCGTCGACGTAGTCGCGGGTGAACCGGCGGACCGGGCCCTTGTCGCGGGCCGGCAGGTACCGCTCGTCGCCGGTGCGCATCCCCTCGCGGATCTTCGCGTTCTGCTCGGCCCGGCGCTCCCGGTCGACCCGGGCCCGGCCCTTCTTGTCGGCGGGGCCCTTGGCGCGGGCCTTGGCCGCGGCCTCGGCCTCCCGGCGGGTGGGGGTGGGGCGACCCTTGCCGCCGGTCTTGACGGGGGCGGCCTCGGCGGCCGCCGCCTCGGCGGCCTTGCTACGTCGGAACACGGCCCCACCTTAAGTCACACGACGGGTGCGCGCGTCGCCGCAAGGGGTCGGGAACCTCCTACTGCGCCGGAGCGTTGGCCCGTAGGGTGGACGGAGCCGAACCCACCGCATCTGCCTCCCGCCACACCTCGGCCCGACCAGGTGCACCTCGAGACGAAGGAATAGGGGGCCCGCACTCCATGAGCCTCATGAAGCGCATCAGCCTGATCTTCCGGGCCAAGGCCGACAAGGCGCTGGACCGTGCGGAGGACCCGCGGGAGACGTTGGACTACAGCTACAAGCGCCAGCTCGAGCTGCTGACGAAGGTACGTCGCGGTGTCGCCGACGTGGCGACCAGCCGCAAGCGCGTCGAGCTCCAGCAGCAGCAGCTGCAGCAGCAGGCCGACAAGCTGACCCAGCAGGCGCAGAAGGCGCTGTCCATGGGCCGCGAGGACCTGGCCCGTGAGGCGCTGACCCGCAAGTCGGCGCTGACCGGCCAGCTCGCCGACCTGGAGCAGCAGAAGGCCCAGCTGCAGGGCGAGGAGGAGAAGCTCACGCTGGCCTCGCAGCGGCTGCAGGCCAAGGTCGAGTCTTTCCGCACCCAGAAGGAGACGATCAAGGCCAAGTACACCGCCGCCGAGGCGCAGACCCGGATCAACGAGGCGTTCTCCGGCATCTCCGAGGAGATGGGCGACGTCGGCATGGCGGTGCAGCGCGCGGAGGACAAGACCGCGCAGATGCAGGCCCGCGCCGGCGCCATCGACGAGCTGATCGCCTCCGGTGCCCTCGACGACGCGTCCTCGCTGAACCGCGGCGACGACATCTCCCGCGAGCTCGAGGCGATGTCCTCGCAGTCCGACGTGGAGGCCGAGCTCGCCGCGCTCAAGGCCGGCTCCGGCGGGCAGACGCAGGCCATCGAGGCCGGTGACGCGTCGACGGCCGCCCCGGTCAGCGAGACCCAGAAGGAGGAGGGGCAAGCATGATCGTGCGGATCCTCGGCGAGGGTCAGTGGGACGTCAGCGACGAGCAGCTCGGCCCCCTCAACGAGCTCGACGACGCGGTCGAGGCCGCCGTCGAGTCCGGTGACGAGGCCGCCTTCCGCACGTCGCTCGACGGGCTGCTCACCGCCGTCCGCAGCCACGGGGAGCCGCTGGCCGACGACTCGCTCGAGGACTCCGACCTGATCCTGCCGCCCTCCGACGCGACGCTGGAGGAGGTGCGGGAGCTGCTCGCGGACGACGGGCTGATCCCGGGCTGATGGCACGAACCCGCTTCGTCGGCGACGCCGGGCTGACCGCCCGGATGACCCTGGTCCTGTTCCTCCTCGGGGGACTCTTCGTCGCGCTCATCGTCGGGCTGATGTACGCCTTCCCGTCGTACGCCGTGATCATCGGCCTGATCGGGCTCGGCATCGCCTGGTGGCAGTGGTACAGCTCCGACAAGCTCGCGCTGCGGGCGATGCGCGCCCGCGTCGTCACCCCGGAGCAGGCGCCGGAGCTGCACGGCATGATCGACCGGCTGTGCGCGCTCGCCGACATGCCGAAGCCGACCGTGGCGATCGCCTACACCGACATGCCCAACGCGTTCGCGACCGGGCGCTCGGCGAACCACTCGGCGGTCTGCGTGACCACCGGCATCCTCGACCGGCTCACCGCCGAGGAGCTCGAGGGTGTGCTGGCGCACGAGCTCTCCCACGTGGCGCACCGCGACGTGCTGGTGATGACCCTCGCGTCGTCGGCCGGGATCATCGCCGGGATGGCAACCCGCGGCGCGCAGTACGGTATGATCTTCGGCGGCGGCCGCCGCGACAACAACGACAACGGCGGCGGCGCGATCGCGTTCCTCCTGGCGCTGGTGATCAGCCTGGTGGTGTACGCCGTGAGCTTCTTCCTGACCCGGCTGCTGTCGCGCTACCGCGAGCTGTGCGCCGACCGGGCCGGCGCCTACCTGACCCAGAAGCCGTCCGCGCTGGCCGGCGCGCTCACCAAGATCACCGGCGACGTCGCCGCGATCCCGAGCCGCGACCTGCGCGAGGTGCAGTCGCTGAACGCCTTCTTCATCACCCCGGCGATCAGCGGACAGGGGTTCAAGACGCTCACCTCGACGCACCCCAGCCTCGAGCAGCGGCTCGAGCAGCTGGCCAAGATCGCCGCCGAGCTCGGCAAGCCGATGGACGGCGGGTTCTCCGCGCCCGGCATGGACCGCTAGCGCGATGGGTCTCTGGCAGTCCCTGACCGGTCGCAGCAAACCGGTGCAGGCCAACCTCGACGCGCTGTTCTCCCTGCCCGCGGCGGCGGTCACGCTCGAGACCACGCTCGGCTTCCGCCCCACGGGGGTCGGGTCGGTGTGCTTCCGGGCCGCCGAGGGGGCGGCGTTCGCGCAGACCCAGAAGGACGTCGTCGAGCTGCTCGACAACGACGACGACCCCGACGTCGAGGTCAGCACCGACTCCTTCGGCTTCACCTGGCTGCTGGCCCGGCAGAGCCCCGACGACCTGTCCTCGCTGGTGACCGACCTGCACACCGTGAACACCTCCCTGGAGGACCAGGGCTTCGGCCCGGCGCTGCTGTGCTCGCTGGTCGGCTTCACCGACCCGGCGGACCGCACGCTCGGCCTGGTGTACCTGTACAAGCAGGGCACCTTCTACCCGTTCGTCCCGCTGGGCCCGCAGCGCCGCGACAACCTCCTGGAGCTGCAGATCCGCGACGTGCTCACCGGCGACCTGCCCGTCGAGCCGCAGCTCAGCCGGTGGATGCCGTTGTGGGGTGCGCCGGGCCTCTGACGCCGCGGACCCGGAAGTGCCAGAATCGGCGGTGTTCAGCGGCCGCTCGGGGGCGTCGATCATCTCCTCGATGGGCCCACGGTGGCCACGGGAGGCACGACGGTGAGCAGGCAGGCGGACGGCCTCCGGATGGAGGAGATCGAGAAGTACGGCGTGCTCGGGGCGCCGCCCCGGCGTGACCTCGAGGCGCTGGTGGCTCTCGCGGCGCAGATCTGCGACGTACCCCGGGCCGCCATCAACCTGATCACCAGCACCGAGCAGGTGCAGGTGGCCGCCGTCGGCATGGAGCCGGGCATCTGCTCCCGCGACGACTCGATGTGCGCGGCGGTGCTCGACGAGGACGCCCCGGTGATCCTGTCCGACGCCCGCGCGGATCCCCGGTTCGCGGACAACCCGTTCGTGACCGGCGTGATCGGCCGGGTCCGCTTCTACGCGGCGAACCACCTGGTCACGCCCGACGGCGTCGCGATCGGCACCCTGTGCGTCTTCGACGACGAGCCGCGGGAGCTCGACGAGCGGCAGAACGAGGCGCTGCGGTCGCTCGCCGACCGTGTGGTGGACGTCCTCGAGCTGGGGCTGCGCACCCGCCAGCTGGAGCGCTCGCTGGCCACGTTGACCAGGATCCGAGACGAGCTGCGCCGCTCCAACGAGCTGCTCGGCAGCTTCGCCGGGCAGGCCGCCCACGACCTGCGCAACCCGCTGAGCTCGGTGTCCATGTCGCTGGAGATGCTCGGCGAGCAGGAGTCGGTGAGGAGCGACGAGGACGCGGCGTGGATGCTCGAGCGGGCGCTCAGCGGTGCGCAGCGGATGGACCGGATGATCGCCGACCTGCTCGACTACGGCCGGCTCGGCGGCGGCCTGCAGCTGACCGAGGTCGACCTGCGCACGGTGATGGCCGATGTCCGCAGCGACCTGGCCGGCCAGCTGGTGGGCGCGGACCTCGTGCTCGGCGACCTCCCGGTGGTGCACGGGGACGCCACCCAGGTGCGTGCGGTGCTGCAGAACCTGGTCGCCAACGCGCTGAAGTTCACCCGGCCGGTGGCCCGCCCGCGGGTGGCGGTCTCCGCGCGGTCGACGCCGACCGGCTGGCGGGTCGAGGTGGCCGACAACGGCCCGGGCGTCCCGGTCGACCAGCGGGAGCGGGTGTTCGAGCCGCTGGTGCAGGGGGACCGCAAGGCCGACGGCATCGGGCTCGGCCTGGCCATCTGCGCGCGGGTGGTGCGCGCGCACGGCGGGACCATCGGCCTCGACGAGGCGCCCGGCGGGGGAGCGCTGGTCTGGTTCGACCTTCCGGTCCGGTACGACGCGCGGGAGCTGGCGGGCTAGCGCGCCGGCAGGTCGAGCATCCGCTGCAGGGCGACCTTGGCCCACTTCTCGGTCTCCGGGTCGACCCGGATCCGGTTCACGACGTGCCCCTCGACGAGGTTCTCCATCGCCCAGACGAAGTGCGGCAGGTCGATCCGGTTCATCGTGGAGCAGTAGCAGACGGTCTTGTCCAGAAACGCGATCTGCTGGTCGGGGTGCGCCTTCGCCAGCCGCTGCACGAGGTTGAGCTCGGTGCCGATCGCCCACGCGGACTCGGCCGGCGCGGACTCGACCGTCTTGATGATGAACTCCGTCGAGCCGACCAGGTCGGCCTTGGTGACCACGTCGTGGCGGCACTCGGGGTGCACCAGCACCTGCACGCCCGGGATCCGCTCGCGCACGTCGTCGACGCACGACGCGGAGAACCGGCCGTGCACCGAGCAGTGCCCCTTCCACAGGATCATCCGGGCGTCGCGCAGCTCGTCGGCGGTGAGACCGCCGTCGGGACGGTGCGGGTCCCACACCACGCAGTCGTCGAGGCCCAGGCCCAGCTGCAGCACCGCGGTGTTGCGGCCGAGGTGCTGGTCGGGCAGGAACAGCACCTTCGCGTCGGGGCGCTGCTCGAACGCCCACTCCAGCGCCACCTGCGCGTTGGACGAGGTGCACACGGCGCCGCCGTGGCGGCCGCAGAACGCCTTGATGTCGGCCGAGGAGTTCATGTACGTGACGGGCACCACCGACGATGCGACCCCGGCGTCCTCGAGCGCGTCCCAGGCGTCCTCGACCTGCGCCAGCCGGGCCATGTCGGCCATCGAGCAGCCGGCGGCCAGGTCGGGCAGCACCACCTGCTGCGACGAGGCGGTCAGGATGTCGGCCGACTCCGCCATGAAGTGCACGCCGCAGAACACGACGTACTCCGCCTCCGGACGGGCCGCGGCCTCGCGGGCCAGCTTGAAGGAGTCGCCGGTGACGTCGGCGAACTCGATGACCTCGTCGCGCTGGTAGTGGTGGCCGAGCACGAACACCCGGTCGCCGAGCGCCGCCTTGGCCGCCCGGGCCCGGGCCACCAGGTCGGGGTCGGAGGCGGCCGGCAGCGAGCCGGGGCAGTCCACCCCCTTCTCGGAGCCCTGGTCCGCACCGCGGCCCAGCACCAGCAGGGGGAGGTCGGTTGTTGTCACCCCGACATCCTTCCACAGCGCCCCAGGCTCACAGGAACATCCCGGAGGGCAGGAACGGCACCGGCGGCCGCATGTCGCGCAGCCCCAGGTAGCCGTGGTTCCACAGCTCCATCCGGCAGGCCATCCCGACGTCCACGGCCCACTCGTTGGCCGGGGTGACGTTCGCGACCGCCACCGGGGTGTCCGGCGAGCTCGCCGCGAGCGCCTCCCAGAGCAGGTTGACGGCGGTACGCCGGTTGGTGGCCGCCAGCACGTAGGGCTGGCCGGCCCCGTCGACGTACACGTAGCCCGAGCCGGTCGGCCGGTCGGACACCACCAGCCGGTAGTGCCGCAGCAGCTCCTGGTGGTCCGGCCCGCGGGCGGCGTCGCGCACCTGCCGGTCGACCGAGTCCATCAGGTCGATGTCGCCGGCGGAGCCGTCGCGGACCCGGTCCACCACGGGGAGGGCCTCGCGGGGCACCCGGCCCCAGAGCAGCAGGGTCGGGTGCAGGGTGAAGCCGGCCAGCCGGTAGCGGCGCAGGGCCGCCGGGTCCTGTGACGCGAGCAGCATCGCGCGCAGGCAGCCCGCGCCGTACGCCAGCGACGCGTCGAGCAGCTGCCGGCCCACCCCACGGCCCTGCACGCCCGGCAGCACCGCGAGGCTGCTGAGGAAGAACGTCAGGTCCCGCCGCATCCCGGCCACCATCCCGAGCACGCCGCCGGCGTCCTCGGCCACGAAGCAGCCGCCCGGGTCGGTGCGGACCACGTGCCCGATCCGGGCCCGCCAGCTCGCCGATCGCTCCGTCGAGCGACGCGCCGGCTCCGGCCAGCCGGTGCGGTGCGTGCGCACGTCCAGCTCGTAGTACGCCGCGTCGCTGACCCGGTCCGCGTCCGGCACGTCGGCCGGCGTCATCGGGCGCACGTAGTAGTCAGCGGGCACCCGCTCAACCTACGGGGAGGCAACCGCCGCGGGCTCGGGGATCGGGCGAGGGTCTCTCGCCCGGGTGCCGTGGCGTCGGCGCAGGAACGGCTGCTCCACGAACTGCCACGACGCCTCCGTGACGAGGGCAGCGAGCGGGAGGACGACCACCGCCACGAGCAGGCCGCCGTCGCGGTGAAGCAGCCGGTCGACGACCACGATGATCGGCCAGTGCCACAGGTACAACCCGTAGGAGCGTTTCCCGAGCAGCGTCAGGGGACGCGCGCGCAACCATCGAACGCCGTCGCCGCGCGCCGACCAGTGGATGGCTCCGGCCGTCGCGACGGCGACCAGAAGCGGGGCGAGCACGACGATTGGGATGACACCCATCAAACAGCTCGCCAGGACCGCGACCAGGCAGCCGGCCGCCGCAACGGGCTCCGAGCGGCCCTCCGGACGACCGTGCACCAGGACGGCGAGCAGGCATCCCACGAGCAGCGAGTCTGCACGGGTGTCGGTTCCGTTCATGATCCGGTCGGTGCCGCTGGCAGCCAGCAGGAACCGGAGCAGCACGGGCACGCACACCCCGGTGACCGTGGCGGCCAAGAGGAGTCTGCGCCGTCGCGCCACCACGATGATCACGAGCGGCCACAGGAGGTAGAACTGCTCCTCGATCGCAAGCGACCAGGTGTGGGTGAGCGCAGTGCCGCTGTGCCCCCCGGTGGCGATGACCCAGTTGGACGTCCAGGTCAACGTGCCGACGACCAGGCTTGTGGGTGCGATCGGTTCCCAGAGCAGGTTCGTCGCCACCACGAAGGCGACCATCGAGAGCATTGCCGGAGCCAGGCGGTAGGCGCGGGCACGGTAGAACCTCCGCAGATCCACGCGCCCGTGCTGCTCGTGCTGCTCCAGCAGCAGCGAGGTGATCAGGAAGCCGCTCAATGTGAAGAAGACGATGACCCCGACGAGCCCAGGAATTCGTCCAGCGGACCCCTCGGGGGTGAGGTGGGACAGCACCACGAGGGCGATGGCGATCCCTCGGACGGCGTCCAGCTCGGGACGGTGCCCGAGGCGCCAGGTCGTCGCCGCCTCAGGGTGCATGGCCTCATGATCGGGGCCATCTCGCGCGGCGTCCGGAGAACGGCCAAAACGGACAGCCGCCATTGGGGATCCCGGCCCGCACCGACATGATGTCCCGCATGCGCGTGCTGATCGCCCCTGACAAGTTCGCCGGAACCCTCAGCGCCGTCGAGGCGGCCGAGGCGATCGCGGAGGGGTGGCGACGGCGGGCGCCCGACGACGAGCTCGACCTGGTGCCGATGGCCGACGGCGGGCCGGGCTTCGTGGACGTGCTGCACGCCTCGCTCGGCGGTGACCTGCTCGCGGTCACCGTCCGCGGCCCGCTCGGCGAGGACGTGCCGGGGTCGGTGCTGCTCGTCGACGGGACGGCGTACGTCGAGAGCGCGCAGGCGTGCGGACTGCACCTGGTGCCGGTGGCCGAGCGGCGCCCCGCGGACG
>JABFXA010000461.1 GCA_013361955.1 Nocardioidaceae bacterium
AGATGCCAGAGGCATGCCTGTGGACATGGATCGCTTCCCCCTCCCGGTTCCGCCCCCTGCGGAACCGGACGGATCCTAGCGTTCCGCGAGGGCGTGCTCGCCTGCTTTTCGCATGGCTGCCAGCGGGGCCGGGGCGCGGCCCGTCATCTGCTCGACCTGAAGCACCGCCTGGTGCAACAGCAGGTCGAGGCCGCTGACCACGGCACCGCCGTACGCCGACCAGCGGGCCGCGAGCGCGGTCGGCCAGGGGTCGTACAGCACGTCGAAGAGGGTTCCGGGCATCTCGGGCACCGCGGCGGCCAGCGCGTCAGTGGTGCCGGCGGGTGTGGTGGCGACGACCAGCGGGGCGTGCAGCGCCTGCTCGGCGTGCGCCCAGTCGGCGATGCGCACGTCGACGTCGAGCCGCTCGGCCCAGCCCCGCATCTCGGCGGCGCGTGCCTCACTGCGTACGTACACGGTGACCTCGCCGGTGCAGACCCGGGCCAGCGCGGCCAGCGCGGAGGAGGCGGTGGCCCCGGCGCCGAGGACCGCGGCGGTGTCGACCCTCTCGATGCCGTGCTCGCGCAGGGCGGCGACCATGCCGGGGATGTCGGTGTTGTCGCCGGTCCTGCGGCCTTCCTCGGTGAAGACGACGGTGTTCACCGCGTCCACCGAGGCCGCCGTCTCGCTGATCCCGTCGAGCAGCGGGATCACCGCCCGCTTGAGCGGCATGGTCAGCGACAGCCCCGCCCATTCCCTGCCCAGCTTGTCGAAGAAGCCCGGCAGCGCCTCCTCGTCGACGTCGAACCGGTCGTACGTCCAGCCCTCCAGCCCCAGCTCGGCGTAGGCGGTGCGGTGCAGCACCGGGGAGAGGGAGTGGGCGATCGGGGAGCCGAGTACGGCCGCCCGTCGCGCCCCGGCCCTAACTGGCATTGAACTTTTCCTTCAGCCTCAGGAACTCGTCGTGCGTCTTCGCGAACTCGGTCTTGTTCCTGCCGTCGGTGGCCACGAAGTAGATCCAGCCGTCGTCCGTGGGATCCATCGACGCCTCGAGCGCCTCGACGCCGGGGTTGCCGATGGGGCCGGGCGGCAGGCCCGTGTTGGTGTACGTGTTGTACGGGTCCTTGTCGTTGTTGATCTCGGACTCGCCGATGTGGATGTTGCTCTGGCCCTTCGCGTAGTTGAAGGTCGAGTCGAACTGGAGCAACCGGTTGGTCTCGGTGTTGTCGGGCTTGAGCCGGTTGTAGACGACCTCGGACATCTTGCGGAAGTCCTCGGGGGTCTTGCCCTCGGCCTGCACGAGGCTCGCGACGGTGAGCAGTTGCCAGGGACCGTCCAGACCGAGACTCTCCGCCTTCGACGCCAGGCCGAGCGCCGTGTACCGCTCGTTGGCCCGCGCCACCATCTGCCTGAGCACGTCCTCGGGCTTCTGGCCCTTGGTCGCGGGATAGCTGGACGGGAAGAGGAACCCTTCCAGCGGGTCCTTGACGTCCCCGTGGTTCATCGCCCAGGCGGGCAGACCGAGGTTCTTCCACTGGCTCTTGGCGACGCCGGCGGTGGTGCCCTTCTTGAGCCCGAGCTGCTCGTCGATCTTCTTGTAGACCTGTACGTTCCGCCAGCCCTCGGAGATGATCAGGTTGCTGCGGCTCTTGGGGTCGAGCAGCATCTGGACCGCGCTCGCGGCCGACATCTACTTATGCAGCGTGTACACGCCGTCCTGGATGCTCTTGCCGTTGGGATTGCTCTGCTGGGCGCTGATGAAGGCGTCGACGCTCTTCACCACTCCCTGGCGCTTGAGCTCCTGGCCGATCGTCGCGCCGCCCGCGCCCTCGGGGATGGTGACGGTCACCTTCTCGCCGTTGCCGTTGCCCGCGTAGTCCGGGGCCGCGCCGAAACGGTCCTGGTAGAACTGCAGGCCGAAGTAGCCGACGCCCGCCACACCGCCGCCGAGCACCAGGCAGACCACGAGGCAGGCGAGGCCGCTGCGGCCCTTCTTCTGCTTGCCGCCCCGGCCCCTGCGCTCGCCACGACCGCCGGTGCCGCCGTCGTCCCCGGCGTCCCCGCCCGCGAAGAAGGCGTGCTCACCCTCGTCGGGACCGGGGTCCCAGTCGGTGCCCTGCGGTTCGGGTTCGGCGCGCCGTCGGCCGGGCGGCTCCGGCGGCGGGTACGCGTCCGGGGTGCCGTAGAAGTCGGGCTGCTCGGCGCCGTAGGCGGCGCTCTGCGGGCCATAGGGGTCCGACGGGTCGCCCGGGTGCTGCGCGTGGGGATGCGCGCCGGTCCCCCAGCCGCCGTCGTCGTAGCCCTGGTCCTGCTGCGGCTGCGCCTGGGCCGCGTACTGCTGGTCGTACTGCTGCTGGCCGTACTGGTCGTACTGCGGCTCGGGGATCGGCTGACCGTACTGGTCGTACTGCTGCTGCTGCCCGTACGCGCCCTGGCCGCCGTCGCCCCAGTCGCCGTACTGCGGCTGCGGCTGCTGCTGTTGCTGCGGCTGCTGCGGATAGTGCTGCGGCTGGCCGCCGTAGGGGGACTGCTGACCCGCCTGGGCCTGCTGTCCGCCCCATCCGCCGTCCCCGTACAACGGGTCCTCCGGATGCCACGGTTCGGAGCCTGGGCCCCGGCCATACTCAGTCATCGATCCCCTAGAGCCGCGAGGCGGCGGTCCGCGCGACCTGATGTGGGGGGCCGGCTTCCGTTCCGCCTCTTGCTGTGCGGGGGCTGTTCGAATGCCGCCGCATCGCGCGGAACGTTACCGTATCGCGATCAGATGACCACTTCGACGCCCTCGCCGGGTGCTTTGCCTGACACCCGTTCGGATTCCAGCGCCTGCTGAAGGATGATCACAGCGGCGGCCTGGTCGATGACCGATCTGCCCTTCTTGGACTTCACGCCCGAGGCGCGCAGCCCCTGGCTCGCCGTCACCGTCGTCATCCGCTCGTCGACCAGCCGTACGGGGACGGGAGCGATGCCCTTGGCCAGCTCCTGGGCGAAGCCCCTGACCTTGGCCGCGGCCGGACCCTCGCCCCCCTTGAGGGAGCGAGGGAGACCGACGACGACCTCGACGGGCTCGTACTCCTCGACCAGTTGACGCAGGCGGCGGTGCGCCGCCGGGACGTCCCGCCCGGGGACGGTCTCCACCGGGGTGGCGAGGATCCCGTCGGGGTCGCACGAGGCGACCCCGATCCGGGCGTCCCCGACGTCGATCGCGAGCCGGCGGCCTCTGCGCATCGCCCGTCCTACTTCGCAGTCTCGGCGACGAGGCGCTCGACGGCGTCGACGGCGTCACCGATGGCGGCGGCGTTCTGACCGCCGCCCTGGGCGACGTCCGGCTTGCCGCCACCGCCGCCGCC
>JABFXA010000206.1 GCA_013361955.1 Nocardioidaceae bacterium
CCGGTTGCGCGTCGGCAGCGGCCCGCGTCGCCGGGACGTCGGGCTGGAGCACCCGGCGAGCACCCGCGACATCCAGCCCACGCCGTACACCGACCCGCACCCGTACACCGACCCGCACCCCTACACGGATCCGCACCCGTACACGGACCCGCACCCGTACACCGACCCGCACGGCATCGGGGGGTACGCCGTGCCCGGATGGGGCGGCCGCCAGCCGGTCGGCTACGCGGGGCGTGCCCCGCGCGGCCGGCTCGGCCCGCGCGACCGTCGACCGGTGGTCGCGGTGCTGGACTCCGGCATCGAGGACCACCCGTGGCTGCGGGACGACAACGTCGTGCGCGACCCGTGCGTGACGGTGCCGGGCGGCGGCCCGGGGGTCCGGATCGGCATCCCGCCGGTCGCCGGCGACCTGACCGGGATCGGCAACGCCGAGTCGCTGCTCGGTGAGCTCGGCCCGGACGCCGGTCACGGCACGTTCATCGCGGGGCTCATCCGGCAGGGCTGCCCCGACGCGAGGCTGCTGTCGGTGCGGCTGTTCCACAGCGACGGCGAGGTGCGGGAGTCCGAGCTGCTGCGATCCCTGCAGCTGCTCGCCCTCCATCACCTGATGGGCATCGCCGGGCACGCCGGCCACGACGTCGTCGACGTGGTGTCGCTCTCGCTGGGCTACTACCACGAGATGCCGGGTGACGCGTCCTTCGACTCCTTGCTGCTGGGGCCCCTGCGGCTGCTCGGCAGGTTCGGCGTCGCGGTGGTCACCTCGGCGGGCAACGACGCGACCACGCGCGCGTCGTACCCGGCGGCGTTCGCGCCGTACCCGGACACCCCGTTCCCGACGCCGACCAACGCGGTGCCGATCTCGGCCGTGGGGGCGGTGAACCCCGACGGCACCATCGCGATGTTCAGCAACGACGGACCGTGGGTGCGCTACCTGCGGCCCGGCGTCTCGCTGCTGAGCGCGATGCCCACGTCGTACGACGGGTCGCTCGAGCCCAGCAACGAGTTCGTGAACGCCCGCGGCGAGACCCGGTCGACCCTGGACCCCGACGACTTCCGGGGCGGGTTCGCGGTGTGGAGCGGCAGCTCGTTCGCCGCGCCGGTCCTCGCCGGCCAGGTCGCCGCGCGCCTCCAGAAGGACTTCGCGAAGGGTCGGGCGCTCGACCCGCGGGCGAAGGTGCGCCGGCTCCGGCGGATCCTCGCCGAGATGCCGCACCGGGAGGTGCAATGATCGAGACGCACTCCGGCGGCGAGACCGACACCCTCGTCCATCGCGCCGCGCAGGCGTTCGCGGGCTACCTCGAGGGCGACCGGGCCGAGCTGGACCGCCTGGTCACGCTGCTCACCCCGCTGCTGTGGCACACCGTGCGCAGCCAGGGGGTCGACCGGGCCGCGGCGGACGACGTGGTGCAGACGACCTGGCTGCGACTGCTGCACAGCGGCGACGCCATCCGCGACCCGCAGTCGGTCGTCAAGTGGCTGCTCACGGCGGCTCGCCGGGAGGCCTGGCGAGTGACCAAGCGGGCGCGAGCCGACGTGGTGCGCACCGCGGCCCTCTTCGGCCAGGACGGCGAGCAGCTCACCCAGATCCCGGGCCAGCGGGACGAGGAGCCCGACGAGACGGTGCTCCGCGACGACAGCAGCCGGGTGCTGTGGAGCCACGTGCAGGGACTCTCCGACCGGTGCCGCGAGCTGATCCGGGTGATCGCCTTCGCGGACCGGCCGGACTACGCGCTGATCGCCGACTCGCTCGGCATGCCGGTGGGCAGCATCGGGCCCACCCGCGGCCGTTGCCTGGCCAAGCTTCGCCTCGCGCTGGCGGCGGACCCTCGATGGGGGACCTCGGAGCCGGCCGACGCGGTGGTCCGGGACCCATCGGGGGGTCCCGGCAGCACCTCCACGGAAGGAAGGAACTCGTGATGGACGACGACCGCACACTCGCCGAAGCCTCCGGAGACCCCGTGGACGCCGTCGACGAGGCGTTCCTGGCCCAGGTGAACAAGCTGTTCTCGGCGATCGACCCGGTCCCCGACGACCTGGTCGAGCGCATCACCTTCGCGATGGCTCTCGACGAGGTGTTCGACGAGGTCGCCCGGGTGACCCGGATGCCCGTCGACTCGCTCGCCGTCCGCAGCGAGTCGCCGGCCGGCACGCGCACCGAGACCCTGACCTTCTCGGCGACCCGGCTGACCGCCATGGTGACCGTGGTGCGGATGGACCGCGGGCTCCGCCTCGACGGTTGGCTCGCGCCTCCCGAGGCATGCCGGGTGCGGCTGCGGATCCAGGACGGACCGCAGTACGACGTGCTCGCCGACGCCCAGGGACGGTTCAGCTTCCAGGAGCTCGAGGAGGGTTTCGGGCAGCTGAGCTTCCACCCGCTGGACGACGAGGGTTCGGAGAATGCCGTCGTGACACCCCTGTTCCAGTTGTAGATTCGGTCGGTGCCCCCGACCCTCGACCCGGACGTCGTCGACGCCGAGGTCGAGGCCGCGCGGTCCGAGGCACGCCACGGCCGTCCCGCCGAGGCGGTGGCGCGCTACCGGTCGCTGCTGGCTCGGCTGCCCTCCTCCGGCGACGGAGCGGAGCTCGGGGTCCGTCGCGCCCGCGCGCTGATCGGGCTCGCCGCGGCGGAGTACGAGCTCAGCGGAGACCTGTCCGGCGCCAAGGCGACGCTGCGGGACGCCGAGCGGATCGCGGTCGATGCCGCGGCCGTCGACCTCGTCGCCCCGATCCACGGCCAGCTGGCGCTGCTGCTGCTCCGCGCCGGCCGGGAGGGCGAGGCGCTCCGGGCATTCGACCGGGCAGCGGAGCAGGTGCACGCGGCCCGCGACCGTGACCAGGTCTCGCTGCTGCTGAACCGGGGGGTCACGCACATGGAGCGCGGTTCGCTCGACGTGGCGCGCGCCGACCTGGAGCGGTGCGCCACGGTCGCCGAGGCGGCGGGCGACCGCGAGGGCGAGCTGCGGGCCCGGCACAACCTCGGCTACGCGGAGTTCCTCGCCGGCCGGATCCCGCGGGCGCTGGCGACGATGGACCGGGCGGAGGCGCTGAACACCGGCGCACCGCACCCGATCGGGCTGCTCGACCGGGCTCGGGTGCTGCGGGAGGCCGGGCTCTCCGCCGACGCCGACCGGCTGCTCTCGCAGGCCGTCGACCTGTTCGCGTCCGGCGGGCTGCACCAGGACCTCGCCGAGGCACAGCTGACCCAGTCCGAGTGCGCGCTCGTCGAGGGTGACGCCGCCCGGGCGCTGACCCTCGCCAGGGCGGCCGAGCGCACCTTCGCCCGGCGGGACTACACCCGGTGGCGGCGCAAGGCCCAGCTTC
>JABFXA010000032.1 GCA_013361955.1 Nocardioidaceae bacterium
CGACGCGGGCGCGGCGCTGGCCCGCCCGGTCGCCGCGGGCGGCGGGCTGGTGCTCGCGCTGCACGCCGGGGCGGAGGTCCGGCACGTCGACGAGTGGGTCGACCACGAGGTCGACCTCGACGTCGTGCTGCACGACCGGGCGTTCGTCCTGGGGGTGGTGGAGAGCGCCGGTCTCGTCGACGTCGAGTGGTTCCTCCGCGGACCGCTCACCGCCCGCGGCGAGACCACCCAGCGGCTGTACGTCGTGGCCCGCAAGCCCGCCTGACCGTCCCGCTCACGAACGACGGACGGCCCGCCGGGGGGATCCCCGGCGGGCCGTCGTGGGGTGCGACGGGTGGTCAGCCGTCGTAGTCGGGCGAGGGCAGGTAGCGGCCCGGCACCTCGGCGGGGGTCAGCACCTTCCGCTCACCGGGGTAGGGCTGCGTGTACCCGTGCGTCTCGTACCACGTGTAGCGGTCCATCTGCTCGGGGTTGGCACGGTCCGGCATCGCCTTCGGGCCGGTCAGGTGCTGCTGACCGATCCACTGCTTCCACAGCGCGGCGACGTGCCTCTTGCTCTCCGGCACCGGCGGGGTCACCGTCGGGGACGTGGCGAGCGGGGCCGCGTTCGACGGCTCGTCCGCGCAGGGCGGCGGGGTGGCGAGGCCGTAGGTCAGCGGCACCCGGTTCTTCTCGACCGTGTACGGCGCGTCGTCGGGCTTGCTGGTGAACGCGCCCGACATCGGGGTGGCCGCACTGTCCTTCTGGTTCATCGGCGCGATCCCGAGGATCTGCTCGATCGTGCGGATCACGGTGATCTGCGTGTAGTAGCGGCTGTCCACGGTGCCGTGCTGCGCCCAGGGGCTGATCACCTGCACCGGTCCGCGGGCGCCGTCGACGTGGTCGACACCGTTCTGGGTGTCGTCCTCGATGACGAAGATCGCCGAGCTCTTCCAGTACTTGCTGTGCGAGATGGTGTCCACGATCTTGCCGACCGCGAGGTCGTTGTCGGCGACCTGCGCGATCGGGTTGACCGGGGCACCGCCGGTGTGGTCGCTGGAGAGCCAGAACATGTTCAGGTTGCTCGGCCCGTGCTGCGCGAAGTCGCGCTTCCAGACCTCGTAGCGGTACTGGTCCGGGATGCCCAGGTCGTACTTCGGGTAGGCGTGCGCGGTGACCTTGTCCAGCGACGGGATCGGCGAGGACGTGTTCGTCTTGAGCGTCGGGTCCGCGCCGGTCCTCGACATGTTCTGCGCGTCGCAGTAGAAGTCCTGCCAGGTGGTCCCCGGCGGGCGGGTCTCGAACTGGGTGAACTCACCGAAGTTCCGCACCGACCGGCCGGCCGCCTGCGCACCCGACCAGAGGAACCCGGAGCGCTGGTGGCCCAGGGCGTCGTCCTCGGTGTCGTAGCTGCGCTCGTACCCGCCGGCGGTCGACTCGGTGTACTCCGGGTCGTCGGCCTGCATCAGCCAGTTGTGGCCCTCGGCCGAGTTGGTGCCGACGTCGTAGGTGTTGTCGTAGAGGCCGAACTGCTTGGCCAGCTTGTGCTGGTTGGGCGTGGCGTCCTCGCCGAACTGCGCCAGCTTCGGGTCGCCGTTCCCGCGCGGGTCGTCGCCGAAGACCTGGTCGTAGGAGCGGTTCTCCTTCACCAGCAGGAAGACGTGCTTGATCGTCGAGGGGTCGCCCAGCCGCTTCGGTACGGCAACAGGCTTGGCGTCGCCGCCGCCCCGCTTCACCGAGGAGCCGTCCCAGCCGTTCTGGTCGAACACCGCCGGGGTGCCCTGCGCGATCTCCGCGTCGTCGGGCAGCGTGAAGCGGGTCAGCGTGCCGGTCGAGTCGTGCGCGTTGTGACCGGTCGCCGGGCTGGTGCCGGGGCCCTTGTCGATCGTCCGGGTCGGGCCGCGCTCACCGATGCCGCGCAGGTTGGTGACCAGCACCTGGCCGCCGTGGGTGGTGACCTCCTCCGGGTAGTAGTCGGTGGGCAGCAGGCCGACGTAGCTGACCGGCTCCTTCGGGTCGCCCCGGTAGCGGTACACCGCGACGGCGTTCGCGCGGCCGAGGCTGACCAGCAGGTGGCCGTCGTCGGTGAGCGTGACGCCGTCCGGGTGGTAGCCGACCTTGGCGCTCGGCCACGGTTGGGTGGCGATGGTCTGGGTCACCGCGTCCTTGGCGGTGTCGATCACCGAGACGCTGTCGCCGTTGGTGTTGGTGACGAACAGCGCGCCCTTCGAGGCGTGCATCGCGGTCGGGTGCAGCCCCACGTCGATGCTGCCGACGCGGGCCGTCGGGTTCGCGGTGTCGATCACGCTGACCGTTCCGGTGGTGCTGGCGCCGGTGTCCGGGTCGGCCGGCACCTGGGTGCCGTAGGAGTTCATCGTGGTCTCGCCGGGCCTGGCCGGGCGGCCGCCCTCGTTGCTGACGTAGAGCTTGTCGCCGACGAGCGCGAGGCCGCGCGGCGCGTTCCCGACGTTCCAGGTCTGCTTGATCGTGCCCGTGGCCGGGTCGAGGGCGACGACGGTGTTCTGGCCGTTGACCGCGGTGTACATCGTCGAGCCGTCGGGCGAGAACACCGCCTGCGCGGGCAGCGGGTGCTGGGACCCCTGCACCGGCAGGTTCACGAACGTCGGCGCGCCGACCGTGCCGTCGGCCTTGACCGGGAAGCGGTTGAAGCCGTTGATCTGCGGCATCCACAGGGTCTTGCCGTCGGGGGAGTACGTCGGGCCCTCCTGGCCGACGTTGTTGTTGCTGATCCGCAGGTCGGCCGAGCCGGCGGTGCCGGCCTGCTGCTGCACCTGGTAGCTGTCGAGGTCGACGATGGTCAGCGCGATGGAGCGGTCGGTGGTGAGCGCCGCGAGGTGGTGCCCGTCGGGGCTGACGGTGGCGGCGAGCAGCGTGCCGTTGTCGACCAGCAGCCGGTCGCCGATCGGCGAGATCGCCTGGTCGCTGGGCAGCATCAGGCCCCGGCCGGTGGGGTCACCGACGCGGTCGGAGTCGAAGCCGTCGGTGTTGGCGTAGGCCATGCCACCGCCGGCCAGGACGAGCACCGTGGTGCCGGCCGCGACCAGTCGGAGTGGTGGGGTGGAGCGTCGACCGAAGAGCCCGAGACGGACCTTCGCGTCGCGCCGTCGTTGGCGCGTGACGTGCATGGATCATCCCTTCGGAGTGCTGGCGAGCAGGTCGACGGTGCCGTCGAGCTGCCAGAGCGGGTTGGGTGCGTCCCCGTCGGGCGTGCGCACCGAGAAGTAGCCGTTCACCTCCTTCGGTCCATCGCCGTCGGCGACGTACCGCCCGTCAGCGGCCACGTCGAGCTGGTAGAGGGCGGTGCCGACGGCCGCGCCGGCGCCGGGCAGGTGCCAGGTCACGACACACCGCCAGTCGTTGCCGGGTCCGGCGTCGAGGACCCGGCTGCCGCCCTTGTCGCAGGACGCGGTGCTGCGCAGCTGCGCCTCGGTGACCGCCGGCCGGCCGAGCTGCCGGGTCTGCAGCCGGTACAGGTGCGCGAACGCACCGGCGAGCGAGCGCTGCAGGTCGACGCGCTCGACCCCGGTGCCGCGGGCCGGGGTGAGGGTGGCGACCGCGGCACCGGAGACGAGGAGCAGGACGGCCAGCGGGAGCGCCCCGGCGACGACCGCGCCGCGCCCCGACCCGTCGAACGTCAGGTCGGTGAAGTCGCGACGCAGGAACAGCCGGTACGCGAGCGCGGTCGCGACCACGGCCCAGGCCAGGTCGACGCCGAGCCCGAGCAGCAGTGGCCCGTGCTGCGCGGGAGCGGTGAACAACCCGCGCCAGGCGAGGAAGCCGGAGCTCGGCAGGGCCAGCCGCACCGGCACCGGCAGCGGCAGCAGCTGGGCGACCTGGAGCACGAAGGCCAGCAGGGCCGGCACCAGCAGGCCCATCGGTGAGCGCCCCAGCGCCACCGAGCCGAGCAGACCCACCGCGGCGAACGCCAGCGTGGGCGCCAGCACGTAGGCCCAGGCGAGCAGCACCGTGACGGCCGCGTCGCTCGGGGCGAGCAGGTGCCCGTCGAGCCCGACCAGCGGGCGGTTGCCCACCGACACCAGCCCACCGGCGATGCCCGACGCGGTGAGGCCCGCGACGAGCAGCACGATCACGGTGAGGCTGGCCAGCGCCTTCGCCGCGAAGATCCGCCGCGGCGACCGGACGGTCACGAGGAGGTGCCGCCAGGTGCCCAGCCGGTCCTCGGCGGCGAACGCGTCCCCGGCGACCAGGGCGGTCAGCAGCGGCAGCACCCAGCCGCACGCGAAGGCCAGCACGACCAGCGATCCGGCCCAGCCGGTGGCGTGCATCCAGCGTCCGAAGACGGTGTCGGTGGGCAGCGAGCCCTGCCGGCTCACCACCGCGACGAACCCGGCCGGCGCGACCCAGCAGGCCAGGACCAGCAGCCGCACCCGCCACTGGGAGAGCAGCTTGACCAGCTCGAAGCGGTAGCCGCGTCCCAGCGGCGCCGGTCTCGCCCCGGGTACGGCGACGGACGCGGTCGTCGCGGTCATCGGTCGTCCTCGCCGGTGAGCGCGAGGAACGCCGACTCCAGTGGCGACACCACCGGGGCCAGCTCGCGGACCGCGACGCCGGCGCCGACCAGCCGCACCACCAGGTCGTCCAGGGAGGGCACCGGGCCGCGGACCAGCAGCAGGTCGGCGTCCGGCTGCCGCCGGTCGTCGGCCGGGACGCAACGCAGCCCGGGGGTCCGGGCCGCCACCTGCCGGGCCCGCTCCGGGTCGGAGGTGAGCACCCGGTAGTCGAGGTCGCCGCTCTCGGCCGCGAGCTTGCCGACCGGGCCCGAGAACACCACCCGCCCGCCGGCCAGCAGGGTGACCTCCGAGCACAGCGCCGCGAGGTCGTCCATCCGGTGGCTGGAGAAGATCACCGCGGTGCCGGCCGCGGCCAGCCCGGCCACCACCCGGTGCACGTGGCGCTTGCCGGCCGGGTCCAGCCCGTTCGCGGGCTCGTCGAGGACCAGCAGCCGCGGGCCGGTCAGCAGCGCGGCGGCCAGCCCGAGCCGCTGCCGCATGCCCAGCGAGAAGCCCCCGACCCGGTCGCCGCCGACGTCGGCGAGCCCGACCTGGTCGAGCGCGTCGTCGACACCGGCCGCGTCGTGCCCGCGCAGCGACGCCACGGCGGCGAGGTTCTGCCGCGCGGTGAGCGTCGGGTAGAGGCCGGGCCCGTCGACGAAGCCGGCCACCCCGTCGGGGACCGAGAGCGCCCGCCCGACCGGCGTACCCAGGATCTCCAGGTCGCCCTCGTCGGCCACGGCGAGCCCGAGCAGCAGGCCGAGGAGCGTGGTCTTGCCGGCTCCGTTCGGCCCGACCAGGCCGTGCACGTGCCCGGCCGGTACGTCGAGGTCGACGCCGCCGAGGGCGACGACCTCGCCGAACGTCTTGGTGATCCCGCGAGCCCGAATCGCGCGGGTTCTCTCCATGTGAGTTCCCCTTGGTTGCGAACAGCAACCAGGAACCTAGGCAGGCAAGGTGGCCCCGGCCGGGCCAGAAACGTAACCCTCGGCAAATGCCGCCCGACGGGCTCGGAGGCTGGACAGGGCTCGTGGCATCGGCCTGGGCATACGTTCACAGGGCTGATCGAGACCAGGCCGGCTCCGCGGCTCAACCATGTCGGAGTGCCATGCACACGGTCGTGATCCAGGTCGAGGGCGAGCTCGGCGACCACCTCAGCGACACGTTCCCCGGTCTGGTGTCCCAGTGCCGGCTGGCGACCACGATCACCGGTCGGGTCGAGGACGGCGAGGAGCTGCAGGGCGTCCTCAACTACCTTGCCTCGCTCGGTCACTCGATCCGGATCGTGGCGACCGTGCCGGAGGAGCCGAGCCGCTAGGTGCGGATGAACCGCTGCAGCAGCTCGACGAGCCGGTCGACCTCGCGCGGGGACAGCGCGCCGAGCACCCGGGCCGTCGCCTCGCGACCCGCCTCGGTGGCGGGCGCGACCACGTCCTCCACGCCGTCGCACAGGTGCAGCAGCTGGGTACGCCGGTCGGACTCGTCGCGACGCCGGACGACGAGCCCGCGGTGCTCGAGCTCGTCGACGAGCTGCACCATGTGCGCACCGCTGACGCCGAGGCTGCGGGCCAGCCGGACCTGGGAGACCGGTCCGAGCGCCTGCAGCGCGGTCAGCGCGCCGTAGTGCGGGGGCATCAGGTCGAACGGGGCCAGCGCGGCCACGAACTCGCGGTGCATCCGCGCGTGGATCCGCGAGACCAGGAAGGCGGTGCTCTGCCGCAGCGGCTCGGGTACGTCGGGGGCGAGGTCGTCCTCGGCGACGCGCAGGAGCAGTCCGTGCAGGTCGTCGCGGTCGGCGGCGCTGAAGTGCGCGGTCGCCGAGGCCTCGAGCGCGTCGACGTGCCGCTTCCACCGGCGGGCGACCGACGCGCCCTCGCGGGTGCGGGTCAGCGCGTAGGACCGGCGGTCGTCGGGGTTGCGCACCCGCTCGACGTAGCCGGCACCCGAGAGGTCCGCGGCGACCTTGACCATCGTGGTGCGGCTGACGCCGATGGCCTCGGCGAGCGCCTGCTGCGAGCGGGTGGTGCCCCCGGGGAGGGCCAGCAGGGCGGCGTACTCGTGGATGTCGACGCCGGTCGGGAGCACGTCGGCGACCAGGAGCGAGACCCGGGCCGCGGCCCGCCAGAACAGGTGGCCGGGCAGCGCCGCCAGCGCCGGGACCAGCTCGCGGCTGTCGCTGGGTTCACCCACGGTTCATCCCTCGCATGATCGTTAGCCACTTGACGATGTCGGGTCCGTGAGTATCGTACCGAACGTAATCGTTCAGTAGTTGACGGATGTTCGTGGAGGAGGCCGCACCCATGGCCCAGCAGGCCGCACCCACCCGCGACCCGAAGTGGTGGACCCTGGTCGCCGTCTGCACCGGCGTGTTCATGCTGCTGCTCGACATCACGATCGTGAACGTCGCCCTGCCCGACATCCAGTCGGAGCTCGACGCGTCGCTGTCCGACCTGCAGTGGGTCATCGACGCCTACGCGCTCAGTCTTGCCGCGCTGCTGCTCACCGCCGGGTCGCTCGCCGACCTCTACGGCCGGCGCCGGGTGTTCACGATCGGCGTCATCATCTTCACGGTCGGGTCGATCGCCTGCGGCGCCGCGCAGGACATCCTGCTGCTCACGATCTCGCGGGCCTTCCAGGGCATCGGGGGTGCGGCGATGTTCGCCACCGCGCTCGCGCTGCTGGCCAGCGCCTTCCACGGCAAGGACCGCGGTACGGCGTTCGGGGTCTTCGGCGCCACCACCGGCGTCGCCGTCGCGATCGGGCCGGTGCTCGGCGGCGTGCTCACGAGCGGGCTGTCGTGGCGGTGGATCTTCTTCGTGAACATCCCGATCTGCCTGGTCGCCATCGGCGTGACGCTGCTGAAGGTGGAGGAGTCGCGCGACCCGCGTGCGGGTCGCCCGGACTGGTTCGGCTTCGTGTCCTTCTCGCTCGCGCTCGGGGCCCTCGTCTACGGGCTGATCGAGGCCGGGCAGCACGGCTGGGGCGAGCAGAAGGTGCTGGTCTCGCTCGCCGCCTCCGCGGTGCTGCTGGTGGTCTTCCTGGTCAGCCAGGCGGTGCAGGAGCACCCGATGTTCGACCTGGGCCTGCTGCGCAAGCCGACCTTCACCGGCGGCCTGATCGCGGCGTTCGGCGTCTCCGCGTCGATCTTCTCGCTGCTGACCTTCCTGGTGATCTACGTGCAGAACGTCCTCGGCTACTCCGCGGTCGAGACCGGCGTCCGCTTCCTCTACCTGTCCGGCGCGTCGTTCGTGGCCGCGGCGGTCGCCGGCCGGCTCACCGAGAAGGTGCCGGTGAAGTGGCTGATCGGGCCCGGCTTCCTGGTGCTCGGCGTGGGGCTGCTGCTGATGCTGGGTATCCAGGACGACTCGTCGTGGACGCACCTGATCCCCGGCATGGTGGTGTCCGGCGTGGGCATCGGCCTGATCAACCCGCCGCTCGCGTCGACCGCCGTCGGCGTGGTCCCGGTCGCCCGCGCGGGCATGGCCAGCGGGGTGAACTCCACGCTCCGGCAGGTCGGCATCGCCACCGGCATCGCCGCGCTCGGCTCGTTGTTCAGCCGTCAGGTCGCCGACGCGGTCCGTCCCGAGCTGGCCCAGCAGGTGCCGCCGGGTGCGCTCGACGGGCTGTCCGCGGCGCTGTCCGGCGGCCAGGTGCAGGCCGCCGCCGAGGGCGCCCAGAAGGCAGCCGCCGCGAACGCCGGCCAGGGCGTCGGCCAGCAGGCCTTCGACCTGGTGCACCGGGTCGGTACGTCGGCGGTGGTCGACTCGCTGAACCACCTCATCGCGATCGCGGCCGTCACCGCGTTCGTCGCCGGGGTGCTCAGCCTCGCGCTGATCCGGCAGAAGGACTTCGTGGTCCGCGGCCCCGGCGCGCCGCCGCCCGCCGAGGGGCAGGAGCGCGACGCCGCCGAGGTCCGAGCGAGCTAGCTAGCTCGTCACGTCCTTGGTGAGGAACCGCGCCCAGGCGGCGAGCCAGAACACCGCGGCGTAGGCCGCCGCGACGTACAGCCCGGACGTGAGGCCGTCCCACGCGACGGGCGCCCGGAAGAGGTCGCCGAACGCGAGCCAGTGGTGGGTCAGCAGGAACGGGTGCAGCCAGGAGACCTGCGGGATCGAGTCGAGGATGAAGCTCGCGGTGCTGAACACCAGGATCGCCACCGTGGCGCCGATCGGCTGCTCGGTCAGCGAGGACACGAACAGGCCGACCGCCCCGAGCGCCGACAGGCAGGCGGCGATGTAGCAGGTGGCCGCGAGCACCCGGGCCACGCCGGAGAGGAAGCCGACCTGGCTGCCCGAGAGCAGGGTCATGTCGCCGCCGCCGAAGAGGACCAGCCCCAGCACCACGCCGACGGTGGTGACCACCATCGCGGCGGCCAGCGCGAACACCGCGATCGCGGCGTACTTCACGCCGAGCAGGCGGGCCCGCGCCACCGGCACCACCAGCAGGTAGCGCAGCGTGCCCAGGTTGGCCTCGCCGGCCACCGAGTCGCCGGAGATCGCCGCGACCGCCAGCGGCAGGAACAGCGGGAGCTCGAGGGTGAGCGCCGCCATCGCCACGAACAGGCCGTTCTCGGTGACCGAGGAGAAGAAGTCCGGGCCGCCGCCGTCGCGGCCGGGGGAGGACAGCCTGATCGCGACCGCGATCAGCACCGGCACCGCGGCCAGCACGCCCATCCCGGCGATGTTGCGGCGGCGGGTGAAGATCAGCCGGAGCTCGGAGCGCAGGAGCCGCGTGGACACCACGCGCGGGCGCGGCCGCCGGACCGCCTCAGCCACTGACATCGAAGCCCTCCCCGGTGAGCGAGACGAACACGTCCTCGAGCGACGGGCTCTCCACCCGGAAGCCGAGCACCGGGATGCCGGCGTGCACGCACGCCGCGACCACCTTCTCCGGGGCGACCTCGCCGAGCACCCCGGTCGCCGAGCCGTGGCCGGTCCGGACGTCGCGCAGCCCGAGCTCGCGCAGGACCCGGGCCGCCTCCTGCGGCTGGTCGGTCTCGATGGTCGCGCCCACGTCCGTCGTACGCCGGATGTCGGTGACCGTGCCCTGGGCGAGCAGCCGGCCGACGTGCATCACGCCGACGTGCGAGCACATCTGCTCGACCTCCGACAGCAGGTGGCTGGAGACCAGCACCGTGGAGCCCTCGTCGGCGAGCGAGCCGACCAGCGTCCGCACCTCGCGGGTGCCCTGCGGGTCGAGGCCGTTGGTGGGCTCGTCGAGAACCAGCAGGTCGCGCGGCTGTAGCAGGGCCGCGCCGATGGCGAGGCGCTGCCGCATCCCGAGCGAGTAGGCGCGGTACCGCTTCCCGGCCGCCGCGAGCAGGCCGACCCGGTCGAGCGCGGCGTCGACGCGCCGTCGGCTGGTGCGCGGGTCGCTGGTGCGGTCGGCGGCGTCGAGCCGGGCCAGGTTCGCGCGACCGGACAGGTACGGGTGGAACGCCGGGCCCTCGACCAGCGCACCGACGCGCGGCAGCACCCGGCCGGCCCCGGCGGGCATCGGCTCGCCGAGAATGCGTACGCCGCCGGCGGTCGGCGCCACCAGCCCGAGCAGCATCCTGATCGTGGTGGTCTTGCCGGACCCGTTCGGGCCGAGGAACCCGTAGACGGCGCCGACGGGGGCCTCCAGGTCGATGCCGTCGACGGCGACCTGGTGCCCGAACCGCTTCGTGAGTCCCGTGGTGGCGACCGCGGTCGGCGGCATCAGCGCGCCAGGGCGCGGTAGATCGCGTCGGGGGAGACCGCCCCCACCGCGAGCCGGCCGTCGTCGGTGAGCACAGCGGTGAACAGGGTGCCGCGCAGCAGCCGGCCGGAGCCCCACGAGCCGCTCACCCGCGGGAGCTTCTGCAGCACCTGGGCGGCGGGACCACCCTCGTCGGTCGTCGCGCCGGCGGGCAGCCGGGTCAGGACCACCGACGTCCAGCCGGAGCCGACCAGCTTCGGGTCCGCGAGCCCGGGGCCGCGCGGGTCGGGAACCCGGTCCGGCCCGTCGAGGGCGCCGGACTCGGTGACCTTGGTGCCGGGCGGCGGGTTGAACGCGAACACCGAGTCGGGCGGGGTGCTCGGGTCGAACGACGTGAAGCCCACCTCGAACGCGGGGTCGGTGTGACCGTCGGCGTACACCTGCACCCGGGTGGGCAGGTGTGTCTCGCCGTCGATGGCGATCCGCACCGAGTCGACCAGCGACCCGCTGTCGCGTGGCCGCAGCACCAGCTCGTACGCCGACCGCCCGGCCACCACGGCGGTGCCGTCGGTGCTGACCTTCGTCGAGGGGGTGATCGCCCGGAGCGCGGCGTCGGCGGCCTGCTGCGGGGTCAGGGGTGACCCGTCCGCGAGGGAGCGCGGGGTGCGGGCGTCGCTGCGCGGCACGGTGTGGTGGGTGGCGCTTTTCTGCTTGCTCGACCACGTCCACAGGTCGGTGCCGTTGCGGACCAGGTCGGACTCGCCGAGCGACCCGAGCAGGGCCAGCCGCACGTGGTCGGGGTCGGCGTACCAGAGCCGCAGCGTGTGCGAGCCGGCCACCAGCGAGGTCATGTCGGAGCTGCCGTCGCCGCCGACGCCGGGAATGCTCGGCAGTCCGAGGTCGGCGGTCTGCACGATGGTGCCGGACAGCCCGCTGAGCCGGGCGGTCTGCACGTCGACGAGGAGCTGGGCGGCGCTGCGCTCGGGCAGCCCGCCGCGGGCGGCGGCGGACAGCACGCCGACCACGGAGCTCGCGGCGGCGAGCACGAGCGCGGCGAGAAGCGGGACGAGCCACCGGAGCGTGGGGCGACGCTGGAAGAGGGTCACGGAGCAAGCATGCGCCGGGATCGCTGTGAGAACGCTGAGAACCTGTGGCGCCTCTCAGCCGCCGTGTCGGTCATCGTGCCAGGCTGGTCGCATGCGGGTGCTGGTCGTCGAGGACGAGACGCGCCTCGCGCACGCCCTGCGCCGGGGGCTCACCGCCGACGGCTTCGCGGTGGACGTCGCCGGCGACGGGGCCACCGGGCTGGAGAAGGCGCGGCACGGCGACTTCGACGCGGTGCTGCTCGACGTGATGCTGCCGCGGCTGAGCGGCTACGACGTGGTCCGCACGCTGCGCGCCGAGGACAACTGGGTGCCGGTGCTGATGCTGTCGGCCAAGGACGGCGAGCACGACCAGGCCGACGGCCTGGACTGCGGCGCCGACGACTACCTCACCAAGCCCTTCTCGTACGTCGTCCTGCTCGCACACCTGCGCTCGCTGCTGCGGCGCGCGCCGCAGGCCCGGCCCGCCGTGCTCGGCACCGGCGACGTCAGCCTCGACCCGGCGACCCGGAAGGTGACGGTCGCCGACCGGCCGGTGGAGCTGACGCCGCGCGAGTACGGCCTGCTCGAGTACCTGCTGCGCCGCCCCGGCCGGGTGGTCACCAAGACCGAGATCCTCGACCACGTCTGGGACTCGGCGGCGGAGCTGAGCCCCAACGTCGTCGAGGTGTACGTGGGCTACCTGCGACGCAAGCTCGGGCGGCACCTGGTCGAGACCGTGCGCGGCGCCGGGTACCGCCTGCAGCCATGAGGACCGCCTGGTCGCGCCTGAGCCTGCGGGCCCGGCTGATGCTGATCGGCCTCACCGGCGTGGCCGTGGCGCTCGCGGTCGGCAGCGCCGCGCTGTACGCCGTGCTCACGGTGGTGAGCTTCCGCAGCCTGGACGCCGACGCCACCTCGACGGCGACCGAGGTCGCCGGCCTCGTCGACGACGGGAACCTGCCCGACCCGATCCCGGTCACCGGCAGCCAGCTGGTGCAGGTCGTCGACGACCGCGACCGGGTGGTGAGCGCGTCGGTGAACGCCGACCGGCTCACCGCGCTGCTGCTCCCCGGCGAGCTGTCCACCGCGCTCCGCGAGGGGCACGTCGACGTGCCGGGTGCGCGGATCGGCACCTCGTCGCCGTTGCGGGTCGTCGCCGTGCAGGCGGCGCCGTCGACCGGGCGGACGGTCGTGGTCGCGCAGCAGTACGGCGACGTGGTGCACAGCCAGCGGATCCTGCGGCTGACGCTGTTCGCGACGTACCCGTTGCTGCTGGCGGTGCTCGGCCTGATCGCCTGGCGCGTGGTGGGGGCGGCGCTCCGGCCGGTGGAGGCGCTGCGCGACTCGGCGGAGACGATCTCCGGGTCGGAGCAGGACACCCGGCTGCCGGTTCCCGACTCGCGCGACGAGATCCACCGGCTCGCGGTCACCCTCAACGGCATGCTCGACCGGCTCACCGCGGCGCGGACCCGGCAGCGGCTGTTCGTCGCCGACGCCGCCCACGAGCTGCGCAGCCCGCTCGCCTCGATGCAGACCCAGATCGACGTGTGGCAACGGGTCGAGGGCCCCAGCGACGAGCTCACCGCGCTCGCCGAGGAGGTGCGCCGGATGACCGCGCTCGTCGACGACCTGCTGGTGCTCGCCCGGCTCGACGCCCGGCCGCGGCAGCTCGACCTCGAAGCGGTCGACGTCGCGGCGGTGGTGCGGGAGGCCGCGGCCCGGGCCGCCGGCGGCCGGGTGCCGGTGACGGTCACCGCCGGCTCGGGCGGAGTGCTCGCGAACGCCCGCGCCGACGAGGTACGCCGCAGCGTCGGCAACCTCGTCGACAACGCCGTCCGGCACGCCCGGCACCGGGTCGACGTCTCGACGTACCGGGACGGGCCGGTGGTGGTCGTCGACGTCACCGACGACGGCACCGGGATCCCGGAGGCGGACCGCGAGCGGGTCTTCCAGCGGTTCACCCGGCTCGACGAGGCCCGCGCCCGCGACGAGGGCGGCAGCGGCCTCGGCCTGGCGATCGTGCGCGAGCTCGCCGAGCACCTCGACGGCTCCGTCGAGCTCCTGGACGCGGACGGGCCGGCCGGCCTGACCGCGCGCGTGCGGCTGCCCTGCCTTCCCAGCACCCTGCGCGACCACTCCGCTGGCTGAGGTGCACACCGCTGGTTTCGAGGCTCGCCCCAGGGCGCGGGCTCAAGGTGCTTTCGCAACACCCTGATTGATGCGGGGTGGTCTCGATGGGGCGTCCGCGGTTCTCGACCGAGGTGCAGCG
>JABFXA010000190.1 GCA_013361955.1 Nocardioidaceae bacterium
CGCTGCGGGTTGTCCGCGCCGACCTGGCCGTTCGTGAACGCCGCCAGGCTGGCCCGGGCCGAGTCGGTGCCGTCGGCGCCGGGCCGGGGTGCCCGGTCGAGCCGCGGCGCGAGCGTCGCGCCCTCGAGCGCGGCGGGCCCGGCCTTCGAGGCGTCGGTGGACACGTAGTGCACGACGTTGCCGCGGGAGCGGCCCTCGGTCTCGCGCAGGGTGACCCGGCCGGCGGACAGGCCGACCACCTTGTCGTGGCGACCGGTCGCGTTCGCGACCTGCGGGGCGTCGATCACCGCGCCGCCCGGCAGCCGCACCAGCGGGCTGTAGCCGTCCTCGCCCGTCGAGCCGGGGACGCCGTTCCCCACGTCGCGGTCGGGGCGGAAGTCGACGCCTGCGCCGACGACCAGCACGCCGTGGTCGAAGTGCCCGGGCTGGGCGGCACTGCCGGCGTTGCTGAGCTTGTTCGACCGGTTCACTCCGAAGCGCTGCGCGGCCCCCGAGGTGGACGCGTCCAGCACGACGTACCAGAACGACGCGCCGCCCGCGCGTCCCCGGTGCACCGGCAGGGTGACGGTGTGGTCGGCGTGCTCGACCGCGCTGGCCAGGAACACCGTGCGCCCGGACGCCTGCGCGGGGCCCGCGAGCGCGGTGCCGCCCAGGGTGGCCAGGGCGAGGGTGAGGGCCGCTGTCGTCCTGATGGGTCTCATCTGTCCTCCTCGGGAGATCGGAACGACTGGCACAGTCCCCGGCACCCCGCCCGGCGTTACGCGGCGATCCGGGCGCCCTCGGCGAAGAACGCCGCCGTGCCGGCCGCGTCACCGAGCTCGGCGAGCCGGCGTACGGCGCCGAACGGCGCGTTCCAGAAGTCCCCGGCGCGCACAGTGTGCGGGCCCACGTACGCGTACGGCGCCGGCTCGTAGTCGTCGCCCGGAGACAAGCCGTAGTTGACCTCGCCCAGCGTGATGCCGACGTCGAAGTGCTCGGGCCACAGCACCGGGTCGGCGGCGCGGCTGAACAGCGCGAGGGCCGCGTCGCCCACCTCGAGCGCGGCGACGAGCACGCCGACGGAGACGGGGTCGACGTGCACGGTGGCGCCGGGGTTCACGCCGGGGCCGCCGTCGTACACGTCGTCGAGGCGGGTGGCGGTCCCGCCGATCGCCCGGGCCAGGTCGGCGTAACGGGCGCCGTCGACGGGGACCCGGGTGTCGCCGGCCACCAGGTCGCCGTGGTCCAGCCGCACCCACGGCTCGGCCCAGGTGCCGAAGCCGCCGGGCAGCACCCGCAGCCGCAGGTCGCCGGACTCCCGGAACCGCGGACCCGCGATCACCAGCTCGGCGAGGCCGTGCAGCGCACGGCGGGTGGCGGGGTAGCCGGACGGGGGTCTGGTCATCGTGTCCTCCCTGTGTAACGCGTCGGCACCGGGGCGGTACTGACCCGTGCTGGTGAGTAGTCCGTCGAGCCCGGGAGGCGTTACATGACGCAGGACACCGCACCCCAGACGAGCGCAGCGAGCCCGGGGTTCCGCTGGCAGCGGGTCGCCGACGCGGACCTGCCCGGCGAGGGCCGGGTGCGCAGCGTGGTGGTCGACGGCCACACCGTCGCGATGAGCCGGTGCGGTGGCGCGCTCGGGGCGCTGTCGAACCGCTGCCCGCACCAGGGCGGGCCCCTCGGCGAGGGCGCGATCGAGAAGGGCTGGCTGCGCTGCCCGTGGCACGGCTACGACTACGACCCGCGCACCGGCCGGCCCCCGGAGGGCTTCAGCGACGGCGTGCCGCCGTACCGCGTGGAGACCCGCGCGGACGGCGTGTACGTCGAGGTGCCCGAGCGCGCCGCGCCGGTGCGGACCGTGGCCGACGCGCTGGTGGAGACGCTGGTGGCGTGGGGCGTGCGGGCGTACTTCGGGATGGTCGGCCACTCGAACCTCGGGTTCGCCGAGGCGCTGCGCCGGGCCGAGGAGCGCGGCGACCTCACCTACGTCGGCATCCGGCACGAGGGCGCGGCGGCGTTCGCGGCCAGCGCCTACGGCAAGCTCACCGGCCGGCCCGCCGCCTGCCTGGCGATCGCCGGGCCGGGCTCGACGAACCTGATCACCGGCCTGTACGACGCCAAGCTCGACGGTGCACCGGTCGTCGCCGTCTCCGGCCAGGTGCCGTCGCCGGTGCTCGGCCGCGGCGCGTTCCAGGACCTGCCGCTGTCGGCGGTCTTCGGGGACGTGGCCGTCTCCACGACCACCCTGCATGCCGGCAGCGACCACGCCGAGCTGGCCGCGATCGCGGTCAAGCACGCGCTGGACCGGCGGGGCGTCGCCCACCTGGTGCTGCCCGACGAGGTGCAGGTGCAGCCCTCCGAGCAGCCCGCGTCGGCGCCGGCCGGCCGGCTCGGGGTCCGTCGCGAGCGCCCCGACCCGGAGCAGCTCGAGAGCGCGGCGGCACTGCTGCGCGAGTCCGCCCGCCCGGTCCTCGTCGTCGGGCACGGCGCCCGCGCCGCTCGCGACGAGGTGGCCGCGCTCGCCGAGCACATCGGCGCCCCGGTGCTCACCACCTTCAAGGCCAAGGGGCTGGTGCCGGACACGCACCCGCTCGGCGCCGGCGTCGTGGGCCGCAGCGGCACGCCCGTCGCGAGCTGGCTGATGAACGAGTCGGACCTGGTGGTCGCCGTCGGTGTCTCCTTCTCGAACCACACCGGCGTCGCCGACTACAAGCCGATCGTCCAGGTCGACGACTCCCCCGAGGCGGTCGGCCGGTTCCACGCGGTGACCGCGCCGGTGCTGGGCGACGCCGCCGTCACGCTCCCGGCGCTGCGCGACCTCGTCGCTCCGCACACCGACGACACGCAGCGCCGCGACCTCGCCGAGCGCTGGCAGATCTGGCGCGACGAGAAGGCCCGGCGGGCCGGCGAGGACCGGGGCCGCGGGCTGAACGCGGCCGCCGTGTTCGCGAGCCTGGGCCGGCACCTCCCCGCGGACGCGGTGGTCTGCGTCGACGTCGGCAACCACGCCTACTCCCTGGGCCGCTACCTCGAGTCCGCCGGCCAGCCGGTGCTGATGTCGGGCTACCTCGGCTCGATCGGGTTCGGCTACCCGGCCGCGCTCGGCGCGTGGGCCGCCGACCCGTCCCGGCCGGTGGTCGCGGTCACCGGCGACGGCGGCTTCGGCCAGTACGCCATGGAGGTGACCACGGCGGTGAAGTACGGCATCCCGGTCAAGCACCTGCTGCTCGACAACCACGGTCTCGGCAAGATCAGCAAGGAGCAGCTGGCCGGCGACTTCCCGGTCTGGCAGACCTCGCTGGTGAACCCCGACTGGGCGGCGTACGCCGCGCTCTGCGGTGCCACCGGGCTCTCCGCCCGCACCGTCGCCGACCTCGACGACGCGATGCAGCGGATGTTCGCCACCCCCGGCCCGGTGCTGCTGCACGTCGAGCAGGACCCCGAGCTGATCTGACCCACCCACCCCATCCGCCCGACAAGGAAGGCACACCCGATGACCGGACCCCAGGACTTCAGCGACCTCCGCGCGATGTTCCTCAACTGCACGCTCAAGAGGTCGCCGGAGCTCAGCCACACCCAGGGCCTGATCGACGTGAGCACGGCGATCATGGACAAGCACGGCGTGGAGGTGGAGGTGCTGCGCGTGATCGACCACGACATCGCGACCGGCGTCTACGTCGACATGACCGAGCACGGCTGGGCGCGCGACGACTGGCCGGCGATCCACGAGCGGGTGCTGGCCAGCGACATCCTGGTGGTGGCCGGCCCGATCTGGCTCGGCGACAACTCCAGCGTCACCAAGCGCGTCATCGAGCGGTTGTACGCCGGCTCGCACCTGCTCAACGACAAGGGCCAGTACGTGTACTACGGCCGCGTCGGCGGGGCGCTGATCACCGGCAACGAGGACGGCGTCAAGCACTGCGCGATGAACATCCTGTACTCGCTGCAGCACGTCGGCTACACGATCCCGCCCCAGGCCGACTCCGGCTGGATCGGCGAGGCGGGCCCGGGCCCGTCGTACCTGGACCCCGGCAGCGGCGGCCCCGAGAACGACTTCACGAACCGGAACACCACGTTCATGACCTGGAACCTGATGCACACCGCCCGGATGCTCAAGGACGCCGGCGGCGTCCCGGCGTACGGCAACCAGCGCTCGGAGTGGGACGCGGGCGCGCGGTTCGACTTCGCCAACCCGGAGTACCGCTGAACGGAGCACCGTGCGCACCACCCATCCGCGGGGGCAGCCGATGGCCCGAACACGCCATGCGGCCACGGCCGTGGCTGTCCTAGGTTCGAGACGTCCGCCCCGCAGCGTGCGGAACGGTCGGTGGGCTCGGGCCCGTCAGGGCCATCGCCCCTGCGCGCTCCCCCCGCCGGAGGGAGACCAGACCATGGCCAGCCCCGGACGGCCCGACGGCGAGCCGCGGGACCGCGCGCTCGTGGCCTCGCTCCGTGCCGGCGACGAGCAGGCGTTCGCCGATCTCGTCGACGGCTGGTCCGGGTCGATGCTGCGCCTGGCCCGCCACCACGTCGCCACCGAGGCGGCCGCCGAGGAGGTCGTCCAGGACACCTGGCTGGCGGTCCTCACCGGCCTGGACCGGTTCCGCGGCCAGGCGTCGTTCCGCACCTGGGTGTACCGGATCCTGGTGAACCAGGCGAAGACCCGCGGCGTGCGGGACCGCCGGACCGTGCCGTTCGCCAGCCTCGCGGGCGGCGACGAGGACGGCCCCACCGTGGACCCGTCCCGGTTCCAGGGGCCGGAGGGGCCGCACCCCGGCGGCTGGCGGCAGTTCCCTCAGGAGTGGCCTGAGGACGTCGTGCTCACCCAGGAGGTGCACGAGGTCGTGCACCGCGCGCTCGACACCCTGCCGCCGCGGCAGCGCGTGGTGGTGGCGCTGCGCGACCTGGAGGGGTTCGAAGCGGACGAGGTCAGCGACCTCCTCGAGATCTCAGCCGGCAACCAGCGGGTGCTGCTGCACCGCGGCCGCAGCGTGGTCCGCGCGCACCTCGAGAGCTACTACACGGCCGCTCCGGTCGGGAGCGCCGGACGATGACGTGCGAAGAGTTCGTGGAGCTGGTCACGGCGTACCTCGAGGGCACGCTGACGCCGGCGCAACGGGCCGCCTTCGAGGAGCACCTGGAGGTGTGCCCGGGCTGCGACACCTACCTCGACCAGATCCGGGCCACCATCGACGTGCTCGGCGCGGTGCCGCCGGAGTCGCTGCACGGCACCGCGCGGCAACGGCTGCTCGACGCCTTCTCTGACTGGTCGGCCGGGTCCGCGTAACGCCCGGGCCGGGTGCCTCGACTGACCGGCATGCTGGACACCGGACTCGACAACCTGTTCCTGGTCACCCTGGTGGCGCTGCTCGCGCCGCTGGCGGTGGGCCTGCTGCCCGCCCTGCGGGTGCCCGCCGTCGTGGTGGAGATCGTCGCCGGCGTGGTGCTGGGCCCCTCGGTGCTCGGTCTCGTCGAGGTCGACGTGCCCGTGCAGGTGCTCTCCGTGCTGGGCCTGGCCTTCCTGCTGTTCATGGTCGGTCTGCAGCTCGACGTCCGGCAGCTGCGCGGCGAGCTGCTCCGGGTGGCCGCGGTCGGCTACCTGGTCACGCTGGTGCTGGGCTCGCTGGTCGGCGTCGGTGTCGCGGCGGCGGGCTGGGTCTCCGACCCGCTCCTGGTCGCGGTCGCCCTGTCGGCGACCTCGCTGGGCCTGGTGGTGCCGGTGCTCAAGGACGCCGGCCGCGTGGACACCGACCTGGGCCGCACCACGCTCGCCGCGGCGACACTGGCGGACCTGGCGGCGGTGCTGCTGCTGACCCTGCTGTTCTCCACCGGGACGACGACCGCGGGCGCCCGGGTGGTGCTGCTGGTGACCTTCGCCGGGCTGGTCGCGCTGACCATCGGCGCGGTGCTGTTCGCGGAACGGTGGAGCCGGCTCTCCGCCACCGTGCTCCGGCTGCAGGACACCACCGCCGAGATCCGGGTGCGCGCCGCGGTGGTGCTGCTGGTCGGCTTCGTGGTGCTGGCCGAGCGGCTCGGTCTGGAGACCATCCTGGGCGCGCTGCTGGCCGGCGCCGTCATCGCGGCGGTGGACCGGGACGCCGCCAGCCACCCGCACTTCCGCACCAAGCTCGAGGCGATCGGGTTCGGGTTCCTGGTCCCGGTGTTCTTCGTGAGCAGCGGACTGCAGCTCGACGTGGCCGGCCTGGTGCAGGACCCCGCGGCGCTGGCCCGGACGCCGGTGTTCCTGGTCGCGTTGCTGCTGGTGCGCGGCCTGCCCGCCCTGCTGCTGCGGCACCGGCTGAGCACCCGGGAGACCGTCGCGGCCGGGCTGCTGCAGGCCACGTCGCTGCCCTTCCTGGTCACCGCCTCGATGATCGGCGTCGAGATCGGGCTGCTCAGCGCGGTGACCGCCGCCGCCTTGGTGGCCGCCGGGATCGTGTCGGTCCTGGTGTTCCCGACGGCCGCGCTGTCGCTGCTCGGGACGGCGCGACCCGAGCCTGAGCGCGTCCCGGAGACCCTCGGCCGTCGACCCGCCTGAGGCTCAGACGATGTCCTTCGCGGCGATCCGCTTCTCGTCGGCCTCGCGGTCGGTGAGCGCGCGCTGCGACTGCCGCTCGGCCTCGACCCGGCGCAGGTAGTGGTCGACCTCCTCGACGACCCTCGCCGTGTCCCAGCCCAGCTCGGCGCCCATCAGCTCGGCGGCGGGCCGGGCGGCGGCCACCCCGCGGTCGAAGGTCTCGATGGAGATCCGGGTACGCCGGGTGAGCACGTCGTCGAGGTGCCGCGCGCCCTCGTGGGTCACCGCGTAGACCACCTCGGCGCGCAGGTAGTCGTCGGCGCCGTCGAGCGCCGACGCCACGTCGGGACGCTCGGCCACCAGGGCCAGGACCTCGTCGACGAGCCCGCCGTACCGGCCCAGGAGGTGGTCGATGCGCGCCCGGTGCACGCCCGAGGAGCGGGCCAGCGACGCGCGCTGGTTGGTGCGTGTCTCGAACCCGTCGGCGCCGGCCAGCCGGACCCGCTCGGTGATGCTGTCCGGCACCCCGCCGCCCAGCGAGTGCACCGCGGCGTCGACAGCGTCCTTGGCCATCACCCGGTACGTCGTGAGCTTGCCGCCCGCGATCATCACCAGGCCCGGGACCGGGGCGACCACCGTGTGCTCGCGGGAGATCCGGCTGGTCGGCTCGGACTCCCCGGAGGCGAGCGGCCGGAGCCCGGCGTAGACGCCCTCGACGTCGTCGTGGTCGAGCGGCTCGCGGAGCACCGCGTTGACGTGGCCGAGGAGGTACTCGATGTCGGTGCGCGACGCCGCCGGGTGCGCCTTGTCGAGGTCCCAGGCGGTGTCGGTGGTGCCGATGATCCAGTGCCGGCCCCACGGGATCACGAACAGCACGGACGTCTCGGTGCGGCTGATCACCCCGCACTCGGAGCGGATCCGGTCGCGGGGCACGACGAGGTGGATCCCCTTGCTGGCTTGGACGTTGAGCGACCCGCGTCCGCCGACGAGCTGCTGGATGTCGTTGGTCCAGACGCCGGCGGCGTTGACCACCACGCGGGCCCGGACCGCGATCTCGCGACCGGTCTCGAGGTCGGTCACCCGGGCCCCGGTGACCCGCTCGCCCTCGCGGAGGAAGCCGACCACCTTCGCCCGCGTCGCGACGTGGGCGCCGTGCGAGGCGGCGGTGCGGGCCACGGTGACCACCAGCCGGGCGTCGTCGACCTGCGCGTCGTAGTAGCGGATCGCGCCGACCATCCCCCCAGGTGCGAGGTCGGGCGCGAGGCGCTGCACGGCGCGGCGGGTGAGGTGCCGGTGCCGCGGCACGCCGACGTCGTAGCGGCCGAGCCGGGCCATCGCGTCGTACAGCGTGAGGCCGGCGGCGACGTACGGGCGCTCCCAGGCCTTGCGGGTGAGCGGGTAGAGGAACGGCACCGGGCGGACCAGGTGCGGGGCCAGCCGGGTGAGCAGCAGCCCGCGCTCCTCGAGGGCCTCCTTGACCAGGCCGAAGTCGTACATCTCCAGGTAGCGCAGCCCGCCGTGCACGAGCTTGCTGGACCGCGACGAGGTGCCGGAGGCGAAGTCGCGCTGCTCGACCAGCCCGACCGACAGCCCGCGGGTGACCGCGTCGAGCGCGGTGCCGGTGCCGACGATGCCGCCGCCCACGACGAGCACGTCGAGCTCCTGCTGCTCCATCGCGTCGAGCGCCGCGGCGCGCGCGTCGGGGCTCAGGGCGGTGGTCATCGCGGGCTCAGGACACCTCGACCCGGTGCCGCACGCCGAGGCCGTCGAGCCGGTCCTCGGCCATCGGGTGCTCCTTGCGGGTGCGCTGCACGACGTCGAGGTGGAGGTCGGCGACGACCATGCCGCGGCCGGTGCCCATGCGCTCGACCGGGCGGCCCTCCGGGTCGTAGACCGCGCTGCCGCCACAGAACTCCGCGGCCCCGCACCGGCCGGTGAGCCCGGAGAAGACGACGTACATGCCGTTGTCGAGGGCCCGCGCGGCGTAGTAGACGTCGCGGCGGTGCTCGGCGCCGACGAAGTACGCCGCCGGGCAGAGGTACGCCGTGGCGCCGCCCGCCGCGGCCGACAGCGCGTGCTCCGGGAAGCAGCCGTCGTAGCAGACCCCGAGCGCGAGGTCCCAGCCGTCGAGGGCGACCGTGGTGCCGTGCCCGCCCGGCGAGAAGAACTCGCGCTCGTGGGCGAACAGGTGCTGCTTGTCGTACGGCGCGCCGAGCTCGCCGTCGGGCGGCACGACCAGCAGGGACAGCGTGGACTCGTCGAGCGCACGACGGACAGCGGCGCCGGCGACGACCAGCACCGACCGGGCCCGGGCCACCTCGCGCAGCGGGTCGAGCCGCTCGTCGTCGAGGGCCAGGCTGTGGTCGTGGGTCCACACCTGCGGGTCGTAGCCGGTGAGGAACAGCTCGGGCAGCACCACCACGCGCGCGCCCGCGTCGGCGGCCTCGGTGACGAGCGACACCGCGGTGGCGACGTTGGCCGCCACGTCGCCCGGAACGCTCTCCGCCTGCGCGGAGGCGACTCGCAGCACCGTCACTGGACGACGACCTCCACGCGCTGGAACTCCTTGAGGTCGGTGTAGCCGGTGGTGGCCATCGAGCGGCGCAGCGCACCGACCAGGTTCATGGTGCCGTCGGCGACGTGCGAGGGGCCGAACAGGATCTCCTCGAGCGTGCCGACGGTGCCGATCTCGATCCGCTCTCCGCGCGGCAGCTTGGCGTGCCAGGCCTCCGAGCCCCAGTGGTAGCCCTGGCCCGGCGCCTCCTTCGCGCGCGCCAGCGGCGAGCCGACCATCACCGCGTCGGCGCCGCAGGCGATCGCCTTGGAGATGTCGCCGGACCGGCCGATCGAGCCGTCCGCGATGACGTGCACGTAGCGGCCGCCGGACTCGTCGAGGTAGTCGCGCCGTGCGGAGGCGACGTCGGCGACGGCGCTGGCCATCGGCACCGCGACGCCGAGCACTGTGCGGGTGGTGTGCGCGGCCCCGCCGCCGAACCCGACCAGCACGCCGGCCGCGCCGGTGCGCATCAGGTGCAGCGCGGCCTGGTGGGTCGCGCAGCCGCCGACGATGACCGGGACGTCGAGCTCGTAGATGAACTCCTTGAGGTTCAGCGGCTCGGCCTGCCCCGACACGTGCTCGGCGGAGACCGTCGTACCGCGGATCACGAACATGTCGCAGCCCGCGTCGACCACCGTCTTCGCGAACTCCTTGGTCCGCTGAGGCGACAGCGACCCCGCGACGGTGACCCCCGACTCGCGCATCTCGCGCAGCCGCTCGGTGATCAGCTCGCCCTTCACCGGCTCGGCGTAGATCTGCTGCAGCCGGGCGGTCGCCTGGGGACCGTCGAGCTGCGCCACCTCGGCGAGCAGGTCGGTGGGGTCCTCGTAGCGGGTCCACAGCCCCTCGAGGTCGAGCACGCCGAGCCCGCCGTGCTTGCCGAACGCGACCGCGGTCTGCGGCGACATCACCGAGTCCATCGGCGCGGCCATGATCGGCAGCTCGAACCGGTACGCGTCGATCTGCCAGGCGACGGACACCTCCTCGGGGTCGCGGGTGCGCCGCGACGGCACGATCGCCACGTCGTCGAACGAGTACGCACGGCGTCCGCGCTTGGCGCGCCCGATCTCGATGTCCATGGGCGCAAGGCTATCGGGGCCGCGTTGTCACTCCCGGACCGGCGCGTAGCGGACCAGCAGCACGCCGGTGGGCAGCGCGCGGTGCTCGGTGAGCTCGAGCTTCACGGTGCCGGTGTCCTCGAACAGCCGCTGCCCCTTGGCGACCGCGATCGGGTGCACCAGCAGCGCGAGCTCGTCGAGCAGCCCCTGCCCGATCAGCCAGCGGACCGTGGTGGCGCAGCCGGACATGGTGATGTCGCCGTCGGTGACCGCGTCCTTGAGCCGGCGGACCCCGTCGGCGACCGCGGCGTCGTCGCCGGAGATCACCGTGGTGTTGGTCCAGGTCGCGTCGAACGGCTGGTGCGCCACGACGTACTTCGGCATGGTGTTGATGACGTCGGGGAAGTCGCCGTTCTCGCCGCCGCTCTGCTGCTGCGGCCAGTACGCCGACCACTCGTCGTACAGGCGGTGGCCGAGGAGCATCGCCTTGGTGTTCGCCATGCCGCCCCCGACGATCTCTCCCATCGCCTCGTCGAAGTACGGGAAGTGCCACTCGTGCGGCGCCTCGACGACCCCGTCCATCGAGATGAAGAAGTTCGAGACGATCCTGGCCATGCCGATCCCCCTCCCAGCTCGGTGACTCCCTGCTCCTCCTGCCGCCAACCTAGCCCCCACCCTCCCCCTCGCCGAGAAGTCACCCGTGTCCCGCCGAGAGGTCACCCGCGTCCCCACGAGAGGTCACCCGTGCCCCGCCGAGAGGTCACCCGTGCCCCCACGAGAGGTCACCCGCGTCCCACGCAGGACCGGAGTGACGCCTCGGCGGGACCGGACTGACGCCGGCGGGACCGGAGTGACGCCTCGGCGGGACCGGAGTGACGCCTCGGCGGGAAGGCGGGGTGGGGTCAGCGGGAGGTGTAGTTGGGGGCCTCGGCGGTCATCTGGATGTCGTGGGGGTGGCTCTCCTTGAGGGAGGCCTGGGTGATCCGGATGAACCGGCCGCGCTCCTGCAGCTCCGGGACGGTGCGCGCGCCGACGTAGAACATCGACTGCCGCAGGCCGCCGACGAGCTGGTGGGCGACGGCGGAGAGCGGGCCGCGGTACGCGACCCGGCCCTCGATGCCCTCGGGGACGAGCTTGTCGTCGGCGTCGACCTCGGCCTGGAAGTACCGGTCCTTGGAGTACGACTTCTTGCCGCGTGAGGACATCGCGCCGAGGGAGCCCATGCCGCGGTAGGCCTTGTACTGCTTGCCGTTGACGAAGATCAGGTCGCCCGGGCTCTCGTCGCAGCCGGCGAGCAGCGAGCCGACCATCACCGACTCGGCACCGGCCACGATGGCCTTGGCGATGTCGCCGGAGTACTGCAGCCCGCCGTCGGCGATGACGGGGACGCCGGCGTCCTTGCAGGCCAGCCAGGCGTCGTACACGGCGGTGACCTGCGGGGCCCCGACCCCGGTGACCACGCGGGTGGTGCAGATCGAGCCGGGACCGACGCCGACCTTGACCGCGTCGGAGCCGGCGTCGACGAACGCCTGCGCGCCCGCGCGGGTGGCGACGTTGCCGCCGATGACCTGCACGTGCTTGGTGGCCGGGTCGGTCTTGAGCCGCCTCACCATGTCGAGCAGCAGCCGCACGTGGCCGTGCGCGGTGTCCGCGACGAGGACGTCGACGCCCGCCTCGACCAGCGTGGTGGCCCGCTCCCAGGCGTCGCCGAAGTAGCCGATGGCCGCCCCGACCATCAGCCGCCCGTCGTCGTCGTACGACGCGTGCGGGAACTGCTCGCCCTTCACGAAGTCCTTGACCGTGATCAGCCCGGTGAGCCGGCCGGCGTCGTCGACGATCGGCAGCCGCTCGCGCTTGTGCTGGCGGAGCAGCCGGGTGGCCTCCTCGCGGTCGATGCCGTCGTGGCCGGTGATCAGCGGCATCGGGGTCATCACGTCGCCGACCAGCCGGCTGCCCCACTCGGCGATCGGCACGAAGCGCAGGTCGCGGTTGGTGATGATGCCGAGCAGGGTCTGGTCCTCGTCGACGACCGGCAGCCCGGAGACGCGGTACTGGCCGCAGATCTCGTCGAGCTCCTCGAGGGTGGCCTTCGGGCCGATCGTGATCGGGTTCGAGATCATCCCGGTCTGGGTGCGCTTGACCAGGTCGACCTGGTACGCCTGGTCCTCGATGGACAGGTTCCGGTGCAGCACGCCGAGGCCGCCCTGCCGGGCCATCGCGATCGCCATCCGCGACTCGGTGACGGTGTCCATCGCGCTGGACACCAGCGGCACCTTCAGCGAGATCCCGCGGGTCAGCCGGGTGGTGGTGTCCACCTCGCTCGGGATGACGTCGGTCTCGCCGGGCAGCAGCAGGACGTCGTCGTAGGTGAGTCCGACGGCAGCGAACTTGTCGGGGACGCCGGCGGTGGAGTCGTGGTCCATACGGTCCTCTCGGGGCGGGTCTCCAGTCTAGGCACCGAGGTAGCGCGGTTGGACCGCCCGTTCGACGTGTCCCCCGTCACCGTCGGGCTCCACCCACCACGCCCGGGCGTCGGGGCGGATGCTCACCGCTTCGTGCAGCTCCTGCTCGACGAAGTGCAGCCCGACGCCGTCCTCGGTCGCGTAGCCGGGCGGCAGCCCGCCCTCCCCCACCAGCCGGCGGTACGTCGTGCGCCGCGGCTGCCGCGGGTCGTCGTCGTGCACGCCGTTGCTGAACGGCAGGAAGCCGAGCCCGTCGGTGAACGGGTCGAGGGCGTCGCGGAACGAGTCGGTCGGCCCGCCGAGGTGCCAGCACAGGCTGCCGGCGCTCGGCCCGGCCAGCACGACGCCGGACTCCCAGCACTCGTGCAGCAGCCGGTCCAGACCGTGCGCCCGCCACACCGCGACCAGGTTCACCACGCTGCCGCCCTCGACGAGCACCAGGTGCTGGCCGAGCAGGTGGGTGCGCAGGTCGGCGACGCTGGGCTGCGGGAACAGGGTCAGCACCGACAGCTGCACCTCGCTCCGCTGCGCGAGGGCCTTCTGCTTCGACTCCACGGCGCCCGGGTGGTCGCCGAGCGCGGTCGGCACGTAGCAGACCCGGAGCGGGTCCTTGGGGCCGGCGAGCGCGAGCGCGAAGTCGAGGAGGTCGCTGTTGTCGAGGGGGTCGTCGTCCGACCGCAAGATGCCCGAGAAGGCGAAGATCTGGCGCTTCGTCACGCCGCCATGCTCTCAGGCCCTGCCGGCCGCCGCTCGGCCGCTCGGGACGGCGGACGCTGCGGCGGGCACGAGCGTCAGCGGCTGCAGCCCGTGGACGCCGACGGTCACCACCACGTGGTCGCCGTCGAGCCGGATCCTGGCCCGCAGCCCCGACGCGAACGCCAGCGACATCAGCGCGGGGTTGTGCGTGCGGCCGCGCAGCACCACCTCGTGGGCGCCCTGGCCGCGGGCCAGC
>JABFXA010000213.1 GCA_013361955.1 Nocardioidaceae bacterium
GCTCGGAGGGGTAGAAGTCCTCCCAGTCCACGTAGGGGTCCTGCACGGTGTCGGTGAGGTCGACCAGCTTGGGCTGCCGGGCGAGCTGGGCGGCCGACGACCCGTACTGGTACGACGCGTCGGGGAAGTTGCCGGCGGTGAACCCGGCGACGATCTTCTGCAGCGCGGAGTCGTTGCCGCCGTTGAAGGCGAGCTTCACCTTCTGGTCGGGGTGGTCGGAGTTCCACTGCGCGACCTGTTTCTTCAGCGCCGCGGCCTCCACGTCGGTGTAGCCGTGGGAGACGGTGATCGTGGACCCCGCGGACGGGCTCTGCGACCCCGACCCGCAACCGGCGGCAGCGGCGGCGAGCAGCACCACCGCGGCGAGGGCCCCGAGGAGCCGAGGCTGACGACGCATGGACGCTCCTCCACCTGAGTCCGACCCCGTTCGATCACGTTCGCACGCGAATGCTGTGCAATATTGCACGTTTCACGAGGGGCGACAAGACCCGTGCGCGGTTCGCGCGGCGATTCTGCGCGTATCGTGCACGCATGCGCCAACAGGACCGGCTCGGGCTCATCCTCGAGCGCCTCAGCAGCCGCAGCTCGGTCGAGGTGGCCGACCTGGCCGACGAGCTCGGCGTCTCGCAGGCCTCGGTGCGACGCGACCTGCAGCTGCTGGAGAGCCAGCAGCTGCTCACCCGCACGCACGGCGGCGCGGTCGCCTCGGGCGTGCTCTACGAGCTGCCGATGCGCTACCGCGGCGGGCAGCACCACGAGGCCAAGCGGGCGATCGCCAAGTGCGCGGTGTCGCTGCTCGGTCCCGAGGTCACCTCGGTCGGCCTCAACGGCGGCTCCACCACCACCGAGGTGGCCCGCGCGCTGGCGTCGCACACCGGCCTGCGGGTGGTCACCAACGCGCTGAACATCGCCGCCGAGCTCGCGGTCCGCTCACACATCGAGCTGGTGGTGTGCGGCGGCAGCGCGCGCAGCGAGTCCTACGAGCTGGTCGGCCCGCTGGCCGAGCTGACCCTGCGCAACATCAACCTCGACGTGGCGGTGATCGGCGTCGACGGGGTCAGCGTCGCGGCCGGACTGACCACCCACCACGAGGTCGAGGCGCAGACCAACCGGTTCCTGCTCGGGACGGCGGAGCGGGTCGTGGTGGTCGCGGACGCCTCGAAGATCGGCCGTCGCGGCTTCGCCCGGATCAGCGAGATCCACGCCGTGCACGACCTGGTCACCGACGCCGCCGCCGCCGACCGCGACGTCACGGCGCTCGAGCGGGCCGGCGTCCGGGTGCACGTCGCCGGCTGAGGCTACGGCGACAGGGGGACCCGCAGCGCGGGCGGCAGCAGGTCGCCGTGCGCCGCGACCATCGCGTCGGCGAGCCGCCAGATCGCGTCGACGTCGAGCGTGGCGGCGGTGCTCGGGTCGGCCATCAGCGCATGCCGGACGTGGTCCGGCCGGCCCTCCACGGCGGCGCGGACGGTGAGGTCGGCGACCGCGAGGAAGGCGCTGTTCAGCGCCGCGCACTGCGGCGGCAGCGCGCCGGCCGGCACCGGGCTGACCCCGGCACCGTCCAGGTCGACCGCCACCTCCACCGGCGCGCCCGCGGGCAGGTTGTCGATCCAGCCGTGGTTGGCCAGGTTCGCCTGGATCCGCCGCGGCGAGCCGGTGACCAGGCTGTGCACCACCTGCGGCGCGTACTCCGCGGCGTCCTCCTCCGGCTCCTGGTAGTCGCCGGCCGCCGCCTCGCGGGCGAGCCGCTCGGTCTCCTCGACGTTCGCGGCGGAGATCCCGACGTAGTCGCGCAGCGGGATCCGCAGCCGGACCACCTCGGCGTCGTCGTGCAGGTACCAGGGCACGTACTCCGAGGAGTGCTCGCTGGTCTCGGTCGGGTAGTAGCCGAGCCGCCGGTACATGTCGACGCGCACGCGGCGTCGCAGGTCGGCGCTCCCGGCGATGAGCGCGTCGAGCCGCGGGTACAGGTCCTCGCCGCGGTGCCGCCACTCCAGCAGCCAGGCCTGGTGGTTGACGCCGGCGCTGCGGAACTCCACCTCGTCGAACGGCACCCCGACGAGCGCGCAGAGGTCGACGACGGTCCAGTAGACCGAGTGGCAGAGACCCAGCACCTTGACCCGCGGGTGCGTCGCGGTGAGGTAGCCGATGTTCATCGCCATCGGGTTCGTGTAGTTGAGCAGCCAGGCGTCCGGGCAGACCTGCTCCATGTCGGTGGCGATCCCGTCCAGCACCGGGAAGGTGCGCAGCGCCCGGAACACCCCGCCGACGCCGAGCGTGTCCGCGATCGTCTGGCGCACCCCGAACGACTCCGGTACGTCGAAGTCGGTGAGCGTCGCGGCGTGCCCGCCGACGTTGACGGTGTTGACCACGAAGTCGGCGCCGTCGAGGGCGGCCCGCCGGTCGGCGGTGGCCCGGACCCCGGCGTCGCGGCCGTGATGCCGGACGGTGATCCGGGCGACCTGCTCGGCCAGCGCCAGCCGGTCCGGGTCGACGTCGTGCAGCACCAGGTCGAGCCGGGGCAGGTCGTCGTAGGACAGCAGGTCGCGCAGCAGCTGGCGGGTGAACTCGGCCGACCCGGCGCCGACGAACGCGATGGTGGTCATGCCCGGGAGCATGGCAGGGCGGTGCTAAACGAGCAAGATCGCGCACACGCTCTGAGCGAGTGTGGACATTTGGTCGGGCGATCCCCCAGACTGTCGGCGTGCCCGCCCGACCCGACGCGCCCGCGCTCGACGTCCTCGTGGTCGGCGACGCCAACCCCGACCTGGTCCTCGGCGGCGACGTGGTGCCCCGGTTCGGCCAGGTCGAGCAGCTGCTCGACTCCGCCGACCTGGTGGTCGGCGGGTCCGGCGCGATCGTCGCGCACGGGCTGGCCCGGCTCGGGGCCCGGGTGCGGCTGGCCGCCACCGTGGGCGCCGACCTGTTCGGCGACCTGCTGCGGGCCCGGCTGTCGGCGGCGGGCGTCGACGTCACCGACCTCGAGGTCTCCGCCGCTGCCGGCACCGGGCTGACCGTGGTGCTCGCCGGCCACGACGACCGGGCGATGCTGACCTACCCGGGCGCCGTGCCGCACCTGACCGCGCAGCGTGCTGCCGACGCCGTCGACCGGGCCGCCCGCGACGGCGCCCGGCACCTGCACGTGAGCTCGTTCTTCCTGCTGCCCGAGCTGGTCGCCGGGCTGGGCGGCGTCCTGGACCGGGCCCGCGGGCACGGGATGAGCACCTCGCTGGACACCAACTACGACCCCGCCGAGCGGTGGCAGGGCGTCGCCGACCTGCTGCCCGTGCTCGACCTGCTGTTCC
>JABFXA010000017.1 GCA_013361955.1 Nocardioidaceae bacterium
GGCCTCGGCGGCCTCGGCGTGCTCCTCGGCGAGCACCGCGCCCGGCGCCCGGATCGCCTCGGCCTCGCGGATCTCGCGGGCCCGTGGGGCGGTGTAGGCCCACGCGGCGGCGTACATCACCAGCCGGGAGAAGTAGTTGATCCAGATCAGCAGGATCAGTGCGACCCCGAACGCCTGGAAGGCCGGCGACTTCTGGGTCTGCGCGAGCAGCAGGTTGGCCACCAGCTTCAGGGCCTCGAAGCCGACCGCGCCGAGCAGCACGCCGGCGAGCAGCGACCGGCGCGGGACCAGCCCGTGCGGCACCAGCAGCCGGAACATCACCAGCAGCAGCAGCGCGGACGCGGCGATGCCCAGCGCGTGCCCGACCAGCGAGAGCATCGTCGAGGGGACGAACGCCTCCCGGTCGACCTCCAACAGCCCGAGGATCGTCCCGGAGAAGCCGGTGACCGCGCTGGACAGGCCGACCGACACCAGCAGCACCACGCCGATGAGCACCAGGGTGCCGAGGTCGCGGGCCTTGCCGACCAGGAAGCTCGGGTGCTCCGAGCGCGGCACCACGAACATCACCTCGAGCGCCTGGCGCATCCCGGACAGCCAGCCGAGCCCCGAGTAGAGCAGCACCAGGACACCGATCACGCCGACGGTGGCGGCGTACTTCTCGATGTCGCTGATCTTGATCTGGCCCTGCCCGCCGCCGACCACCGCCGGGAGCATGCCGTTGATGGCGACCCGCATGTCGGCCCGGATGTCCGGGTAGACGTGCGCGAGCTGGCCGACGGCGAAGAACCCGAGGGCCAGCAGCGGGAACACCGACAGGAACCCGAAGTAGGTGACCGCGCCGGCCTGCCCGTTGCCGTTGACCGCGCCGTAGTGCTGGAGGGTCCGCAGCGTGTGGTCGAACCAGCCGAAGCGCTCCCGCAGGCTCTCGACCCTGGTGGTGGCGCGATCCTTCAGGGCGGGCATACGAGGGCCTTACCCGTCCGCGGCCGCGGTCAACGCGAAGTCTCGCGTCGGCACCCAGCCCACGACCGGGTCGTGCACGTAGAGGTGGAACCGGTCGACGGTGAAGTCGCACTCGAACGACGCCAGCTCGTCGAACGCCAGGTCCAGCGTCTCGTCGGTGAGGTCGTGGGCGACCGTGACGTGCGGGTGGTACGGGAACCGCAGATCCACCTCGAGCGGCCCGCGGCGGATGCTGCCGGCGAGCTGCTCGCACGCCGAGATGCCCTCGACCACGGTGACGAAGACGACCGGCGAGACCGGCCGGAAGGTGCCGGTGCCGCGCAGGTGGATGCGGAACACGTGGTTGACCGCGGAGGCCTCGGTGAGGTGCTGCTCCACTGCGTGCACGTCACCCGAGCCGATCTCGAACGGCGGCAGCAGGGTGATGTGGGTCGGGATGCCGTCGGCGGTGTCGTCGCCGAGCTTGCGGCGGTACTCCTGCAGCTGCGCACCCCAGGGGTCGGGGACGGCGATGGCCACGCCGATGGTGACCGTGCCGTCCCGGGCGGAGTCGTCCGGCTCGCTGCTCATGGGAGGACCCTCACCCTGCCACGAAACCGACGCGCTCGTAGACGTCGCGGAGTGTCCTGTCGGCCACCGCCGCGGCCCGCTCCGTGCCGGCCTTCAGGATCGCGTCGAGCTGCGCGTGGTCGTCGAGCAGCTCGAGGGTGCGGTCGCGGAACGGGGTCACGAACTCCACGACGACCTCGGCGAGGTCCTTCTTGAGGTCGCCGTAGCCCCGCCCGTCGTACTCCTTGACCAGGTCGTCGATGCCCCGGCCCGACAGCGCGGAGTAGATCGTGAGCAGGTTCGAGACCCCCGGCTTCTCCTCCGGGTCGAAGCGGATCTCGGTGCCGGAGTCGGTGACCGCGGACCGGATCTTCTTCGCCGACATCTTCGGGTCGTCGAGCATCTCGATGATTCCGGCCGGCGACGAGGCCGACTTGGACATCTTCGCGGTCGGCTCCTGCAGGTCGGTGATCTTGGCCGTCTCCTTGAGGATGTACGGCTCGGGCAGCCGGAAGGTCTTCTTGTAGCGGTGGTTGAACCGCTGGGCGAGGTCGCGGGTCAGCTCCAGGTGCTGGCGCTGGTCCTCGCCGACCGGGACGTACTGCGGCCGGTACAGCAGGATGTCGGCCGCCTGCAGGATCGGGTAGGTGAACAGGCCGACCGACGCGGCCCCCTCGCCCGACTTCGCGGACTTGTCCTTGAACTGGGTCATCCGGCGGGCCTCGCCGAACCCGGTCAGGCACTGCAGCACCCAGGACAGCTGCGCGTGCGCGGGGATCTGCGACTGCACGAAGATCGCGGACCGCTCGGGGTCGATGCCCATCGCCAGCAGCTGGGCGGCGGCGCGCCGGGTGCGGTCGCGCAGCAGCTTCGGGTCCTGCTCGACGGTGATCGCGTGCAGGTCGGCGATGAAGAAGAACGGCTCGTACTCGTCCTGCAGCGCCACCCACTGCCGCAACGCCCCGAGGTAGTTGCCGAAGTGGAAGGAGTCCGCCGTCGGCTGGATGCCGGAGAGCACCCGCGGCCGGGTGGCCGGGGCGGCGGTTGCGGGGGCATCGGGCATGCCGGGCATTCTTCCAGGCTGGTCCGGTGCCGGTGCTACGGGGCGGGTGTGATCCCGCGCTTCGCGAGCAGCTCGTCGCGCTTCCAGGCGTAGCCCACCATCCAGGACGGGCGGTATCGGTACAGCCGCACGTCCACGCCCCACTCGAGCGGCGAGCTGCCGTAGTGCCCGTTCCAGTGCGCCATCGTCTCGTCATAGTCGGCGTCTCCCACCGCGAGCTGCTCGACGCGACCGTGGCTGAACACGCCGAGCTCCTCGTTGTCGACGTGCGCGACGCTCACGCTCGGCCGGGCCTGCATGTGCCGGGCCTTGGCCGCCGTACCGGACGTGCTGAACGACCAGGTGCCGTGCAGGAAGTGCCCGTCCATGGCGCTGATCCGCGGCTCGCCGTGCGCGGTCACGGTGGCCACGCTGAGCACCTTCATGCCGGTGAGCAGCGCGACCAGGTCGCGGGCGGACAGCACCCGCTCGCCGTGGATGATCGCGCGCAGGTGGTCCGTCGAGCGCGCGTGCGAGGCGTCCAGCAGGGCCTGGAGACGCTCGACCTCCTCGTCGGTCTCGTACATGTCCCGCACGCTAGCCGCGCGAGGCCGTCGCGGCGGGACACAACGGACAGACGCGACAGAACGCCTCCCGTTCAGCCCTGGCCGGCCAGGTCCTCGTGCTCGCGCGGGGCGTCGACCCGGATCGGGTGGTCCGGGTCGACCACCAGCACCGGGGGTACGTCG
>JABFXA010000334.1 GCA_013361955.1 Nocardioidaceae bacterium
CGCGCTGCGCCGGATGCAGGGCGATCTGGAGAAGGCCATGGAGCGTGACGTATGACGAACACCCAGATACCGCCCGCGCGTGCCGAACACCCCGCGGCACCGCCCGCCCCGGCGCCGAAGGGCCCCTCGGCCCGTGACCGCGGCACCCGGCTGCTGGCCACGCTGTTCCTGACGCCGACGATCGTCGGGATCGTGGTCTTCACGGTCGTGCCCATCATCGGCTCGGTGGTCCTGAGCCTCTTCCACTGGAACGTCATCGACTCGCCGTCCTACGCCGGACTCTCCAACTACGGCGAGGTGTTCGGCGACGAGACCGTGCTGGTCTCCTTCCGCAACACCCTGGTCTTCATGGTGTTCGCGGTGGCGCTGCAACTGTTCGTCGCGCTGGCCCTCGCGCTGACGCTCAACGGGCGCATGCCGGTGTGGCTGCGGTCGGTGTTCCGCTCGGCGTTCTTCTTCCCGCTGGTGCTGTCCGCCGCGTCGATCTCCGTGGTGATGAAGTACCTGTTCAACCAGGACTTCGGGGTGGTGAACTGGCTGATCGGGCTGGTCGGGATCTCGCCGGTGCCCTGGCTGACCTCGGAGCACGCGGCCCTCGCGACCGTGATCATCGTCTATGTGTGGCAGCAGTTCGGCTTCTCGTTCCTGCTGTTCATCGGCGGACTGAACAACATCCCCAAGGAGGTCCACGAGGCCGCCTCCCTGGACGGTGCGACCGGCCTGCGCAAGCACCTGCATGTGACGCTGCCGCTGCTGTCGCCGACGCTGCTGGTGGCGACCGTGGTGGGCGTCATCAACGCCCTGCAGGTCTTCGAGCAGCCGTATGTGCTGACCAACGGCGGGCCCGGCGACTCCACCCGCACAGTCGTGATGGTCATCTACGAGACGGCGTTCGAGCAGCTGCGCTTCGGCGAGGCGTCCGCGGTGGGCGTGCTGCTGTTCGTGCTGATCATGGCGGTGACCGCCCTGCAGTTCCGGCTCAGCCGGCGTTTCGTCCACTACCAGTGAGCCGGGTGAGTCCTTTGAGCCAAGCAACCGTTTCCCTGAGCCGTGCCCGGTACTCCCTCGGGCCGTGGGCGCGGATCACCGCCCTGGCGGTGTGCGCGCTGCTGACCCTCGGCCCGGTCATCTGGACCGTGTCGACCTCGCTGCGCACCCCGGCCCAGTCCTTCGACCTGCCCCCGAAGATCATCCCGACGCATCCGACAGCCGAGGCCTACCGCGGGGTGTTCGACCAGATCGACGTGTGGCTGCTCGCCCTGAACTCGACGCTGGTGACCGCGCTGATCGCGGTCGGCCAGATGGTCACGGCGGGTCTTGCCGGGTACGCGTTCGCGCGCCTCGAATTCCGTTTCAAGAAGCCCCTGTTCGGGCTGGTGCTGGCGACGATGATGGTGCCGTTGCAGGTGACCATCGTGCCGGTGTTCCTGGTGCTGAAGTCGATGGGCCTGACCGACACCCTGCTCGGTCTGATCATCCCGGCCTTCCCGACCGCGTTCGGCACCTTCCTGATGCGCCAGTACTTCCTGGGCATGCCCAAGGACCTGGGCGAGGCGGCCATGCTGGACGGTGCCGGGCCCTGGCGGGTCTTCCGCTCGGTGTATGCGCCGCTGGCCGCGCCCGGCCTGGCCATCGTCGGCGTGCTGGCCTTCAACTACCACTGGAACGAGTTCTTCCGGCCGCTGATCCTGGAGACCTCCGGGCAGAACTACACGCTGCCGCTGGGCCTGGTCTCCCTCCAGGGCAACCTGGGCACCGGCTCCATCTCGGTGGTGCTCGCCGGTGTCGTCCTCTCCATGCTTCCCGCCGTCGCCGTGTTCGTCGTCGGCCAGCGCCCTCTGCGCGAGGGCATCACGTCCGCAGGAGTCAATCGTTGAGCAACGACGCCCCGCGCTTCAGGGTCCGCCCGACCGCAGGCTGGATCAACGACCCCAATGGGCCGTTCCGTTGGCGGGACCGCTACCACCTCTTCTACCAGCACAACCCTGACGCACCGGTGCATGCGAACGTCCACTGGGGCCACGCCTCCAGCGCCGACCTCGCGCACTGGGAGCATCATCCGGTCGCGCTCGCCACGACGCCCGGCGGCCCGGACGAGGCGGGCTGCTGGTCCGGCTGCGTGGTCGACGACGACGGAGTGCCGACCGCCGTGTACACCGGCGTCGACCGCCATCACACCGGCCTGGGCACCGTCTGTCTGGCGCGGGCGGTGGTGCCGGACGACGAGACGCTGACCGACTGGAAGCCGCTGCCGACACCGGTGGTGACCGGCCCGCCCGCCGGTCTGGACGTGGTGATGTTCCGCGACCCGTTCGTGTTCCGCCACAGCGGGCGACGGTGGGCGCTGCTCGGTGCGGGTCACGCGGACGGGACCCCCTCGGTCCTGCTCTACGACTGCAGCGACCTGCTCGACTGGCGCTTCGCCGGGGTGCTCCTCGACGGCAACGACCCCGTCGCGGCGGAGGTGTTCGGCGACAAGGCGGTCGGCTGGGAGTGCCCGCAGCTGTACGCGACGGCAAGCGGGCAGTGGGTGCTCGTGCTGTCGCTGTGGGACGGCGATCCGTGTTCCACCGGCTATCTGACGGGTCATCTGCAGCCCTATCAAGAAGACGAGTTGAGCTTCGAGGCGCGGTCCGGCGGACGGCTCGACCACGGACGGGACTTCTACGCGCCTGCCGTGCTCCAGGAGCCGGACCGGGCCCTGATGTGGGGCTGGTCCTGGGAGGCCCGCACGCAGAGCGAGGTCGATCGCGCCGGCTGGGCCGGGGTGCTCACCGCGCCACGCGTCGTGGACGTCCATCCGGACGGCGCGCTGCGTGTCGTACCGGCACCGGAGCTCCAACTCCTGCGCGCGGCCGAGCCGTTCGTCACCGCACCCGCACGGGTTCCGCTCCCTCCCGCGTACGACCTGACCGTCACCGCACGCGGTCGGACCACCGTGGGTCTGCTGCGGTCGGCCGCCGGCGCGCGACTGACGGTCCGGCTGGACCCGGACGAGGGCACCGTGACACTGGACCGCGGCGACTGGCTGCGGACCCGGCCCGACGGGTCGACACCGATCGTGGTGCGGGCCCCCGCCCGGCAGATCCGGGTGCTCGTCGACGGTTCACTGCTAGAGCTGTTCGTCGACGACCGGGTCACCGTCACCGAGCGGGTATACCTGCGCCCGGGCGATGTGCCCGAACTGGTCGTGGCGGGGAACGCGGACACCGTCACCGGGTGGGAACTGGTCCCACCGACGCCCGAGTAATCACCGGACAGGCCAGACGCCGCACGGTGGCGGGCGGCGTCCGCCCGGTGT
>JABFXA010000279.1 GCA_013361955.1 Nocardioidaceae bacterium
CACGGCTTCACCGACACCCCGCCGCGCGGCTGGTCGATCGGCCGCTCGGCGTACCTGCTGCGCCAGCTGGTCGGGTCCGCCGACCTAGCCGCCTGGGGACCGCCGGCCGAGCTGCTCCGGGCGCTGCGGGCGACCGCCCGCGACTGGTCCCTCGACGTGGCTCTCGGGCTCGCCGCGGCCGCCGCCACGCAGCGGCACCCGGGCTGGGCCGAGACGCTGCTGGCCTCCGGCGTGGTCGCACCCGAGCTGGTCCCGCTGCTCCCCGAGGAGCGGCTGCTGCAGGTGCTGTCCGTGCGCGACGACCCGGACACCGAGGTGGTGCTGCTCGGCGGTGCTCCCGGACCGTGGACGCCCGCGCTGACCCGCCGTGCGATGCGGCTGCTCACCTCCCGGCTGCTCGCGCCGCCCGCGGCGTACCGCTTCGCGGCGGACGCCGCGCACCGGATGGACCTGTCCGCAACCCCCGAGGTGGCCCGGCTGGTCCTGGCCGACCGCCGCCTCGCCGAGGCCGCCACCGTCCTGGACGCGCGCGCCGAGATCGCCCGCACCTTCGCCGACCCGACCCCGGAGCACCCATGACCGACGTCCTGCGACCGCACGCCGAGACCGAGCACGCCGACGAGCTCGCCGCGCTCGCCCGGCTCGACGACCGGCCGCGACCGCCGCAGTGGCGGCTCTCGCCGTGGGCGGTGGTCACCTACCTGGTCGGCGGCACGCTCTCCGACGGCACGGTCGTGACGCCGAAGTACGTCGGCTCGCGGCGGCTCATGGAGGTGGCGGTCGCGACCGTCGCCACCGACCGGGCGCTGCTGCTGCTCGGGGTGCCGGGCACCGCGAAGACCTGGGTGTCCGAGCACCTCGCCGCGGCCGTCTCCGGCGACTCGACGCTGCTGGTGCAGGGCACCTCCGGCACCGCCGAGGAGTCGATCCGCTACGGCTGGAACTACGCCCGGCTGCTCGCCGAGGGCCCCACCGACGCGGCGCTGGTGCCCTCACCGGTGATGGTCGCGATGCGCACCGGCGCGCTGGCCCGGATCGAGGAGCTGACCCGGATCCAGTCCGACGTGCAGGACGCGCTGATCACGGTGCTGTCGGAGAAGACGCTGCCGGTGCCCGAGCTCGGCACCGAGGTGCAGGCGACCCGCGGGTTCAACGTGGTGGCCACCGCGAACAACCGCGACAAGGGCGTCAACGACCTGTCCTCGGCGCTGCGCCGCCGCTTCAACACCGTGGTGCTGCCGCTGCCGGGAAGCGAGGAGGACGAGGTCGAGATCGTGGCCGGCCGGGTCGCGGAGATGGCCCAGGCGCTGGAGCTGCCCGAGGTGCCCGCGGCGCTCGACGAGATCCGCCGCGTGGTCACGGTGTTCCGCGAGCTGCGGTCGGGCGTCACGGCGGACGGCCGCACCCAGGTCAAGTCGCCGTCGGGCACGCTCTCCACGGCGGAGGCGATCTCGGTGGTCACCCACGGCCTCGCGCTCTCGGCGCACTTCGGCGACGGCCGGCTGCGCGCCGCCGACGTCGCCGCCGGCCTGCTCGGGGCGGTGGTGAAGGACCCGGTCGCCGACCAGGTGGTCTGGAACGAGTACCTCGAGGTGGTCGCCCGCGAGCGCCGCGACTGGGCCGACCTGTACGACGCCTGCCGCGAGGTCTCCGGGTGACGGTCGCCGCCGAGCCGGTGGCCGACCCGGTCGTCGAGGTGTTCGGGATCCGGCACCACGGGCCGGGCTCGGCGCGGTCGCTGGTGCGGGCGCTGGAGGACCTCGCCCCCGACGCCGTGCTGATCGAGGGACCGGCCGACGCCGACGCGCTGATCGGGCTCAGCACAGCGGAGGGGATGCGGCCGCCGGTCGCGCTGCTGGCCTACGCCGCCGACGACCCGGCGGTCGCGGCGTTCTGGCCGTTCGCGGTGTTCTCGCCGGAGTGGCAGGCGATGACCTGGGCCTGCCGGGCCGGCGTGCACGTGGCGTTCTGCGACCTGCCCGCCACGAACACCCTGGCGCTGCGCTCCGGCGAGCAGGCCCGTCGCGGCCAGCTGCGTGGCGACCCGCTCGCCGCGCTCGCCGGGGCCGCCGGCTACGACGACCCGGAGCGGTGGTGGGACGACGTGGTGGAGTCGCGGCTCGACGGCGCGTCGCCGTTCCCGGCGCTCACCGAGGCGATGGCGGCGCTGCGCGAGGGCGAGGAGGACGGCCACCCCGGCGACCCGCACGAGCAGCAGCGCGAGGCGTACATGCGGCAGGTGCTCCGGGCCACGCTGAAGGCCGGGCACCGGCGGGTCGCGGTGGTCTGCGGCGCCTGGCACGCGCCCGCCCTGGCCGGGCCGCTGCGCCCGGCCAGCCACGACCTCCGCACGCTGCGAGGCCTGCCCAAGCGCAAGGTCGCGGTGACCTGGGTGCCCTGGACGCACTCGCGGCTGGCCACCGCCACCGGCTACGGCGCCGGGGTCACCTCGCCCGGCTGGTACCACCACCTGTGGACCGCGCCCGACCGACCGGTGACGCGATGGCTCACCGGCGTCGCGCACTCGCTGCGGGAGCGCGACCTGGCCGTCTCGACCGCTCACGTCATCGACGCGGTCCGGCTCGCCGACCACCTCGCCGCGCTGCGGGGCCGGCCGCTGGCCGGGCTCGCCGAGGTCGACGAGGCCACCCGGTCGGTGCTCTGCGAGGGCGACGACGTGGCGGCCCGGTTCGTCACCGAGCACCTGGTCGTCGGCGAGCTGCTCGGGTCGGTCGCGGACGCCGTACCGACCGTGCCGCTGGAGGCCGACCTGGTGCGCACCTGCCGCACGCTGCGGGTGAAGCGGGAGGCGGTGGTCCGCAAGACCGACCTCGACCTGCGGCGCCCGCTCGACCTCGGTCGGTCCCGGCTGTTCCACCGGCTCCGGCTGCTCGGCATCGACTGGGCCACGCCGGCGCGCAGCGACGTGCAGGGCACCGGCACGTTCCGCGAGACCTGGCAGCTGGAGTGGCAGCCGGAGCTGTCCGTGCGGATCGTCGAGGCCGCGGTGTGGGGGACCACGGTCGAGTCGGCCGCCGCCGCGCGGGTCCGCCAGGTCGCCGAGAACGGCGGCCTCGCCGACCTGACCCGCACCCTCGAGCGCTGCCTGGCCGCCGACCTGCCGGAGCCGTTCGCCGAGCTGCTGCGCGCGCTCGACGCGCAGGCCGCCCGCGACGTCGACGTGGTGCACCTGATGGAGGCGCTGCCGGCGCTGGTGCGCGCGCACCGCTACGGCGACGTGCGCGGCACCGACGTGTCCGCGCTGGCCCGGGTCGCGACCGCGT
>JABFXA010000444.1 GCA_013361955.1 Nocardioidaceae bacterium
GGTCGGCGCCTCGGTCGGCGCGGCCGCGAGCTCGGCCTCGCCGGTGCCGCCGTCATCGTGGCGCGGGGCCGCGGCGGCGGGCTTCGCATCGGCCGCGGGCACGTCACCCGAGGTGCCGGGCAGCAGCCCGATGCCGCCGAGGATCGACACGAGCGTCACCAGCAACGCGGTGATCGCCGCGGAGATACGGGGATAACGGGGCCTGGTGCTGGGCGCGACACGTGTGCCGCGCACCTGCTGGTGGCGTCCCATGAGGGCCACTGTAGAGGGACTAGCGGGTTCGTTCGGTGAGGCGGGCCGCGACCTGCCGATAGGCCTCGGCGCCGCGGTGCCCGCGGGTGGTCGCGAGGATGGACCGTCCGGCCGCCGGCGCCTCGGCGAAGCGGATCGACTTCGGGATGGGCGGCTCGACCACGTCGAGCCGGTAGGTCTCCGAGATGTTGTCGAGCACCGCGCGGGCGTGGTTGGTGCGGCCGTCGTACAAGGTCGGCAGCACGCCCCACACCTCGAGGCCGCGGTTGGTGAACCGGCGTACGTCGTGGACGGTGTCGAGCAGCTGCCCGACGCCGCGGTGCGACAGCGTCTCGCACTGCAGCGGGACCAGCACGCCCTGCGCGGCGGTCAGCGCCGCAACGGTCAGCACCCCGAGCGACGGCGGGCAGTCGAGCAGCACCCAGTCGTACTCGTCGCCGAGGTCCTCCAGCGCCATCTTCACGACGTGCTCGCGTCCGGTGCGGGTGAGCAGGTCGGCCTCCGCGCGGGCCAGCTCGATGGTCGCCGGCAGCAGGTCGACGCCGTCGTCGGTCTCGATCACGACGTCGTTGGCGGCCATGCCCTTGGTGAGCACGTGGTGCACCGAGAGATCGAGGTCCTCGGGGTCGATGCCGAGGGAGAAGGTCAGGCAGGCCTGCGGGTCGAGGTCGACGAGCAGCACCCGCTGGCCCTGCTCGGCGAACGCGGCGCCCAGCGACGCGACGGTCGTGGTCTTGGCGACGCCGCCCTTCTGGTTGGCCACCGCCAGCACCGTCGTCTTCGCCACGCGCCCATCATGCCCGACCCACGGTTGCCGCAGGACGCGCCGTCCAGGAATGCTGTCGGCATGTCTCGAACCGCACTCGTCACCGGTCCCACCTCGGGCATCGGTCTGTCGTTCGCCCACCAGCTCGCCGCGTCCGGGCACGACCTGGTGCTGGTGGCGCGCGACCGCGAGCGGCTGGAGCGGCTCGCCGCCGACCTCGGCCAGCGGTACGGAGCGCAGGCCGAGGTGATGGTCGCCGACCTCGCCGACCGCGCGGCGATCGGACCGGTCGAGGCCCGGGTCGCCGACCGGGAGCGACCCGTCGACCTGCTGGTGAACAACGCCGGCTTCGGGCTCAAGCGGACGTTCCTCGACAACACCGTCGAGCAGGAGCAGGAGATGCTCGACGTCCTCGTCACCGCCGTGCTGCGGCTCACGCACGCGGCGCTCGGCGCGATGGTGGCCCGCGGCAGCGGCGCGATCGTCAACGTGTCGAGCGTGGCCGGGTACCTGCCGCGCGGCAGCTACGCCGCGGCGAAGGCGTACGTCACCTCGCTGAGCGAGTGGGCCGACCTCACCTACCGCGACAAGGGAGTGCGGGTGATGGCGCTGCTGCCCGGGTTCACGCACACCGAGTTCCACGGCCGGATGGAGGTCGACGAGGGCTCGGCCCCGACGTGGATGTGGCTCGACGCCGACCGGCTGGTGCACGACGCGCTGGCCGACCTCGCCAAGGGCCGGCGGATCTCGGTGCCGAGCAAGCGCTACAAGGTGCTCATCCTCGCCGCGCGCTACACGCCGACCGGCGTGCAGGCCAGGTTCCAGGGCCTGGGCCGCAAGTAGCGCTCAGTCGGGGACGCCCGACCACGGCGCCTCCGCCGGCACCGCCTGCCCCGGTCCGCACGACGGCCGCAGCTCGCACGCCCCGCAGCGCGGCGCCACCCGGGCCGGGAACTCCTCGCGGCGCTGCTGCGGCGTCATGCCCGGGTGCCGGGCGTCGAGGTCGGCGAGCGTGGCCGCGAGGTCGTCGGCGGCCCGCAGGTGCCGGTCGAGGGTCTGCTCGGTGTGCTCGAACCCGGCGACCGTGCCCGACGGCAGGTGGTGCAGCTCCACGCGGCGGCAGGGGCGGTGCATCAGCGCGGCGGCGCCGGCGGCGTACACCGCGAGGGCCTGGGAGTCCCGGGCGTCGTCCTCGGTGGGTGCGCGGCGGCCGGTCTTGTAGTCGACCACCACCAGCCCCTCGGCCCGGTCGTCGAGCCGGTCCACCCGTCCCCACAGCGACGCCCGCGCGGTGCGCACCGACACCGTGCGCTCGACGGCCAGCGGCTCGTGGTCGGGGTCGATCCCGGCGAGGTAGCGCTCCACGTCGGCGGCGGCCCGCCGCCGGGCCGCCGCGGACTGGGCGGTGTCGCGGAACCCCTCGTCGACCCAGGCCCCGGTGAGCAGCGTGCCTCCGGCCTCGGGGGTACGCCGGGCCCGCGGCAGGTCCCACCAGCGGGCCAGCGCGACGTGCACCGAGGCGCCGACGGAGGTGCCGCCGCGGCCGGCCGTCCGGACCGGTGCGGGCCGGTCGAGGTAGGCGAGGCGGTACTTGCGCGGGCAGTCCCGGTACGTCGACAGCCGGGCCGGCGTCGCGGCGTACAGCCGCTCGGGCATGCCGTCGAGCACGAGCTGGTCGTCGGACACTCAGCCCTGCCCGGCGATGAACGCGCGCACCGCGTCGGCGACCAGCTGCACCGCGATCGCGGACAGCAGCAGACCGGCGATCCGGGACACCAGCACCACGCCGCCCTCGCGCAGCAGCCGCAGGATCGGCAGCGAGAACCGCATCGACAGCCACAGCGCCACGTGCACGAGGACCACGCCGAGCGCGACCGCGACGAAGTCGGGCACCGAGCCGACGCGCTGGCTGAGCACCATCGTGGCCACGATCGCGCCGGGCCCGGCGAGGAGCGGGGTGCCGAGCGGCACCAGCGCGACGTTGACGTCGGAGGACGCGGTCGGCGCCTCCTCCTTGCCGGTGAGCAGCTCCAGGGCCACCAGCAGGAGCAGCAGCCCGCCGGCGGCCTGCAGCGCGGGCAGCGAGATGCCGAGGTAGTCCAGGATCTGCCGGCCGAAGAACGCGAACGCGACGATCACCGCGAACGACACCGCCACCGCCTGCCAGGCGGCCCGTTTCACGCTCGCGCGCGAGCGGCCGCGGGTCAGCGACAGGAACAGCGGGATGGTCCCGATCGGGTCCATGATCACGAAGAGCGTCACGAACACCTCGGTGAGCAGGCCGACGGTGACGACGCTGTTCATGGGCGGGAGTATTCCGCAGCCCGGTCAGCGTGGCACGAGCACCTCGGGGGTGTCCCGGCTGGTGCGCGCGGCGGCGTCGGCGGCCAGCCGCAGCAGCCGGTCGAGCTCCTCGGGGGCGGTGGTGTTGCAGGCCAGCTCGTGGCCGATCTTGCCGAGCCCGTGGTAGTCGCTGGACCCGGTGACGACCAGGTCTAGCTCGCGGGCCAGCTCCCGCAGCCGCTCGCGGACCTCCGGCCGGTGGTCCTCGTGGTCGACCTCGAGGCCGGCCAGCCCGGCGTCGCGCAGACGAGCGACACCGTCGTGGTCGAGTGCGCTGTGGTCGTGCCGGCGTGCCCACGGGTGGGCCAGCACGGTCACCCCGCCGGCGTCGCCGACGGTGCGGATCATCGTCTCGAGGTCGGCGGCGTAGCGGTGCACGTAGGCCGGACCCTGCGGTCCGAGGAACCGGTCGAACGCCTCGTTGCGGTCGGCCACCACCCCGAGCGCCACCAGCGCGTCGGCCACGTGCGGGCGTCCCATCGCGGCGGTCTCGCCGGCCACCCGGCGTACGTCGTGCACGTCGATGTCGATGCCGAGGTCGCGCAGCCGCTCGAGCGTCGCGGGCAGCCGGGAGTTGCGGCCGGCCAGCACCCGGTCGAGCTCCTCGGCGAGCGGTGGGTACGTCGGGTCGGGGAGGTACGCGAGCAGGTGCACGCCGGAGCCGGCGTACGTGCAGCTGACCTCGATGCCGCGCACCAGCGTGACACCGACGCGCTCGGCGACGTCGGCGGCCTCCTGCCAGCTCTCGGTGGTGTCGTGGTCGGTGAGGCCGAGGACGTCGACCCGCTCGGCGTGCGCGCGCTTGACCAGCTCGGCCGGCGACTCGGTGCCGTCGGAGCGGTCGCTGTGGGTGTGCAGGTCGATGCGCATCGACCACCACCGTACTGAGCCGGACCCTCACCAGGCCGGTGGCGAGCCCCCGAACGGCAGGTCGATCAGCTCAGGGCCCAGGTCGGCGACGTTCATCAGCATCCACTCGTCCTTGAGCAGCAGCGCGGCGGATGCCGGGCGCAGCACCAGCCACAGCCACCGCCCGGTCGCCTCGCCCGCGAACACGGACCGGTCGAAGGTGGCGTCGGCGCCACTGGTGAGCACCGACCACAGCGGGACCGGCTGGTGGCCGCCGAGACGCACCTTGGCGTGCGGGGGCCCCTCACCGATCTCCGCGCCGGGGTCGGTGCGGGTCAGCCCGGCGCACCGCGAGCCCAGCCCGACCCCCGGCTCCTCGGTCACCACGGTCACCTCGACGACGCCGTCGAGGTCGGTCGGCCCGGAGACGGTGGCGAAGCTGGCCCGGGCGTCGCGGCCCTCCTGGGCGACGGCGCCGAAGTCGGTCACCGCCCAGCTCGGCGGCAGCGGCCACGGCAGCAGCGTCGGCATCGCGCCGGCGCGGGTCAGGTGCTCGGCGAACGTGCCGTACCCGGCGTCCGCCGGACGCCACAACGGCGTGATCGGACCGTGGTCGAGGCAGCGCCAGGTGCCGGCGTCCTCGCTGACCGGCGACGCGCACCGCGGGCACCCCGCTCCGAGAACCATGCCCCAACCGTTGTGGGCCGCGTGCACGGCGTCAAGCACTAGCGTGACCGGATGACCTCTCGGATCGACTGTGTCGGCGGCATCGTGCTGGACGGGTCCGGCCGGCTGCTGCTGGTACGACGGGGCCGCGAGCCGGCGAAGGGCCGGTGGTCGATCCCGGGCGGTCGTGTCGAGCCCGGCGAGTCCGACGTCGAGGCGACCACGCGCGAGGTGCTCGAGGAGACCGCGCTGCCGGTCGACGTCGGGACGCTGGCCGGCTCCGTCGAGCGGGACGCGCCGGGTGGTGCGGTGTACGTGATCCGCGACTACCGGTGCACGCTCGGGTCCGGCGCCGACCCCGCCGCCGTACGGGCGGGAGACGACGCGGCCGACGCGGACTGGTTCAGCCCCGAGCAGGTGCGCGTCCTCGACACCTCCCCCGGGCTCGTCGAGTCGCTGACCGAGTGGGGCGTGCTGTAGCTACTCGCCGCCGGTGGAGAACGCCGCATCGAACGCCGCCGACGGCGGGTCGAAGGCCAGCGAGCGCACGAACGCGAGCGCCTCGGGAGCGCCGCGCAGCCGGTCCATGCCGGCGTCCTCCCACTCGACGGAGATCGGCCCGTCGTACCCGATGGTGTTGAGCATCCGGAAGCAGCGCTCCCAGGGCACGTCGCCGTGGCCGGTGGACACGAAGTCCCAGCCGCGCCGGGGGTCGGCCCACGGCAGGTGCGATCCGAGCCGGCCGTTGCGGCCGTTGCCGACCTGGAGCTTCGTGTCCTTGCAGTCGACGTGGTAGATCCGGTCGCGGAAGTCCCAGAGGAACGACACCGGGTCGAGGTCCTGCCAGACGAAGTGCGAGGGGTCCCAGTTGAGGCCGAACGCCGCGCGGTGGTCCACCGCCTCGAGCGCCTGGACGGTGGTCCAGTAGTCGTAGGCGATCTCCGAGGGGTGCACCTCGTGGGCGAACCGGACGCCCTCGCCGTCGAACACGTCGAGGATCGGGTTCCAGCGACGCGCGAAGTCCTCGTAGCCCGCGTCGACCATCGCCTGCGTGGCCGGCGGGAACATCGCGACGTACTTCCAGATCGACGAGCCGGTGAACCCGACCACGGTGTCGACCCCGAGGCGACGGGCGGCCCTCGCGGTGGTCTTCATCTCCTCGGCCGCGCGCTGCCGCACGCCCTCGGCGTCGCCGTCCCCCCAGATCCGCGCGGGCAGGATGTCGCGGTGCCGCGCGTCGATCGGGTCGTCGCAGACCGCCTGCCCCTTGAGGTGGTTGGAGATCGTCCAGACCTGCAGCTCGTACGTGTCGAGCACCGCCTTCTTGGCCGCGAGGTAGGCATCGTCCTCCGCGGCCTGCCAGACGTCGAGGTGGTCGCCCCAGCACGCGATCTCCAGCCCGTCGTACCCCCACTCGGAGGCGAGCCGGCAGACCTCCTCGAAAGGCAGGTCGGCCCACTGCCCGGTGAACAGCGTGATCGGTCGGGTCATGTCGTCTCCTGTCGGCGGTGGGCGGGGCATCCGATATTGGATGTGTTTCAGTGACCTGGAGGTCACTGAAAACACACCAATATCGGGTCAGGTGCGGGTGGTGGGGGCGGTGGTCGCGTCCGCGAGCGGGTGCAGGTCGGGGACGGTGACGTCGTACCAGGTGCCCTCGGCGGCGCTGCGCTCGACGGCGTCGAGCACGCACTGCACCTGGAGGCCGTCGGCGAACGACGGCTGTGGGCTGCGGCCGTCGGCGAGCGCGTGCACCAGGTCGACGACCTGGTGGGTGAAGCCGTGCTCGTAGCCGAGGCCGTGACCGGGCGGCCACCACGCCGACGCCCACGGGTGCGTGGACTCGGTGACCAGGATCCGCTTGAAGCCGGCGGTGCGGTCCGGGTCGTCGCCGTCGAAGAACTGCAGCACGTTCATGTCCTCGAAGTCGAAGGCGAGGCTGCCGCCGGTGCCGTTCACCTCCACCCGGATCGCGTTCTTGCGGCCGGTGGCGAACCGGGTGGCCTCGAAGACGCCGACCGCGCCGCCGCCGAACCGGGCCAGGAACGTCGCGGTGTCGTCGACGGTCACCTCGCCGGTCGGCGCGCTTCCGTTGCCGGAGGCGGTCTCCCCGCCGAGCAGCGAGGCGCCGTGGCCGTCGGCGAGCGGGCGCTGCCGGACGAACGTCTCCATCAGCCCCGTGACCGTGGAGATGCTCTGCCCGGTGATGTGCTGGGTGAGGTCGACGATGTGCGCGCCGATGTCGCCGAGCGCGCCCGAGCCGGCCCGCTCCTTCTGCAGCCGCCAGCTCATCGGCGCGTCCGCGTCGGCGATCCAGTCCTGCAGGTACTGCGCCCGCACGTGCCGGATCTCGCCGACCCGACCCTCGGCGACGAGCTGCCGCGCGAGGGCGACCGCCGGCACCCGGCGGTAGGTGAAGCCGACCATCGCGCGGGACCCCCGTGCCTGCGCGCGCTCGGCGGCGGCCGCCATCCGCGCCGCCTCCTCGACGGAGTTCGCCAGCGGCTTCTCGCACAGCACGTGCTTGCCGGCCTCCAGCGCGGCGACGGCGATCTCCGCGTGCGTGTCACCGGGCGTGCACACGTCGACCAGGTCGACGTCGTCCCGCTCCACCAGGCGCCGCCAGTCGGTCTCGGTCTCCGCCCAGCCCAGCCGGCGGGCAGCCGCGGCCACCCGCTCGGGGTCGCGCCCCGCGAGCACCCGCAGCTCGGGGCGCAGCGGCAGGTCGAAGAAGTACGGCGCGGTCCGCCACGCGTGCGAGTGGGCGGCGCCCATGAAGGCGTGGCCGACCAGGCCGATCCCGAGGGGTGTCTGTGCGATCACGAGTGGTCCTGTCTGTCCGTGGGAAGGTGCCGCAGGCCGGTCGGTCGAGCGACGTCGACCGGCCCGCGCCGGGCTCGAGCGAGAGGTCAGGACTCGAAGCCGCGATCGATGTACTGGTCGACGTTCTCCTTGGTGACGACCGGTGCGTTGAGCACGATCCGCTTGGGCACCTCGACCTGGACCAGGTCGGAGAGGCCCTTGTTCTGGGCGACCAGCCGGGCGAGCCGGATGCCGTCGGCGGCCTGCGTCGGCGGGTAGAGGACGGTGGCCTCCATCTCGCCGTCCTGGATCCAGCGCATCGCGTTGGCCGAGCCGGCGCCGCCGATGAAGGCGAACTCGTGCCGGTCGGCGTTGTCGAACGCCGCCTTCACGCCGACGCCCTGGTCGTCGTCGTGGTTCCAGATGATGTCGATCTTCGGCGCCGCCTGCAGCAGGTTGGAGGCCGCCTCCTCACCGGTCTCGACGGTGAACTCCGCCGCGACGCGGTTGTCGACGGTCTGCCCGCACGACTTGAGCGCGTCCTTGAAGCCCTTCGACCGGTCCTGCGTCAGCGGCAGCGAGTCGAGGCCGGCGATCTCGGCGATCACCGGGTCCTGCAGGTTCTTCTCCTCCACGATCTTGCAGGCGTACGTGCCCGCCGAGACGCCCATGCCGTAGTTGTCGCCGAGGATCGTCGCACGGGCGGCGAACGGGGAGGAGAACTCCCGGTCCACGTTGATCACCGGGATGCCGGCCTCCATGGCCTTCACCGCGACGTCGGTCAGCGCGGCACCGTCGGTGGGCAGCAGCACGATCGCGTCGACCTTGTCGTTGATGAAGGTCTCGATCTGGCTGATCTGCTGGTTGGCGTCGTTGGTGCCCTCGGCGGTCTTGAGCTCCACGTCGGAGTACTTCTTGGCCTCCTCCAGCGCGGAGCTGTTGATCGCGGCCAGCCAGCCGTGGTCGGCGGCCGGGCCGGAGAAGCCGATCACCACCTTCTTGCCGGGGTCGTCGTTGGCGGACACCGCCTTGGTGTCCGCCTCGCTGTCGGACGAGCTCGACTCCGGCGTGTTGCTGGTGCAGCCGGCCGCCAGCAGCAACGCGGCGAGCGCCGCACCGGACGCGGCCCGCAGCCGGCGGCGGGTGGTGAGGGTGTGGGACATGTTCGCTCCTTGCGTGGTCCGGGCGGGGCTGCCCGGGGTGTGCGGGGTGAGGGACCGAGACGGGGTGCGGGTAGGCCGGTCAGGTGCGGGTGTCGCTGCGGGTCGCGAGCCGCTGCTGCAGGAGCACGGCGACGACGATGATCAGGCCCTTGGCGACGGACTGGGCCGAGCTCGACAGGTTGTTCTGCGTGAACACGTTCGAGAGCGTGGTGAAGATCAGCACGCCCAGCACGGTGCCGACGATGGTGCCGCGACCGCCGGTGAGAAGCGTGCCGCCGATGACCACGGCCGCGATCGCGTCGAGCTCGTAGAGGGTGCCGTGCGTGGACGAGCCGGTCGTCGTGCGAGCCACGAGCATCACCGCGGCGATCCCGCAGCACAGGCCGAGCAGGGCGTAGAGCAGCACGGTGTGCCGGCGTACGTCGATGCCGGCGAGCCGCGCGGCCTCGGGGTTGCCGCCGACGGCGAAGGTGCGCCGGCCGAACGTCGTCCGGTTCAGCAGCACCCATCCGAGCAGCGCGACGACGGCGAAGATGATCACCAGCAGCGGGACGCCGAGGACCGAGCCGCGGAAGAAGTCGGTGAAGCCCGGCACGTCGACGATCTGGGTACGCCGCTGCGCGATGATCTCGGCGAGGCCGCGGGCGGCCGCGAGCATGGCGAGCGTGGCGATGAACGGGACGACCTTGCCGTAGGAGATCAGCAGCCCGTTCACCAGGCCGCAGCCGACGCCGACCAGCAGCGCGCACAGCACCATCACGGTCCAGTGCACGTCGCGGGCCAGCGTCTGGGTGGCCAGCGTGGTCGACCACACCGAGGCGAGCGCGACGATCGCGCCGACCGAGAGGTCGATGCCGCCGCCGGTGATCACGAACGTCATCCCGACCGACACCACGCCGATGACGGCCGCGAGCCGCAGGATCGTCAGCACGTTGTCGACGCTGGCGAACTGCTGACCGGCGGTCGCGAACCCGACGCCGCACAGCACCACCAGCGCGACCACGAGGCCGAGGCTGCGGCCCACCGACGAGCCGAGGATCCCCAGCAGCCCTTCACGCGCCGGTGTGCCCGTCCCCGCCAGCGACTCCTGCGCGGAGGCCGTGGCCCCGTCGTCCACGGTCGTGCTCTGGTCCTGCGTCACGCCACACTTCCTTCCATCACCAGGTCGAGCACCCGGTGCTCGTCGATCCCGGTCGCCGGGCCCTCGTGGACCACGACGCCCTCGCGCACGACCAGCACCCGGTCGGCCAGGCCGAGGACCTCCTCGACCTCGCTGGACACGACCACGACCGCCACGCCACGGTCGGCCAGCGACCGGACCAGGGCGTAGAGCTCGCTGCGGGCGCCGACGTCGACGCCGCGGGTCGGCTCGTCGAGCAGCAGCACCCGGCAGTCGCGCAGCAGCCACCGGGCCAGCACGACCTTCTGCTGGTTGCCGCCGGACAGCGTGCGCACCGCTCGCTCCACCCCCGCCGGCCGTACGTCGAGCGACCGGCTGAGCTCCTCGGCGCGCTCGCGCTCGGCGCCCTGGTCGAGGAACCCGCCGCGCGAGAACCGGTCGAGGCTGGAGACGGTGATGTTGCGGTACACCGACTGGTCGAGGATCAGCCCCTGGCTCTTGCGCTCCTCCGGGGCGAGGCCGATGCCGGCGCGGACCGCGGCAGGCACCGACCCGGCCCGGAGCCGACGGCCGTCGACCTCGACCCGGCCGTGCGACGCGCGGCGCGCGCCGTACACGGTCTCGAGGATGTCGGAGCGGCCGGCGCCGACCAGCCCGGCGAGCCCCACGATCTCGCCGGCGCGCACCTCGAACGACACGTCCGCGAACCGTCGCGGCAGGCTCAGGCCGTCGACCTTCAGCACCACGTCGCCGGGCGGGGCGGTCGGCCGGGCCGGGAAGACGTACTCGATGTCCCGACCGGTCATCAGCCGGATCAGGTCCGCGGTTGCGGTCGCCTTCGCCGGCAGGTCGGTGGCGACGGTGCGACCGTCCTTGAGGACGGTGACCCGGTCGCCGACCTGGCGGATCTCCTCGAGGCGGTGCGAGATGTACACGACCGCGACGCCGGCCCGGGTGAGCTCGCGGATCACCCCGAACAGCGACTGCACCTCCTGCTGGTCGAGCGCCGCGGACGGCTCGTCCATCACGATCAGCCGGGTGTCGTGGGAGAGCGCCCGGGCCATGCTGACGATCTGCTGCCCGGCAGCGGGCAGGGTGCCGACCTCGCGGTCGACCCGGATCTCCCGGTGCCCGAGCCGGGCCAGCAGCTCGCGCGCCGCCTGGCGGGTCTCGGCGCGGCGGAGCAGGCCGGCGGTGCTGCGCTCGTGCCCGAGGAAGATGTTCTCGGCCACGCTCAGCCCCGGCACCAGGTCGAGCTCCTGGTAGATCGTCGAGATGCCGCGGTCGATCGCGGCCTGCGGCGAGGCGAGCGTGACCGGCTCGCCGTGCCACTCGACGGTGCCCGCGTCGGGGCGGTGCGCGCCGGCGAGGACCTTGATCAGCGTGGACTTCCCGGCACCGTTCTGGCCGAGCAGGCAGTGCACCTCGCCGGGGCGGACCACCAGGTCGACGCCGTCGAGGGCACGGACGCCGGGGAAGGTCTTCACGATGCCGCGCATCCGCAGCAGCGGGGTCTCCACGCTCATCCGCACCCTGCCTGGCTCCCGTCGGTGACGGGTGTCAGCGACGTTTCGTCAGAACCTAGGCAGAGAAACGAAAGTTGACAAGACTATTTCGCAACTTGCTTGCGAAAGTCACTCCGCGGCATAGACCGCGTCGCTGATCAGCCGCGCCGCGCCGACCACGCCGGCGTCGTCGCCCAGCTCACTGAGCACGACCGGCAGGTTTCCGGTGGCCAGCGGCAGCGACTGCCGGTAGATCACGCTGCGGATCTCCGCGAGCAGCGGGTGCCCGAGCCGGGACACGCCACCGCCGATCACGATCAGCCCGGGGTTGAAGAACGACACCAGGCTGGCCAGCACCGAGCCGACCCGCCGGCCGCCGACCCGGACCAGGTCGAGCGCCACCGCGTCACCGGCACCGAGCGCCGAGCCGACGTCCTCGGCGGAGAGCGCCTCCCGCCCCGCGAGCAGGTCGGCCAGCACCGAGGACCGGCCGGCCCGCGCGGCAGCGGTGGCGTCCCGGGCCAGCGCCGCGCCGCCGAAGAACGCCTCCAGGCAGCCGACGTTCCCGCACGCGCACACCGGCCCGCCGGGCTCGATGCGGATGTGCCCGATGTCGCCGGCGCAGCCGTCGGCGCCGCGGTACAGGTGCCGCTGCACGACGATCCCGCAGCCGATGCCGGTGCCGATCTTCACGAACAGGAAGTCGTCGACGGAGCGGGCCACGCCGGTGTGCTGCTCCCCCAGCGCCATCACGTTCACGTCGTTGTCGAGCAGCACCGGGGTGCCGAGCTCGCGGGACAGGGCGTCGCGGACCGGGTAGCCGTCCCAGCCCGGCATGATCGGCGGCGAGACCGGTACGCCGCCGTGGAAGTCCACCGGCCCCGGGACGCCGATGCCGACGCCGGCGGGCCGGTCGACGCCCTGCTCGGCGAGCAGCTTGCGGGTCACGTCGATCGCCTCGGCGAGCACCGGCTCGGGGCCGCGGCGGATGTCGGCCTTGGGGGTGCTCGCGCGGGCCAGCACCCCGAGCCGGCCGTCGGTGACCGCGACCCGCATCGACGTCGCGCCCAGCTCGATGCCCACGAACCGCAGCCCGGGGTCGAGGTCCACCATCGTGGAGCGGCGGCCGCCGCGCGAGGCCGCGGGCCCGGCGTCCTGCGCCAGCCCGAGCTCGACGAGCCGGCCGACCTCGGCGGCCACCGTGGTCCGGGAGACGCCGAGCCGGGCGCCGAGCTCGACGCGGGACAACGGGCCCTCGTCGCGGACCAGCCGCAGGATCGTCGACTGGGTCGGGGTCTCCGCCCGGCCCGACAGCACGTGTGCCACCCCCGGATGGTGCCACAGCACGGGTGCCGCGGAGCGGCGTCAGCTGTTCCAGCGCTGCACGACGGGGAAGTCGCGCTCGTAGCCGAGGACGCTGAGCGTCGCGGTGTGCAGCTGGAAGAACCGGCCCTCGTCGACCGGCTGCTCGATCCAGCGCGCGGTCAGCGCGCGCAGCGCGTGCCCGTGGCCGAACACCAGCACCCGGTCGCCGCCGGCGCGCACCGTGGCGATCACGCGGTCCAGCCGGGCGGTCACCTGCGCCGCGGTCTCCCCGCCCGGCGTCGGGTGCGTCCACACCGTCCAGCCGGGCACGGTCTCGCGGATCTGCGGCGTGGTGATGCCCTCGTAGTCGCCGTACGACCACTCCACGAGGTCGTGGTCCACCTGGGCGTCGGGGAACCCGGCGAGCTCCGCCGTCCGACGGGCCCGCAGCATCGGGCTGGTCAGCACCAGGTCGAACGTCTCGGCGGCCAGCCGCTCCTTCAGCGTGCACGCCACCTCGACGCCCGCCTCGGTGAGGTCCAGGTCGGTGGTCGACGTGTGCCGCCCGCTGCGGCTCCACTCGGTCTCACC
>JABFXA010000370.1 GCA_013361955.1 Nocardioidaceae bacterium
CGCGGCCGTGCTCGCGCACCTGCTGCGGGCGGCCCGCGACGAGGGGCTGCGCCGGGTCAGCCTGGAGACCGGCTCCATGGAGTCGTTCGCCGCCGCCCGGCGGCTCTACGCGCGGGCCGGGTTCGCCGAGTGCCCGCCGTTCGGGGACTACGCGCCGAGCGCGGCGAGCACGTTCATGACCCGGTCGCTCGAGGAGCCGTCGCCCGTCCCTCGCGGCGCACCGCGAGCGCCTTGACGACGTAGTCGACGCCGGTCACCACGGTCAGCGTGACCGCCGCGGCCATCACCAGCACCGCGACCCACCAGACCACCATGCCGATGTCGCTCCACGGGTGCTCGAGATGGCGCAGCGGCAGGATGAACAGGCCGAGCGCGACGGTCTGCAGCACCGTCTTCAGCTTGCCGCCGGACCCGGCCGCCATCACGCCGTAGCGGATCACCCAGAACCGCAGCAGCGTGATCCCCCACTCGCGCAGCAGCACCACGACGGTGACCCACCACCACAGCTCGCCGATGATCGACAGGCCCACGAAGGCCATCCCGGTGAGCGCCTTGTCGGCGATCGGGTCGGCGATCTTCCCGAAGTTGGTGACCAGGTTGCGGCTGCGGGCGATGTCGCCGTCGATCTTGTCGGTGATCATCGCGGCCACGAAGATCGCCCAGGCGACCGTGCGCCACAGCACCGAGTCGCCGTCGTCGACGAGCAGCGCCCACGCGAAGAACGGCACCATCACGATGCGCAGGGTGGTCAGTGCGTTGGGGAGGTTCCAGTTGCTCGGCGCGGTCTCGGTCATCGTCGCTCCCGTGCCACGAGGTCGGCCCCGTCCGCCCCGACCACGACGGCCGGCACCAGGTCCCCGACGTCGGCGGTGCTGTCCAGCAGGTACGTCGACCCGTCGACCTCCGGGCCCTGGTGCTCGGCCCGGCCGACCACCTCGTCGTCGGTGCTCTCCACCAGGACCACGACCTCCTCGCCGACCCGCTCCTCGGCGCGCTGCGAGGTGAGCTCCTCGACCAGCCGCGAGACGTGCTCGGCCCGCTCACGGACCTCGTCCTCGTCGAGCTTCCCGTCGTACGTCGCGGCCTCGGTGCCGTCCTCGTCGGAGTACCCGAACACGCCCACGACGTCCATCCGCGCGGCGACCAGGAAGTCGCACAGCGTCCGCAGGTCGTCCTCGGTCTCGCCCGGGAAGCCCACGATCACGTTGGAGCGGATGCCCGCCGCGGGCGCCTGGGTGCGGATCTGCTCGACGAGCCCGAGGAACGAGTCGGGGTCGCCGAAGCGGCGCATCCGGCGCAGCACCGAGGCCGAGGCGTGCTGGAAGGACAGGTCGTAGTAGGCCGCCACCCCCGGCGTCGACGCCAGCGTCGTGACCAGGCCGGGACGGGTCTCCGCGGGCTGCAGGTAGGACAGCCGCACCCGCTCGACGCCGTCCACGGCGGCGAGCTCGGGCAGCAGCGTCTCGAGCAGCCGCAGGTCGCCGAGGTCCTTGCCGTAGGAGGTGGAGTTCTCGCTGACCAGGAACAGCTCCTGGACGCCGCGCTCGGCCAGCCAGCGCGCCTCGCCGAGCACGTCGGAGGGGCGCCGCGACACGAACGACCCCCGGAACGACGGGATCGCGCAGAACGAGCACCGCCGGTCGCAGCCGCTCGCGAGCTTCAGGGGCGCCATCGGTCCGCCGTCGAGGCGGCGGCGTACGGCGCGCGGGCCGGAGGCGGGCGCGGCGGCCGGGTCGAGGTCGGGCGCCGCGATGGTGTGGCCGGGGACCACGACCGCGTCGGCGCTGCGCTCGGAAGGCGCGATCGGCAGCAGCCGGCGCCGGTCCTGTGGCGTGTGCGGCTGGTGCCGCTCACCGGCGACGATCGCGCGCAGCCGGTCCGAGATGTCCGGGTAGTCGTCGAAGCCCAGCACCGCGTCGGCCTCCGGTAGCGAGTCCGCGAGGTCCTTGCCGTAGCGCTCGGCCAGGCAGCCGACCGCGACCACCGCACGGGTGCCGCCGGTGTTCTTGAGGTCGGCGGCGGCGAGCTGGGTGTCGACGGAGTCCTTCTTCGCCGCCTCGACGAACCCGCAGGTGTTCACCACCACGGTCTCGGCGTCCTCGGGGTCGTCGACGAGCCGGAAGCCGCCCGCCTCGAGGCGTCCGGCGAGCTCCTCGGAGTCGACCTCGTTGCGGGCACAGCCGAGGGTCACCAGGGCAACGGTCGTGGATTGCGATGCGTCAGGAAGTGCAGTCATGGCCGTCCGCCAGTATGACGGCGGCCCGGCCCCGACGCGAACCAGCCGCGGTCAGCGGGGCCGGTGGAAGGTCCGCCGGCCCGGCTGGCCGGCCTCGCCCAGCGCGCCCTTGTGCTTGCCGGCGACCTGCACCTCGACCGCGCCGGCGTCCGACGAGCGCACCGTGACCGGGGGCACCGCCCGCACCGTGCGCTTCTCGCCGAGCACCAGCTCGCCGGCCCAGGCGACCGAGCCGCTGCGGCCGCGGACCACGACGTGCGAGTCGCCCTGGGCACCGACGAGGGTGACCTTGAGCGGCTTCGGCGCGGGCGCGACGGTCCGGGCGTGGTCCTGGCCGGTGCCGACGCCCGCGGAGCCGTTCAGGGCGGGCACCGGGGACTGCAGCGTCTCCTCCGGCTCGGCGGCGAACAGCCGCACCACGCCCCACAGCATCACCAGCACCAGCACCACCCCGACCAGCAGCGCCCAGTTCGGGCCGCCCGCGGTGCTGCGGATGCTCCCGGTCGCGCCGGTGGCCAGCTCCGCCTCGAACACCTTGCGGGCGTTGATCGGCGCGGTGGCGTAGCGGCGGTCGAACTCCGCGACCAGCCGGTCGGTGTCCTGCCCGAGCACCCGCGTTCGCAGGTGGCCGCGGGCGTAGAAGTCGCCGCCGCAGGGCCCGACGTCGTCGACCTCGATGGACTCGATCACGTGCGGGCGGATCCGGGTGCGCTCCGCGAGCTCGTCGACGCTCAGCCCGACCCGGGTGCGCGCGGCCGCGAGCTCGGGCCCGATCACCGGGTCGAGCGCCGGCTCGGTCGCGAAGTCCTCGATGACCAGCGGCTCGACCGCGTCGCCGAGCGTGGAGATCGGCCGCACCCGGCCCGGGTCGACCGCCTCCACCTCCAGCGGCACGCTCCCCGGGCGGCGCAGCTCGCGGCCCTCCGGCAGGCCAGGACGCCGCCGGCCTTCCTCGCCGGCCTGCAGCGCCACGCTGCCGAGCACCGTCGCCGGGGCGTCGCGGGTGACCTCGGC
>JABFXA010000387.1 GCA_013361955.1 Nocardioidaceae bacterium
AGGGGACCACGGACAGCGGCCCGGCGTCGGTCCGTCGACGTGCGGCGAGCCCGGCCACCAGCCGGCCCGGCACGCTCGACACGGCGGTGAGGTCGCCGGCGCGCAGCGCGTGCAGGTCGCCCCCGACGGCGCCGAGGTCCAGGGCGCCGTCGTCGGTGCGGTGGTAGGCCGCCTCGGTCACGGTCAGCGTCACCACGCCCGTGGTCGGCTGCGCGAGCAGGTCCACCCAGGTCGCCACGTCGCCGCCGGCGTGCGCGCGGCTGACGCTGGAGACGACGGTGGGGTGCGCGCCGTCCGGGCCCTGCACCAGCAGCGTGTAGAGGCCGTCCTGCTCGGTCAGCCGCTCCGCCAGCGCGGCGCTGCGACCGGCGAACGCGGCCACCCCCCAGGCGTCCGCGTCCGGTGCCTGGTCGGTGTAGGCGGCGTGGTGCGCGCGGAAGAACGACCCGAGGCCGAGGTGGGCCACGGCGACCGGCGCGGCGGCCCGGCCGGCGCGGGCGCGGGTCAGCCGGGCGAGCGAGGTCTCGGTCATCCCGCCCTCAGAGCCGGAAGGCCCGGCGCGGGTTCTCGTCGACGAGCGCCACCGCGGTCTCCAGCGCCTCGTCCTCGTCGAGCCGGTGCTCGCCGACCAGCCGCGCGAGGAACGCCGCGTCGAGCCGGCGGGACATGTCGTGCCGGGCGGGGATCGAGCAGAAGGCGCGGGTGTCGTCGATGAACCCCGACGTGCGGCTGAAGCCGGCGGTCTCCGTGACCGCGGCGCGGAACCGGGTGATCGCGTCCGGCGCGTCGAGGAACCACCACGGCGCCCCGACGTACACCGACGGGTAGAAGCCGGCCATCGGCGCGAGCTCGCGCGACCACACCTGCTCGTCGAGGGTGAACAGCACCAGGTGCAGGTTCGGGTGCGTGCCGTAGCGCTCCAGCAGCGGGCGCAGCGAACGGGTGTACTCGGTGGTCTGCGGGATGTCGGAGCCGGTGTCGGGGCCGTAGGCCTCCGCGCTCGCGGTGTGGTGGTTGCGGTGCGCGCCCGGGTGCACGGTCATCACCAGCCCGTCGTCGCACGACATCCTGGCCATCTCCAGCACCATGTGCCGGCGGAACGCGGTCGCCTCCGCGTCGGTCGCCTCGCCGCGCGACGCCAGGTCGAACACCCGCGCCGCGTCGGCCTCCGACATCGGCTCGGTCACCGCGTCCTCGTGGCCGTGGTCGGCGGAGAACGCGCCGTGCCGCACGAAGTACCGGCGGCGCTCCTCGAGCGCGCGGACGAACCCGGGGTAGTCACCGGTCTCCACACCCGCCGCCTCGCCGAGCCGGTCGACGGCCGCCCGCCAGCCGGGCCGGCCGGCCTCGAGGTACCGGTCCGGGCGGAACGTCGGCGTGACCCGCGCGTCCCAGTCGGGGAGCGCGGCCAGCGCCCGGTGCGCGGCCAGGTCGTCGGCGGGGTCGTCGGTGGTGGCGAGCACCTCGATGCCGAACCGCCGGAACAGCGCCCGCGGCCGGTACTCCGGCCGGGCCAGCCGGTCGGCGATCTGGTCGTAGATCGCGTCGGCGGCCTTGGCCGAGGGCCGCTCGGTGACGCCGAAGATGTCGGCGAGCTCGGACTCCAGCCAGTACCGCACCGGGGTGCCGCGGAACACCGACCAGTTCTCGCACAGCCGCCGCCACACCGCCCGCGACTCGGGCTCCGGCAACGGGCCGCGGGCGACGCCGAGGTCGGACAGCGCGATGCCGGTGGCGTGCAGCAGCCGCGTGACGTAGTGGTCCGGGGTGACGAACAGCCCGGCCGGGTCGGGGAACGGCTCGTCGTCGAGGAGCAGCTGCGCGGGCACGTGGCCGTGCGGCGACAGGATCGGCAGCGTCCTGACCGCGTCGTACAGGTGGCGGGCCACCTCACGCAGGCCGGGGTCGGCGGGTAGCAGCCGGTCGGGGTGCGGTCTCAGCGCGGCGGAGCTCGGCATGGCCACATCGTGGTGAGCGGCTCGGGGTGACGGCAATCGGTTGCCATCAGTTGTCGTGTGCTTCGCTCAGACCGCCCACGCGCGCTTGCGGGTGGCCGGTACGTCGGTGGACTCGCGGACGTAGAGCCGGGTCGGCAGCGTCGGCGGCTGTGCCGTGGTGGCATGCGCGCCGCCGATCAGGGCGAGCAGGTTGTGCACCGCCATCGACCCCAACGTGCGCAGCGGCGGCGCCACCGTGGTGAGCCCGGGCGTGACCAGCTCGCACGCGAAGATGTTGTCGAAGCCGACCACGCTGACGTCGCGTGGCAGCCGGGCGCCGAGCGAGATCAGCCGCTTCATGAACCCGATGCCGACCAGGTCGTTGTAGGCGATCACCGCGGTCGTGCGGTGTGCGCGGAAGTCCTCCGCGGCGCGCACGCCCCCGGTCACGGTCGGCGGGTACGGCCCGAGCCGGCGGACCTGCAGGCCGTGCTCGGCGGCGTACGTGCGCAGCGAGCGCCAGCGCATCCCGTTCGCCCAGGCCGCCTCGGGTCCGGCCAGGTAGGTGAACCGCCGGTGCCCGAGCTCCACGAGGTGGTCGAGCGACTGCCGCACCGACATCGCGTGGTCGGTCACCACCGTCGGTACGTCGGTGACGTCGCGGTTCACCACGATCAGGGGCCGCTGCTTCGCGGTCATCCGGATCGCCGAGTCGGACATCCGGGTGCTGGCCAGCAGGATGCCCTCGACGGTGGGGATCGCCCGCTCCAGCGCCTCGCGCTCCAGCCTCACCGACTCCTGCGAGTCGGCCAGCAGCGTGGTGTAGCCGCGCTCGTTGGCGGCCGCCTGTGCACCGCGGATGATCTCGAAGTAGTAGGGGTTCGTGATGTCGGAGCTGGACACCGCGATCATCGAGGTGTGCCCGGTGGGCAGCGCACGGGCGAGCGGGTTGGTGCGGTAGCCCAGCTCGGCGGCGATCGCGCGGATCCGCTCGGCGGTGTCGGCGTTGACCCGGTCGGGCCGGGAGAACGCCCGCGACACGGTCGAGGGCGCGACCCCGGCGACCCGCGCCACGTCGTAGATGGTGGGTGCGGGTCGCGGCTTCGCGGACCTGGGTGTCATTCCCGGCTGCCTCCTGATCGCCTCCCGAGTGAGGCACGGCACACGCACGCTAGGCCTCAGGACAACTGATGGCAACCGCTTGCCGTCAGTTGTCGCCGCTGTCTGGAATGACCGCATGACGCAGGCCACACCGCTCGGGGGTGGGCGTCAGCTGCTGACGCTCCTGGCCTAGCAGCGGTTGCTCGCC
>JABFXA010000248.1 GCA_013361955.1 Nocardioidaceae bacterium
CCGCGGCTGCTCAGGCGCCGGGCGGCGAGCCCGCCGTCCCCGGCAGCCGCATGCGCGCCACCGTGCCGCCGTCGGGCGCCGGTTCGAGCGCGACCGTGCCGCCGCTCTCCTGCACGGTGCGCGCGACGATGGCCAGGCCGAGCCCGGAGCCGGGCAGGGCGCGGGCGGTGTCCGAGCGCCAGAACCGTTCGAAGACGCGCGGGGCGTCGTCCGGGTCGATGCCGGGGCCGTGGTCGCGCACGGTGAGTTCGCCGTGGTGCAGGCGGACCTCGATGGTGCCGTCGGACGGGCCGAACTTGACCGCGTTGTCGAGCAGGTTGAGGACCGCGCGTTCCATCGAGGGCTCGTCGCCGCGCACGTACCAGGGCTCGACCTCGACCGCGAACGTCACGTCCTGGCCGCGCAGCTTGGCGCGTTCGACGGCCTGCTCGACCGCGGTGTGCAGCGCCGCGACGCCGGTGACCGGCGTGGACCGGCTGCGATCAGGGCGAGCGAGTTCCAGCAGGTCGCCGACCAGCCCGGACAACTCGCGCAGTTGGCTGCGTACATTGCGCAGCAGGCGCTTCTTGTCGTCCGAGGGCAGCGGCCGCCCTTGCTCCTCGCTGCGCAGCAGCAGGTCGGTGTTGGTGCGCAGGCTGGTCAGCGGCGTGCGGAGTTCGTGCCCCGCGTCGGCGACGAGCTGCTGCTGCCGCTCGCGGGACGCCTTGAGCGCGCCCGTCATGGTGTTGAACGACGTGCCCAGCCGGGCGATCTCGTCCTTGCCTTCGACCGGGATCGTGGTGTCGAGGTCCTCGGTGCGGGCGATGTGCTCGACGGCGTCCGCGAACCGGTCGACCGGCTTGAGGGCGGCGCGCGCCACCACCAGGCCGAGGCTCGCCGCGGCGAGCACGCCGATGCCGGACACCAGGACGAGCAGCAGCGCGAGGTTGTCGAGCGAGTTGTCGATGTCGGTGAGCGGACGGGCGATGCTGAGCGCGTAGCCCTGGCCGAGCGGGCTCGGCGGCGGCAGGCGGGTGATCACCCGCACGTGGGTGCCGTTCGCGTCCGTCGCGCTGTGGATCGACTGGCGCTGCGTCCCCTGGGCGACGGCGATGTCGGAAGCGGTGACCGGGATCGGGTACGAGCCGTCCTGCGTGCACGAGCTGCCGTCCGCGAACACCACCTGGAGGGTCTGCGGGTTGTGGCCCTTCCCGTCGAACGGCGTGGAGTTGTTCAGCGCGTCGCAGATGGTCTGGTTCGGCCGCAGCCGGATCTCGGTGGGCTGCGACGCCAGCGTCCGGTCGGTCTGCGCCATCAGCTGGTCCTTCGTCAGGAACCAGCACGCCGTGGACGCCGCGGCCACCGCGATCGCCACCGCCACCGCGGTGAGCAGCGCGAGCCGGGCACGCAGCGGGAGACGGCGCATCACAAGGCTCCCTCCGGGGCCTTGAGGACGTAGCCGACGCCGCGCACGGTGTGCACGAGCCGCGGCATGCCCCCGGCCTCGGTCTTGCGCCGCAGGTACATCACGTACACGTCGAGCGAGTTCGACGTCGGTTCGAAGTCGAAGCCCCACACGTTGTGCAGGATCTGCTCGCGGGTGAGCACCTGCCGCGGGTGGGAGAGCAGGAGTTCGAGCAGCGTGTACTCGGTGCGGGTGAGTTCCACCGGGTGACCGCCGCGGGTCACCTCGCGCGACCGGGTGTCCATCGTCAGGTCGGCGAACTCCAGGACGCCTTCACCGGGCCCGGTGGCGTCCCCGGGGGCGGCCATCGCGCTGCGCCGCAGCAGAGCCCGGACGCGGGCGAACAGCTCGTCGAGTTCGAACGGTTTCACCAGGTAGTCGTCGGCACCCGCGTCCAGCCCGGTGACCCGGTCGCCGACCGCGTCGCGCGCGGTGAGCATGAGGATCGGCACGGTCTCGCCGCGGCCGCGCAGCCGGCGGGCCGCGGTCAGGCCGTCCATGCGCGGCATGAGGACGTCGAGGATCACCAGGTCGGGTTCCTCGCGGGCGACCTCGTCGAGGGCGGCGAGCCCGTCCCCGGCGAGGCGTACGTGGTAGCCCTCGTAGCGCAGGCTGCTTTCCAACGCCTCCCGCACCGCGGGCTCGTCGTCGACGACAAGGATCCGCGCGGCCGGTGCCGCGGACGAGGGACTGGTCATGGCGGGCGTGGTCTCCCCTGAGGTGGTCGGTGCGTCGACGACCGCGGTGTGGCGGGCGGCTCGGAGAACGGTGGACTCGAATGTCGGTGAAGGCGCCGCCTCCGCGGCGACGCCTTCACGGTGCCACGGCCGCGGGTCCGGTTCCCGCGCCGCGGCCTTCCGCGGGCCGTGTGTCGTGTCCGGAGCGCCCCCGTGGTGGGAGGACACGGCGTTCCGGGCACGGCGGCCGCGCGGTCCGGGGGTCAGGCGGACTGTCCGGACTCCAGGCCCGGCAGGAGGGTCTTGACCTGGTCGATCGGGATGGCGAAGCCGAGGCCGACGTTCCCGGCGTCCGAGCCGCCGGCCGAGGTCGGGGAGTAGATGGCCGAGTTGATGCCGATGACGCGGCCGTTCATGTCGAGCAGCGGGCCGCCGGAGTTGCCCGGGTTGATCGCGGCGTCGGTCTGGATGGCGTGGTAGGTCGTCTGGTTCGACGACGACGAGCCGGTGCCGCGGGTGCCGAACGGGAAGCCGTTGAGGCCGCCGGAGCCGCCGGAGCCGCCGGAGCCGTTGGAGCCGTTGGAGCCGTTGGAGTCGGACACCGTGACCTCGCGGTCGAGCGCGCTGACGATGCCGGACGTGACGGTGCCGGTCAGGCCTTCCGGCGAGCCGATCGCGACGACCTGGTCGCCGACCGCTACCTGCGAGGAGTTGCCGAGCGTGGCGGCCTTCAGGTTGCTCACGCCCTTCGCCTGGATCACCGCGAGGTCGCTCGACGTGTCCTTGCCGACCACGGTGGCGTCGGCGGTCCTGCCGTCCGAGAAGGTGACGGTGAGGGCGGCGCCGCTGCCGGCCCCGTCGACGACGTGCGCGTTGGTGAGGATCTTGCCGTCGGCGGTGAGGACGACACCGGATCCGGTGCCGGTGCCCTGCCGGGTCTGCACGGTGACCTCGACGACACTCGGCGTCACGGCGCTCGCGACCGCGGCCACGCCGGTCTGGCTCTTGTCGGCCACCGACTGGACGGGTGCCGCACCGGCCGAGTAGGCCGCGGACGGGCTGCCGTGGTCGCCGACCCGGTCGCCGATCACGCCGCCCGCGACCCCGCCGGCCAGTCCGGC
>JABFXA010000132.1 GCA_013361955.1 Nocardioidaceae bacterium
GCGTCACCACCGCGAGCCGGTGTACTTCCAAGGTCGGCCCTGATCAGTTCCGATGCGGCCCGCCGTCTGGGTACGGCGGGGGTGGATTCGGTCCACTTCAGCTTGCGCCAGCAGCCCAGTGACGCCCAGCTGGCTGCAGTGGCGAAGCTGCTGGGGCACGAGGACGCGTTGAAGGTCGAGCACGGCTACCAGAGCCCAGTACGCAAAGCCTCGATCGGGCTGATGCTCGCAGGGCTGACAGCGACACTGCTCGGCGTTGCCATGTCGGTGGCGCTCTCGATGTCGGAGGGCCGTGCGGACTTCGCCACCTTGGCCGCAGTGGGCGCACCGCCGCGGATGCGACGCGGGCTCGCGGCGGCGCAGGGTTGGTTCCTCGGGCAGCTCGGCTGCGTACTCGGGGTTGCTGTCGGCGCGTTGTACGGGTTCACCGCGCACACCGTGGTCGGTTCGCCGAGGGTCGTGGTGCCGTGGGCAGTGATCGCGGGCGTCGCCGTACTGGTGCCCCTGTTCGCCGGCGCTGTTCCTTACCTGCTCACCCGTTCCCGGACGGAGCTCGTGCGTCGTGCCGACTGAACAGAAGCTCGGACGCCGCGGCCGGATCGCGCGCGTGGCCGTTGCGGTGACCGGGATCGTGCTGCTCGTCAACGGGTCGGTGCGGGGCAGTGACGACCTGTGGCCGTTCGGCCCGATGTCGCAGTACGCGATGGTGGTCGCCGACGACGAGTCGATCGTCTTCACCCGGATCAGCGCGGTCACCGATGCCGGTACGACGGTCGACGTACCGCTGAACATCGAGGGCGCCGGCGTCGCCCGGGCCGAGATCGAGGCGCGCGCCGGCGAGATCATCAGCAACCCGTCGTTGCTCCAGCAGGTCGCGGACGGGTGGGCGCGCAAGCACCCGGACAAGCCCAAGTACGTGAGCCTCGCATTGATTCAGGACACCACCCAGCTGGTGCATGGCCGCGTCGAAGGTCCGCCCAGCCCGCGAGTACTCACCACCTGGAAGGTGCGCCCATGAGCTGGTTCACGCCGCCGATCGCTCTGGGGCGGATCGCCTGGCTGCGAACGGTTCTGTACCTGTTCGTCGTCCTCGACATGCACGCGTTCGTGCGGGACACCCTCGACAAGGGCGAGCACCCCGGGTTCTACCAGCCGCTGTTCCTCGCCCGGCTCCTCGACCTCCCGAAGCCGACCGTCGCCAACACCACGACGCTGTACGTCGTACTCATCGCGGCCTGTCTCGTCGGTGCTAGCAACTATTTCCCGCGCGTGGCCGGGTGGATCGTCGCGCCCGCGTTCACCTGGTGGGTGCTGATCGGGATGAGCGACGGGAAGGTCGACCACGACCACCTGGCGCTGGTGATCGCGCTGTGGGTCCTGCCCACGGTCGGGCGGGCGTCGTACGGCGACCAGACCCGTTCCGAGGCGGCCGGCTGGGTCGTCCGGTGCATCCAGATCTGCGTGATCGCGACGTACTTCCTGTCCGCCGTCGCGAAACTGCGCAGCGGCCACTGGACGCTGGCGTGGCCGAGCAGCGCCGTACTGACCTGGGCGATCGTACGGCGCCCGCATCCGGTCGGGGAGTGGCTGCTGCACCATCCTTGGATGCTGCACGTGATGCAGTGGGTCGGGATCGTGGCGGAGTTCTGCTCGCCGGTGATCCTGTGGCTGAGGGGACGGTGGCAGCTGCTCGGAGCCCTGTTCTTCCTCGGCTTCCACGCGGCCACCACCGCGATCCTGCTGATCCATTTCCTGCCGACCGAGGTCTGCTGGCTCGCCTTCGCGCCGCTGGAACGGATCAGGGTCGGCAGGGCCCGGAGGACCTACTTGGTGGCGGCGGGGTAGACCGCACCGGTGTACTTCTCGCCAGGGCCCTGGCCGGGCTCGTCCTGGATCGAGCTGGCCTCGCGGAACGCGACCTGCAGCGAGCGCAGGCCGTCCCGCAGCGGGGCGGCGTGGTGGTGGCCGAGCGACGGGGCGGCCGCGTCCAGCAGGCCCGCGAGCGAGTCGATCAGCGAGCGGGCCTCGTCGAGGTCCTTGTGCTCGGGCAGGTCGGCGGCCAGGCCGAGGTTGACCGCGGCCGCGCTCATCAGGTGGAGTGCTGCCGTGGAGATGATCTCCACGGCAGGGACCTCGGCGATGTCCCGGGAGGCCGTCGCCAGGGGGTCCGGCTGCGAAGTGGCATCTGCGTCGCTCATGCTGCTACTCTTACACGGCGACCGACCTGGTCCGACGGTGACCCCTGAGTGGAATACGACGGGTGAGCCGGCGGTTCAAGTCTAAGCGGAGGGCCACCTCCCACCCAGTCGATGAACAGTCGGCGGGTCCCGGTCAACGTACGGCGTACCACCCGTTTCAGGGTTGGGACGTCGTACAGCTGGGAATTGGGCCTTCGTGTGATCGCACGAGGGCCTTCGTGTTTTCCAGGGGACCTTCGGGTGATCACGAGGTGGCATCCAGTACGAGTTCAACCCAGGAGGACCCATCACCACTGATTTGCGCGTCAACGAGCGCATCCGCGTTCCCGAGGTGCGGCTGGTCGGACCGAACGGTGAGCAGGTAGGCATCGTCCGGATCGAGGACGCACTGCGGCTGGCCCAGGAGGCCGACCTCGACCTGGTCGAGGTCGCGGCGACCGCCCGGCCTCCGGTCTGCAAGTTGATGGATTTCGGCAAGTACAAGTACGAGACCGCGCAGAAGGCGCGCGAGTCCCGCCGGAACCAGACCAACACCATCATCAAAGAGATGAAGCTGCGGCCGAAGATCGACCCGCACGACTACGAGACCAAGAAGGGTCACGTGGTGCGGTTCCTGAAGGCCGGGGACAAGGTCAAGATCACCATCATGTTCCGCGGACGTGAGCAGTCCCGGCCCGAGCTCGGGTTCCGGTTGCTGCAGCGGCTGGCCGAGGACGTGAACGAGCTCGGCTTCGTCGAGTCCTCGCCACGCCAGGACGGCCGGAACATGATCATGGTGCTCGGGCCGCACAAGAAGAAGTCCGAAGCGCGCGTGGACGTGGAAGCCGAGAAGGCGCAGCGGAAGGCCGAGCGGGAGGCCGAGGAGCAGGCGGAGCGCCAGGAGCGCGCCGAGCAGGCTCAGGCCCACGAGGCCCAGCGCGCCGCCGGTGTCACCAAGAAGCCGAAGGGTCCGGCCGACAACCTCGACCCGGAGTGACGTACCGCTCCGGCTCGTGTGGGCCGGAGCCCGTCACACCGACGTTCGAGTCAACGAAGAA
>JABFXA010000083.1 GCA_013361955.1 Nocardioidaceae bacterium
CATCTCGACCTGCAGCGGCAGCCCGGTCGAGGCGTCGGCGTACACGTCCACGCGGGCGATCGAGGCGCCCGGGTCCGCGGGCCGCAGCCGCAGCCCGAGCGCCTCGCGACCGGCGACCCGGCGGGCCGGGATCCGCCGGAGCTCGGCGGGCCGGGCGCCGGCGAGCACCCGGCGCGCCAGCTCCGGCGGCAGCAGGTCGGAGGTGAAGGGCAGCCGCACCGGCACGTCGGGCACCACGGTCACGTCCTTGGACTCGTACTCCCAGCGCAACGTGCGGTGCCGGGCGTGGAACAGGTCGGTCTCGCCGGTGGTGCGCAGCGTCGCCACCCGCCAGGTCCCGGGGTCCCGCCACCAGACCCGCAGCCGGTTCGTGTCGCCGACGAGCGCGGTGAGCCCCGAGAGCTGGGCGTTCTCCGGCAGCCCCACGGCGCCGACCGTCTCGACGTACCCGCTGTAGCCGCGGTCGCGCGCCTGCTCGACCCGCTGCAGCAGCGCGGGGGCGGAGAGCCGGGCGTCCGAGACGGGTACGGCGCGGAGCAGCACCGGCGTCACCACCAGCAGCAGGACGCCGAGGACGACGCAGGCCCAGCGCCGCGCGGCGGTCATCCCCCGAACCTACGCCGTGTGACGGGCGCCACACGACGTAGCGCGACCCCGGCTGGCTCGTTGTCCATCACAACGACGACGGATGGGGAGCCCCGATGGTTCGAGCACGCTTCGCCCGTATCCCTGCCCTCGGCGCCGCCGCGCTGCTGGCGGTGGGTCTCGGGCTCGCCGGCCTCGCCCCCACCACCGCGCGGGCGGCCGTGGACGACACCCCCGGCTACTCCGTGCAGCACGTCACGGTGCCGGTGCGGATCGGTCCCGACGACGCCCAGTCGTGCGTCGTCGACGCGGACATCTACAAGCCCGACGACGCCTCCACCGCGAGCCCGAAGCCCGCGATCCTCACCACGAACGGCTTCGGCGGCAGCAAGGACGACTCCAACGAGTCGGCGATCGGCCGCGGCTTCGTGAAGCAGGGCTACGTCGTGCTGGCCTACACCGGTCTCGGGTTCCCCGACTCCGGCTGCAAGATCACCCTCGACGACCCCGACTACGACGGCAAGGCGGGCACACAGCTGGTGTCGGTGCTCGCCGGCAGCAAGCCGTACGTCGACGAGGCCGGCGCCGAGCAGACCGTCGACTACGTCGCGCAGCAGGGCGCCGGCGACCCGCGGGTCGGCATGATCGGCGGGTCCTACGGCGGCCAGATCCAGTACGCCGTGGCGATGCAGGACCCGCGCGTGGACGCGCTGATCCCGATCATCACCTGGAACGACCTGTCCTACTCGCTGGCCCCGAACAACACCTCCTTCCAGCAGGGCGTCACCTACGGCACCCCCGGGGTGGCGAAGAAGGAGTGGATCGACCTGTTCTTCTCCGTGGGCATCACCGACGGTGTGCAAGGCGCGGCCGTCGACCCCACGCGGGTGTTGCCGCCGTGCCCGAACTTCGCCGACGAGGCCTGCTCGGCCGCGGTCCGGCTGAACACGCTGGGCTACCCCGACGACGCGACCCTGCACCTGGCCCGGCACGCGTCGGTGTCGTCGTACGTCGACCGGGTCAAGGCGCCCACGCTGCTGGTGCAGGGCCAGAAGGACACCCTGTTCAACCTGCAGGAGGCGGCCGCGACGTACCAGTCGCTGCGCGCGCAGGGCACCGAGGCGCGGATGATCTGGCAGTCCTGGGGGCACTCCGACGGCACCCCGGCTCCGGGCGAGCTGGACCTGGGCGCGTCGTCGCTGCGCGACTCGTTCCTGGGCAACCGGTTCCTCGACTGGATGGACCACTACGTCAAGGGCGACGGGACAGCGCCGGTCGGCCCGCGGTTCGCCTACTTCCGCGACTGGGTGACCTACGACACCAGCCCGGCCAAGGCCGCGGCGGGGGTGCGCAAGGCCTACGCGACCAGCCCGACGTTCTCCGAGGCGCCGACCGCGACGCTGTACCTGACCGGCAACGACGGGCTCACCGACCAGGCGGGCGCGGTGACCACCGGCTCGCGGTCCTACGCGAACCCGCCCGGTGCGCCCACGTCGTACTCCGAGACCTCGGGGCTCGAGGGCGGCCAGGTGAACAACCCGCCGAGCGACGCGCCCGGCACGTTCGCGGCGTACACCACCCCGCCGCTCGCCGCACCGGCCGACGTGGTCGGCTCGTCGCGGCTGACCCTGCACCTCGACGCGCCGGTCGCCGCCGGGACCCAGTCGTCCGGCCCGGGCGGCAAGCTGGTGCTGTTCGCGAAGCTGTACGACGTCGCTCCCGACGGCACCAAGACGCTGCACGACCGGCTGATCTCGCCGGTGCGGGTCACCGACGTGACCAAGCCGGTCGACGTGCGGCTGCCGGGCGTGGTGCAGCGGTTCCCCGCCGGGCACCGGATCCAGCTGGTGCTGGCGGCCAGCGACTTCGCCTACGCGAACAACGCGGCCCCGCAGCCGGTGACCGTGCGCACGAGCGCAGCGGCACCCGGATCGCTCCGGATGCCGCTGACCTCGGCGTTGCGGCTGCGGTAGGGCGCTAGTCCGCGGCCCGCATCGAGCGCAGCCCGACGGCCAGCCCGAGCGCGCAGACGACCAGCGCGGCGACCGTGCCGGCGAGCAGCTGCCCGACGTCGTACGTGCCTGCGAACAGCCCGCGCATCGCGTCGACGATGTAGGTGAGCGGGTTCGCCTTCGACAGCGTCCGCAGCCACTCCGGGCCGCCGTCGATCGGCAGCAGCATCCCGGCCAGCAGCAGCACCGGGAACAGGAAGGTCTGCTGCACGGTCCAGAAGATCCAGTCCTGGCCCTTCGCGGCGAGCGCCAGCGCGTACGACAGCGAGCCGAGCCCGACGCAGAACACCGAGAGCATCAGCAGGCCCACGAGGATGCCGAGCGGGTGTACCTCGAAGCTGGTCGGCGCCACCACGGCGACCACGATCACCGCCTGCACGACGACCGGCACGATCTCCTTCAGCGCCCGGCCGAGCAGCAGCGAGGACCGGGACAGCGGCGAGACCAGGGTGCGCTCGTGCGAGCCGGTCTGCATCTCCATGAGCAGGTTCGAGCCGGTCATCGACGCGCCGAACAGGCAGGACATCACCACGATGCCGGGCACGAACCACTGCAGCGACGAGCCGGCCCCGAGCCCGGTGACGCCGCTCAGCAGCGGCGCGAACAGGGCCAGGAAGAACAACGGCTGGATCATCGAGAAGACCACCGAGAACGGGTCACGCAGCACCGGCTTCAGCTCGCGGCCGAGGACGATCGCGGTGTCGCGCAGCGGGTGGCCGACGCGCTCGGGACGGGTCAGGGTCAGGGTGCTCATGCTGCGACGACCTCCTCGGTCTCGGACGGGGTGCTCTGGTCGGTGCCGGTGCCCTCGCGCAGGCTCCGGCCGGTGAGGTTCAGGAACACGTCGTCGAGCGTGGGCCGGGCCACCTCGACGGAGACGGTGGGCGTGCCAGTGGCCGCCAGGTCGGCCAGCAGCGCCGGGACCGCGAACGTGCCGCCGCCCATCTCGACGTACACGTGCGTGCCGTCGTGGCGCACCGCGGCCCGCGGGTGCGCGGTCGCCACCCGGCGTACGGCGCAGGCGGCGTCGGCGTGGTCACGGAAGCCGAGCACCACCCGGTCGGAGGCGTGCACGGCCTTGAGCCGGTCGGGGGTGTCGTCGGCGACGACCGTGCCGTGGTCGACCACGACCACCCGCTCGGCCAGCGAGTCGGCCTCGTCGAGGTAGTGCGTGGTGAGCACCACGGTGGTGCCGAACCGCTCGCGCAGCGCGACCACGTGCTCCTGCAGGTTCGCGCGGTTCTGCGGGTCGAGCCCGGTCGAGGGCTCGTCGAGGAACAGCAGCTCGGGCCCGTGGATCAGCCCCATCGCGATGTCCAGCCGGCGGCGCTGCCCGCCGGAGAGCGTGGACACCTTGCGGTCGGCGAGCTCGGCCAGCCCGAGCGACGCGGCGAGCTCGACGGCGCGGTCGCGGGCGGTGTTCCGGTCGAGGCCGTAGGCGAGCCCCTGGCTGACCAGCTCGTCGCGGGCCCGCTGGTTGTGCCCGGCGCCGTTGCCCTGGCCGATGTAGCCGATCCGCCGGCGTACCTCGCGCGGGTCGCGGCCCACGTCGTACCCGGCGACGGTGGCGGTGCCGGACGTCGGCGGGATCAGCGTGGTGAGCATCCGCAGGGTCGTGGACTTGCCGGCGCCGTTCGGGCCGAGGAGGGCGACCAGCTCGCCCCGCTCGACCGTGAGGTCCAGGCCGCGCACGGCCTCGACGGTCTGCTTGCGGGAGGTGAAGTGCCGGGTCAGCGCCCGGGCCTCGATCATCGGGGAGGTGCTCTGGAGTTCGCTCATGGGACCCAGTCTTCCGACCCTTGCGGTCAGGTCCTGTCCGCAATCCGGCTCTCTTTCCGGCCAGTTCCTGTCCTGAGTGGTGCCTAGGCTGGGCCCATGAGTGCGAGTGCCCGGATGCTGCAGCTGCTGTCCCTGCTGCAGACCCATCGCTACTGGCCCGGCGGCGAGCTGGCCCGGCGGCTCGAGGTCAGCGAGCGGACGCTGCGGCGCGACGTCGACCGGCTGCGTGAGCTCGGCTACCCGGTGCACGCGGTCCGCGGTGTCGCGGGCGGCTACCAGCTGCAGGCCGGCGCCGCGATGCCGCCGCTGCTCCTCGACGACGAGGAGGCGGTGGCGATCGTGGTCGGCCTGCGCGCCGCCGCGGGCGGGATGGTCGAGGGCATCGACGACACGTCGGTGCGGGCGCTGAGCAAGATCGTCCAGGTGATGCCGCCCCGGCTGCGCCGGCGGGTCGACGCGCTGCGCTCGTACACCGTGCCCGCCGTCTTCGGCTCCGGCGGCCCCACGCTCGACGCCGGGCTGCTGGCCACGCTGGCGCAGGCCTGCCGCGACGACGAGCGGCTCCGGTTCGGCTACCGCACCCGCGAGGGCGACGAGGCCGAGCGCACCGTCGAGCCGCACACGATGGTCACCGTCGGGCGCCGGTGGTACCTCGTCGCCTGGGACCTGACCCGGCACGACTGGCGCAGCTTCCGGGTGGACCGGATGACGGACGCGACGGCCACCGGGGTCCGCTTCCGGCCGCGCGAGCTGCCCGGCGGCGACGCCGCGGAGTACGTGAAGAGCGGGCTGCGCTCCGCGCCGCAGCGGCACCACGTCTCGGTGCTCGTGCACGCCGACGCGGAGTCGGTGCGCGGCCGGGTCGGCCGCTGGGGCGAGGTGACCGACACCGGCGACGGGTCCTGCCGGCTCACCATGGAGGCCGACGACCTGGGCTGGCCGATGTTCGCGCTGATGGGCATCGGCGCCGAGTTCGACGTCGAGGAGCCGGCCGAGCTGGTCGAGGAGGTCGACCGGGTGGCGGGCCTGTTCGGCCGAGCCGTGCGACGTACGTCGTAGCGGTCAGGCGGCGGAGTGGTCCGCGACGTGGTCGGCGACCCACTCGACGATCCGAGTGGTCGGCGCGCCCGGGGTGAACACCTCGGCGACGCCCATCTCCTTGAGCAGCGGGATGTCGGCCTCGGGGATGATCCCGCCGCCGATCACCACGATGTCGCGGGCGTCGCGCTCGTCGAGGAGGTCGATGAGCTTGCGGAACAGCGTCATGTGCGCGCCGGAGAGGACCGAGAGGCCGATCACGTCGGCGTCCTCCTGGATGGCGGTCTCGACGATCTGCTCGGGGGTCTGGTGCAGGCCCGTGTAGATCACCTCGTGGCCGGCGTCGCGCAGCGCCCGGGCGATCACCTTCGCACCCCGGTCGTGCCCGTCGAGCCCGGGCTTGGCCACCACGATCCGGATCGGCGCCACCATCACACTCACCTTCCCGACCCGCCTGGGGAAGCGGCGAGGCCTTCCGCAGGTTAGCCCACGCCCGACCAGACCAGGGTTTCGAGGCCCGTGACGTCGGTAACAACAGCGACGGGGTGGACGCAGGGGAACCCGCGGGACGCGTCCGTGCCGGGTGACCCCGGTTACACATGGGGACATACCCAACCAGACAAGGGCGTGACTGTTCCGTTATTGTTTCCCGTCGCGTGCCCCCGACGTAAAGGACCCCCGATCCCGTGGCGAACCATCGCGCAGCGAAGCGCGCCTCGTCGCGCCCTGCGGACGCTCGGGGGACGACCGACGACACCCACCCGATAGCCGCCGCCCCGGCCCCCGCTGCCGGTGGCCGGCGCAAGGCCGTCAAGCCGAGCCGTCCACGTCGCACCGAGCCCCGTCGTACCCAGCCGGCGCGAGCCCAATCGGTGCGACCCGAACGTTCTTCCGAGCCGGCCCGTGTCCAGCCCGCCCGCTCCTCGCGCTCCGGGCCCCGCAAGCCCCTGGTCGCCGGGCTGCCCGGCGCCCCGACCGTCATCGGCATCGCGGCGATGGCCCTCGCCGCCACCGGCGCGCTGACCGTCGGCAACCCCGACGACACCCAGGTCGCCTCGGGCAACCTGCAGAAGCTCTCCGCGCAGGCCAGCGTCTTCAGCGGCGCCAGCAGCGTCGGCTCCAGCGGTGCGCTCTCCGGCCGGGAGCGCGCGGTCAGCCGCGACTCCCAGCGCGAGGCGATGCAGGACGCCGCCGACCAGCAGCTGCAGGCCGCGGCCGAGCGGCAGGCCCGGCAGCGCAACGCCGCGCTCCAGGCGCTCGCCGCCAGCGCCGAGAAACAGGCCAGCCTGATCGCCCGGAACCTCTGGCAGCTCCCGGTCACCCGCGGCGTCTACCACCTGACCTCGCGCTTCGGCGAGTGCTCGCTGCTCTGGTCGCACTGCCACACCGGCCTCGACTTCGCCGCCCCCAGCGGCACCCCGATCCACGCCATCGCCAACGGCGTGGTGACCTCGGCCGGCTACGACGGCGCCTACGGCAACAAGACCGTGGTCACGCTCGCCGACGGCACCGAGATCTGGTACTGCCACCAGACGTCGTACCTGGTCAGCAGCGGGCAGCAGGTGCAGGCCGGCGACACCATCGGCTCGGTCGGCAGCACCGGCAACGTCACCGGCCCGCATGTGCACATCGAGGTCCGCCCCGGCGCCGGCGACCCCGTGGACCCCTACGCCGCCTTCATCGCCCACGGCATCACCCCCTGACCCCTCCCCGCCGAGAGGTCACCCCGGTCCCCGCGAGAGGTCACCCCGGTCCCCGCGAGAGGTCACCCCGGGCCCCGCGAGAGGTCACCCCGGTCCTGGGAGCCTGGACGGCCGATCACTCGGCGGGACACGAGTGACGCCTCGCCGGGACACGACTGACCCCTCGCCGGGACACGAGTGACGCCTCGGCGGGGCGGGGCTACAGCTTCTCGACGGGGGCGTAGCGGAGCAGCAGGCGCTTGACGCCCTGGGAGCCGAAGTCGATGGAGGCGACCGCCTTGTCGCCCTCGCCCTCGAGGGCCACCACGGAGCCCATCCCGAAAGAGTCGTGGAGGACCCGGTCGCCGGGGGTGAGCACCGGGATGTCGCGCTTCTGCGCCTTGGCCGCGACGTCGGCGCGGGCGGCGGCGGCGCCGAAGCGGCGGGGCGGCGACGTGGAGCGGCGGGTGGTGGTGGGCAGCACCGGGCGGTTCCAGCTGGCCTGCTCGTCCTGGGTACGACGCCACTCGACGAGGTCGACCGGGAGCTCGTCGATGAACCGCGACGGGGGGTTGTGCGACGGGGCGCCCCACGCGGAGCGGACCACCGCGCGGGAGACGTAGAGCCGCTGCCGGGCGCGGGTGAGCCCGACGTACGCGAGCCGGCGCTCCTCCTCGAGCTCGGGGCGGTCGCCGAGGGAGCGCTGATGTGGGAACACGCCGTCCTCGAGCCCGGTCAGGAACACCACCGGGAACTCCAGCCCCTTCGCGGTGTGCAGGGTCATCAGCGTGACCACGCCGGCGCCCTCGTCGGGGATCTCGTCGGTGTCGGCGACCAGCGCCACGCGCTCGAGGAAGTCCGGCAGCCCGGGCGCGGGCGGGTTCTCCTCGGCGGGGTCGGCGGACGGGCCGGCGACGGGCTCGTCGGCGAACTCGCGGGCCACGGCGACGAGCTCGGCGAGGTTCTCCACCCGGGTCTCGTCCTGCGGGTCGTCGGAGGCCTCGAGCTCGTCGAGGTACCCGCTGGCAGACAGCACCTGCTCGAGCACCACGTCGGCGCGCTCGCCGGCCTCGACCATCGACTGCAGCTCCTCGACCATGTCGACGAAGCCGCGGACCGCGCCCAGCGAGCGGGTGGCGATCCCGGGGGCGTCCTCGGCCCGCTGCAGCGCCTCGAAGAAGGTGATCTTCTCCGGCGCGGCCAGCGCGTCGACGCACGCCTCGGCGCGGTCGCCGATGCCGCGCTTGGGGACGTTGAGGATCCGGCGCAGCGAGATCTCGTCGGCGGGGTTCACCAGGATCCGCAGGTACGCCAGCGCGTCCTTGATCTCGCGCCGCTCGTAGAAGCGCACCCCGCCGACCACGCGGTACGGCATGTCGGCGCGGATGAACACCTCCTCGAACACGCGTGACTGGGCGTTGGTGCGGTAGAACACCGCGACGTCGGCCGGACGCACCCGCTGCTGGCCGGGGAGCCGGCCGAGCCGCGCGATCTCGTCGGCCACGAACCGCGCCTCGTCGTGCTCGTCGTCGGCGACGAAGCCGACCAGGTGCTCGCCGTCGCCGGCGTCGGACCAGAGGTTCTTGGCCTTGCGGCCCTCGTTGTGCCCGATCACCGCGTTGGCGGCGGTGAGGATGGTCTGCGTGGACCGGTAGTTCTGCTCCAGCAGGATCGTGCGGGCGTCGGGGAAGTCCTCCTCGAACGCCAGGATGTTGCGGATGCTCGCGCCGCGGAACGCGTAGATCGACTGGTCCGCGTCGCCGACCACCATCAGCTCCGACGGCTCGATGCCGTCGGCGTCGGGGGCGTCGGGGTCGGTGGTGGGCCGGCCGACGTCGTGGCCGCAGAGCTCACGCACGAGCTGGTACTGCGCGTGGTTGGTGTCCTGGTACTCGTCGACGAGCACGTGCCGGAACCGCCGCCGGTAGGCCTCGCGCACCTCCGGGAACGCCTGGAAGAGGTGCACGGTGGTCATGATCAGGTCGTCGAAGTCGAGCGCATCGGCGGCGCGGAGCTTCTCCTGGTAGAGCCGGTACGCCTCGGCGTACTTCTCCTCGAGGTGGTTCGAGGTCACGCCGACGGCGTCCTCGTGGTCGACCAGCTCGTTCTTCTGCGTCGACACCCAGTTCAGGACGGCGCGCGGCTGGTAGCGCTTCGGGTCGAGGTCGAGCTCCTTGAGCACCAGGGTCATCAGCCGCTTGGAGTCGGCGGCGTCGTAGATGGAGAAGTTCGAGCGGTAGCCGAAGCGGCCGATCTCCCGGCGCAGGATCCGCACGCAGGCGGAGTGGAACGTCGACACCCACATCACCCGCGCGCGCGGCCCGACCAGCTCGGTGACCCGCTCGCGCATCTCGGCGGCGGCCTTGTTGGTGAAGGTGATCGCCAGGATCGAGCCCGGGTGCGCGCCCCGCTCGGCGATCAGCCAGGCGATCCGCCGGGTGAGCACGCGGGTCTTGCCCGAGCCAGCGCCCGCCACCACCAGCAGCGGCGCGCCGGCGTGCACGACGGCCGCGCGCTGCGGGTCGTTGAGGCCCTCGAGCAGCTCCTCGGGGGTGGGTCCGGAGCGCTTCGGCCGCGGCTGCTCCGCCGGTACGTCGAACAGGGCGGGCGGGGTCGGTGTGGAGGAGCTCATCGCACGGCCAGCCTACGGGCCGGCCCGGACACCGCGTACGCCGCTCAGCGGCCGGTCTCGGAGAAGTGCATGTCGTCGCGCACCGACCGGAAGTCGCCGCCCCACGCCCAGCCGACCCGGGCGAACGCGCGGGTGACCACGTCGCCCGCGAGCACCATCCCGGGCCGGTGCCAGGACCGGTCGAGGTACGCGCTCGCGAGCTCGCGGAGCACCAGGTCGCCCCGGTGGTACGGGTTCTGGAAGGGATCCAGGTCGATCGCGAGCCCGTAGGCGTGCGCCGACCAGGTGGTCTGCGCGCGGGTGGTGCGGCACACGAACGCGGCGGTGTTGTTGCCGTCCCCCGTCGGCGCGGCCCGGAGGTCGGCGGTGGTCACCAGCCGCATCTCCTCGATCGGGAACCGGGCCTGGAACAGCGTGCGGAACACCGACACCACGTCGCCGGCGACGGACGCGTTCACCACCATCCGGCCGGTGTGCGCGCGGCCGTCGAAGCCGACGAACCCCATCGTGAGGAGCCGCAGGTCGGAGATCCCGACGGGGCAGCGCGGCGACCAGGACTCCCCCATCCGCCGCCGGGTCCGCTCGTCGATGCGCGCGACGGTGGCGTGGAAGCGGCCGTCGACCGGTGGCCGCAGCAGGTCCCGGGTGGGCAGCCGCCGGTCGCGCAGCTCGGCCGGGGTGCGGCGCACCTCGCCGTACCCGTCGGGGCGCAGCGGCAGCGGCGACGCGCCGACGGTCCACCCCGGACGGGACGGCGCTGCCGTGGAAGGTGAGACTGCCGGCACGGCGGACCGCTCGGGCGTGGGCGCCCCGGCGCAGCCCGCCACCAGCGCCAGCAGCAGGACGGCGAGGGCGTGGGTCAGAGCAGCCGTCGGTCGGAGGCCCACCGGGTCAGCTCGTGCCGGGACGAGAGCTGCAGCTTGCGCAGCACGCTCGAGACGTGCGTCTCCACGGTCTTGATGGAGATGAACAGCTCGGAGGCGACCTCCTTGTAGGCGTAGCCCCGGGCGATCAGCCGCATCACCTCGCGCTCGCGCTCGGTGAGCCGGTCCAGGTCCTCGTCGACCTGGGCGACCTCGATCGAGCCCGCGAACGCGTCCAGGACGAAGCCGGCCAGCCGCGGGGAGAACACCGCGTCGCCGTCGGCCACCCGGTCGATCGCGTCGACGAGCTCCTTGCCGGTGATCGTCTTCGTGACGTAGCCGCGGGCGCCGGCGCGGATCGTGCCGATCACGTCCTCGGCGGCGTCGGAGACCGACAGCGCGAGGAACCGGGTGTCCGGGATCCGCGCGCCGATCCGGCGCATCACCTCGCCGCCACCGCCTCCCGGCAGGTGTACGTCGAGCAGCACCACCTCGGGACGCAGCTTCTGCACGGCGTCGACGGCCTCGTCGACGTCGGCGGCCTCGCCGACCACCTCGACGCGGTCCGGGTGGGCCGCGAGCTCGGCCTTCACGCCGGTGCGGAACATCGCGTGGTCGTCGACGACCACGACGCTGCGCCGGGCCGTCCGGGAGCCGGTGCCGGTCATCGGGGGTCCTCCTCCGTGGGCGGGGTGGTGTCGGTCATCCGCAGCCGGACCTCGGTGCCGGTGCCCGGCGCGGTGCGGATCTCCGCGCTGCCGCCGTGCCGCTGCATGCGGTCCACGATCGAGTGCCGGACGCCCAGCCGGTCGCCCGGGATCTCGGCCTCGTCGAAGCCCTTCCCGCGGTCGCGGACGAAGACGTCGACGGCGGCGGGGTTGGCGTGCTCCTGCGCTTCGGCGAACACGTCGACCTGGCCGGCCCCGGAGTGCTTCGCGGCGTTGACCATCGCCTCGCGGGCGGCGAGGACCAGCGGTCGCAGCGGCTCGGTGAGCGGTACGTCGCCGACCGTCACCACCTCGACCGGGACGCCGTGCGCGTCCTCCACCTCGGCGGCGGCGGCCCGCAGCGCGCTGCTGACCGACGTGTCCGGCGCCGGGTCGTCGGCGTACAGCCAGGCGCGCAGGTCGCGCTCCTGGGCGCGGGCCAGGGTGGCCACCACCCGGCCGTCGCCGGAGTGCTTCTGGATCAGCGCCAGCGTCTGCAGCACGGAGTCGTGCAGGTGCGCGGCCATGTCGGCGCGCTCCTCGGTGCGGATCCGGGCGGCGCGCTCCTCGGACAGGTCGCCGACCAGCCGGAACAGCCACGGCCCGATCACCAGCGCCAGCCCGAGCACCGCCAGGAACGCGGCGAGCAGCACCTCGCCGGCCACGCTGGACCGGCCGGTCTGCACCGCGAACACCGCCATCGCGCCGACCAGCAGGACGGCGCCGGCCCCGAGCCGGGCGTACGACGCCACGCCGCCGCGGCCGACCACGGCCCGGAAGAAGTCGACGCGGCCGGTGCTGTCCACCCAGCGCTCGCGCTGCGCCTCGTCGGCCTGCCGCCACAGCACGGCCAGGCCGAGCACGCCGAGCAGCACCGGCCAGAACAACACCGACCCGCCGAGCAGGTTCTGCAGCAGCACCACCACGCCGATCGCGACCGCGGACAGCGCGATCAGCGGGCCGACGTCCTCGAGCCGCCGGCTGCGGCCCTGGCGCTTGCCCTGCCGGGTGGCCGCCTCGAGGCCCGGCGAGGACTTCTCCAGGTGGGTGTCGGTGGGCAGCACCATCCAGAAGCCGGCGTACGCCGCGATGCCGATGCCGCCGAAGATGGTCAGCAGCAGGAACGCCGCGCGCACGTGCAGGGGCCGCAGCGCGAGGTGCTCGGCGAGGCCGGCGGCGACGCCGCCGAGGAGCCGGTCCTCGGTGCTGCGGTAGGCCCGCGACGGTGGCGGGTGGCCCACCGTCGGGGCGGGCGGGGCTGGGGAGGCTGACATCGTGGGTTCAATCGTCACACAGCGGGTGCCCGCCAACCATGAGTGTGACCCCTGAGCCGACCCTGACCCGGGGTGCCGCACCCCGGTCCCGGTTCAGGGTCGTCCCCGATGGTGCGCACGCCCGCGGAGGCCGAGTATCGATGACATGACCGAGACACCCCCGCCTCCCTCCGGCGACGAGCAGCCTGCGGCCGGTACGACGACCACCGCACCCGGCGTCGACCGCGACCACCTCCGCAACTACGAGCAGCTGCGCCGCAGCACCACGGACCGCAAGATCGCCGGCGTCGCCGGCGGCCTCGGCCGGCACCTCAACATCGACCCGACCGTGCTGCGGGTGATGTTCGTGGTGCTCGCGCTGTTCAGCGGCGCCGGCATCGTGCTGTACCTCGCCGCCTGGCTGCTGGTGCCCGAGGAGGGCGCCGGCCGGCGGGCCGGCATCCACGTCGACGACAGCACCCGCAACGTGGTGCTGATCATCGTCGGCGTCGTCTCGGCCCTGATCGTCGTGGGCCACGGCTTCGCGCCGGGCTCCTGGAACTTCCCGTGGCCGCTGTTCCTGATCGCGGTCCTGGTCGTGGTCTGGTTCCTCGGCCGGGAGCGCAACCAGCGGCCGACCGGCCCGGCCGGGCCCGGCGCGCAGGGGCCGCCGGCGGGCATGGAGTCCACCGGG
>JABFXA010000064.1 GCA_013361955.1 Nocardioidaceae bacterium
CTGGTCGAGGAGCTGGTCGGGCCGCGCAACCAGGCGGGCGTGCTGGCCCGCCTCGAGGTGGTCGCCGAGACGCTCCGGGGCCTGGGGGCCGAGGTGGTGCGGGTCTCCGCGCCGGCGGCCGGCCGGGCGCTCGCGACGTACATGACGGTCACCTCGGCGGCGGTGGTCGAGGTGCTGGAGCCGTTCGTCGACACCGGTCTCGCCGGCCCGGAGGTGGTCCGCCGGCACGCCTGGGGGCGGGAGCTGCTCGACGCGCCGCCCAGCGAGCTCGAGGTGGCGCTGGCCGCCCGCGAGGTGCTGCGTGGTCAGGTGCGGGCGGCGCTGGCGGAGTGCGACGTGCTGCTGTCCCCGACGATGCCGACCACCGCTCCGCTGCTGGAGGGGTACGTCGACCCGCAGGACCTCGCCGACCCGCTGGCGGCGCCGTACACGGACTGCTGGACGGTCGTCGCCAACCTGTGCGGGCTGCCGTCCCTCTCGGTGCCCGCCGGCCGGTCGGCCGCCGACGGGATGCCGGTCGGCGCGATGCTCACCGGTCCGGCACGGTCCGACCACCTGCTGCTGGGCGCGGCCGCGGCCCTGGAGGCGGCCGGGATCGACCCGGGGGTTGCGCAGACTTAGGTTTGCCTTACATTATTGAGGCTGACCTAACTACGAGCCCCGAGAGGACCCCGGCCGTGATCGTCTGCCACTGCCGCGTCGTCACCGACCGTGACGTCGCGGACGCCGTGCAGGCGGGCGCGCGCTCGGTCGCCGGGGTGTGTCGCTCGACCGGCGCCGGCCGGGACTGCGGAGCCTGCGTGTTCTCCCTGAAGCGCCTGGTGTGCGAGCACGGGACTACCCTGGTGGCTCCTGTCCCCGACGTGCTGCCGGAGGTCGACGTTGCAGCCAGCTAGCCCCCGTGTCGTCGAGCTGCTCAACCAGGCGCTGACCTTCGAGCTCACGGTCACGAACACCTACTTCCTGCACGCCCGGATGCTCGACAACTGGGGGCTGAGCAGGCTCGGCAAGGTCTTCTACGACCTGTCCATCGACGAGATGAAGGACGCCGACGCGCTCATCAACCGGATCCTGATGTTCGACGGGCACCCGAACGTCCAGAAGCTCAACGCGATCACCGTCGGGGAGAACCCCGAGGAGATGCTCCGCCTCGCCCTGGAGAGCGAGAAGGCCGCCGTCGCGCAGTTCAACGCCGGCGCCCAGGAGTGCCACGACCTCGGCGACCACGGCACCGCCGCGGTCTTCGAGGAGATGGTGCGCGACGAGGAGGAGCACGCCGACTGGTTCGAGGGCCAGCTCGACGCGCTCGAGCGGGTGGGCTCGCAGCAGTACCTCGCCCAGATGGTCGTCGCGGAGACGCCGGGCGGCTGACCCCCCGACCGTTTGTGGACCGCGGGGGCGGGTAGCCCCGGGACATGTCCACGACCGAGTCGCGCTCCGGCCCGGTGCTGGTGGCCGGTGCGTCCGGGTTCGTCGGCAGCCGGCTGTGCGCGGAGCTCACCCGCCACGGGGTCGACGTCCGCGCGATGACCCGGCACCCCGAGACCTACGAGCGCGCCGGGACACCGGTGTACGGCGACGTCCACGACCCGTCCTCGCTGCCCGACGCGCTGGCGGGCTGCCGCGCGGCGTACTACCTGGTGCACTCGCTCGGCTCGGCGGACTTCGAGCGGCTGGACGCCGAGGCGGCCCGCGCGTTCGGCGAGGCCGCGGCGCAGGCCGGCGTCCCGCAGGTCGTGTACCTCGGCGGGCTCGGCCGCGACGACGACCTGCTGTCCCCGCACCTGCGCAGCCGCCGCGAGGTCGAGCGGCTGCTCGGCGAGGCCGGGGTGCCGGTGACCGTGCTGCGCGCCGGCATCGTGGTCGGCCGTGGCGGGATCTCCTGGGAGATCACCCGGCAGCTCGTCGAGCGGCTGCCGGTGATGGTGACCCCGCGCTGGGTCGCGACCCGCACCCAGCCGATCGCGGTCGACGACGTGGTGCGCTACCTGGTCGGGGTGCTGGGCAACCCGGACGCCGTGGGCCGGGTGTTCGAGGTGGGCGGCCCGGAGGTGCTCCAGTACGCCACGATGATGCGCCGGGTCGCCCGGGCGCTGGGCCGGCCGCTGGTGCTGGTGCCGGTCCCGTTGCTGACCCCCGCGCTGTCCTCGCGCTGGCTGTCGCTGGTCACCGACGTGGACACCCGGGCCGGCCGGTCGCTCGTGGACTCGATGGGCGTCGAGGTGGTGGTGGAGGACGACAGCGTCCGGTCCGTCGTACCCTTCGAGCCGAGGGGGTACGACGAGGCGGTGCGCCTGGCGTTGCAGGAGCATCGCGACGCTTCGGAGGCGCATCGATGACTGCGACTCACTCTTGGTCCGCCCGCTGGCGGCGGGTCGCGGCGGACGCCGCTGCCCGGCTGCCGATGCCGATCAGCCACGTGGCGCCGGTGCGCCACGACGAGACGCCCGCGGTCGCCGCGCACCGCCGCAAGGTGGTCGCCGGGGTGTCCCTGGCCGGCGCCGGGCTGCTCGGCGCGTCCTTCGCCGCCGAGCCGAACTCACGTCGCTTCTATCTGCTCACCCTGGCCACCGCCGGCACCTGGACCCTCGGCGGCCTCGCGTCGGGGCCGCTGCACCTCGGGTACGTCGAGAGCCGCGACCACCACCTGCGCCGGCCGGTGCTCACCCCGCTGGCCACCGGCGTCGGCGCGTTCGGGTTCTTCTACGGGTGCGCGCTGGTGGCCCGGCAGATCCCGTTCCTGCGCGACGCGATCGGCCGGGTGCTGGCGATCGCCGAGGAGGGCGACACGAAGCTGGTGCTGCTGACGACGTACGCCAACGGGCTGGGCGAGGAGGTGTTCTTCCGGGGTGCGCTCTACGCGACGCTGCCGCACCCGCAGGCGGTGGCGGTCTCGACCGGGGTGTACACGATGGCGACCGCCGCCACCCGGAACCCGTCGCTGATGCTGGCGGCCGGCGTGATGGGCAGCCTGTTCGCGCTGCAGCGCCGCGCCTCGGGCGGCCTGCAGGCGTCGGTGATCACGCACCTGACCTGGTCGACGCTGATGGCGAGGTACCTGCCGCCGCTGTTCCGCCGCGCCGCGGGGGCCGCCCGGTGAGTGTGGCGGTGCTGACCAAGGTGCTCGACACGGCGCTGGACCGCACGGTCGTGCCCGGCTACAGCAAGGTCGGCTACTGGCTGCGGCGACCGGCCTGGCGCAGC
>JABFXA010000325.1 GCA_013361955.1 Nocardioidaceae bacterium
GACGCGCTGCTCAGCGCGGTCGTCGACGGCAACGCGTACGCCGACGCGAAGATCCGCGCGATGAAGGCGCACGCCACCCAGATCGAGGTGGACGGCCCGTTCTTCGCGCTGTCGAACAACCTCGGCAACCAGGTCTGGGGGTTCGAGTACTACCGGCTCGCGAAGGGCACCCAGGGGCCGGTCGGCGAGAGCGGCCTCGAGGACGACCTCTTCGCCGGCCTCGAGTGACGCTGCTGCGGCACCTGGGCGCGCTGCTCGCGGGCGCGGCCGTGGCGTTCGTCGCGGTGCTGGTGCACGGGTCGGCGTTCCCGGTCGGGCTGCTGGTGGCCGTGGCGGCGACGTACGCCGTGCCGCTGCGGCTGCTGCGCTCGCGGTGGCCGCGGACCGCGTCGACGTACGCACTCGGCTGGCTGGGGGTCTTCGCGGTGGTGCTCGCCGGCCGGCCGGAGGGCGACTACCTGGTGGCCGGCGACCTGGCCGGCTACGCGTTCATGGCGGCCGGGTTCGGACTCGTGCTGGTGGCGATCCTGGGGTTCACCACGCCGGCCGGATCCGACCCGTAGCCTGTGCCGCGTGAACGACGCGCCGTACCGCACCAACGACCGCCGGGTCATCCCGCTGCTGCTGCTCGGGCTGGTGGTCCTGTTCGCCGCGCTGTACGTCGTCGCGTACTACGTCACCAGTGACCGCATCCCCCGTGGCACCAGCGTCGACGGCATCGCGATCGGCGGTCTGCGTCCCGCGGCCGCGATCGAGCGGCTGCGCACCGGACTGGAGAGCCGCGCGGCGGAGCCCATCACGGTCGAGGCGAACGGCGTGCGCACGAAGGTGGTCCCCGCGAAGGCGGGCCTCGGCGTCGACGTGCCGGCCACCGTGGCCGAGGCCGGTGCGGGCCGCAGCTGGGACCCGCAGCGGATGTGGGACTACGTCGCGGGCGGCAGCGCCCAGGCGCCGGTGGTCACCGTCGACGACGACGCGATGAAGGCGACGGTCGCCGACATCGCGGCCAAGGCGGACCAGCCCGCGGTCGAGGGGTCGGTGCGGTTCTCCGCCGGGCAGGCCAGCCCGCGCTACCCCGAGCGCGGCACGGTCGTGGACCGGGCGGGCGCCGCGACCGCGCTGCGGGAGGCGTTCCTGGCCGCCGACGAGCCGGTCGAGCTGCCGGTGGTCGACGACCAGCCGGAGATCACCAAGGACGCGGTGAGCCGGGCGATGGACCGGTTCGCCAACCCGGCGGTCTCCGGGCAGGTGGTCGTCGAGCTCGGTGGCCGGTCTGTGCGGGTGAGCCCCGACGAGTTCGCGTCCGCCCTGTCGATGAAGGCGGTCGGCGACAAGCTCGAGCCGCGGGTCGACGCGAAGCAGCTCGACCGTGTCGTCGCGCCCAAGATGAAGCGGATCACCCGCGCCGCCCGCGACGCGACCGTCCGCCTCGTCGGTGGCCGGCCCCGGGTGGTGCCGGCCCGCACCGGCATCGGCTACCAGCCGAGCGACGTCGCCGACGGGTTCCTCGGGGTGCTGCCGAACGCCGGCTCGGGACGCACCGTCCAGGTGACCCCGACCCGGACCGAGCCGAAGGTGAGCACCGCCGCGGCGCGGAAGTGGCGGATCACCGAGCGGGTGTCGTCGTTCACCACGCACTTCCCGTACGCGTCGTACCGCAACGTCAACCTCTCCCGGGCCGCGCACCTCATCGACGGCACCGTGCTGGCGCCGGGCGACACGTTCAGCCTCAACGACACCGTCGGCGAGCGCACCGCCCAGAACGGCTTCACCAAGGGCTTCATCATCAACGACGGCATCTTCAAGGAGGACTTCGGCGGCGGCGTGAGCCAGGTGGCGACCACGACGTACAACGCGGCCTTCTTCGCCGGCCTCCAGGACGTCCAGCACAAGGCTCACTCGTTCTACATCGACCGCTACCCGGTCGGGCGGGAGGCGACGGTCGCCTGGCCGAGCGTGGACCTGAAGTTCAAGAACACCACCCCGTACGGCGTCCTCGTCTCCGCCTCGGTCGACAAGAGCACCCCGTCGCGGCAGGGCGCGATGCACGTGTCGATGTGGTCCACGAAGTACTGGGACGTCAAGGCCGAGACCGGGCCGCGGTACAACCTCACCCAGCCGAAGACCCGGCACCTGAACGGACCCGAGTGCGTGCCCAACGACGGCTACGGCGGGTTCGACATCGACGTCTACCGGCTGCTCTACCGGCACGGGTCCGACAAGCTCGAGCGCCGCGAGCGGGTGCACACCCGCTACACCCCGAGCGACAGCGTGGTCTGCGGCTGAGGGAACGAGCCCGTCCGACCCGGCGGCCGCGGTCGGCTGCGCCCGCTAGCGCACCCGCACGCTGACGTTGGCGGGGGAGCCGAGCGGGAAGGAGCGCCGCCAGGCGTCGTACAGCTCCTTGAGGTCGCCCGGTGACAGCTTCACGCACCCGAAGGACCGGTAGTCGTTGATCCGCGGGTACTCCCACCGGCAGGCCTGGTCGCCCCGGCGGTTCGGGCACTGCCGGCTGCCGGCGCCCTGCTCGGTGTGGAGGAACAGGTCGGTGCGCATGGTGCCGTTCGCGCAGCGCTTCGCGCCGAGGTAGATGGCCCGGCCCTTGATGATGCTGCCGTGGTAGTCGCGGAACAGCGTCGGCCGGTAGCGCCCGTCGGGCAGCCAGCCGCGGTTGCGCTTGCAGGCGTTCGTGGAGTCGCGGAAGTAGCCGGACCCGGCGCGCCAGGACCTCGAGACCAGGGTCGTCCGCTGGCCGTCGCGCACCCGGAACACCTTCCAGGTCAGGGTCGACCGGAACGTGTTCGCGTAGTTCTTGTGGAAGGTGATCACCGCGTAGCGACGGGTCGCCGCGTCCGCCGTCGGGGTGACCGCCAGCCCGGCCACCGTGCAGGCCAGCGTCACGAGCAGGGCGATGGTGCGGGTGCGCATGGTGGCTCCGTTCAGCCGACCGGCAGCGACAGGTACCGGTAGGTGTGGTGCGTGCGGAAGCCCAGTCTGTCGTAGAGACCGAGACCCGCGGGGTTGTCGCCGCGCACCTGCAGGTACGCCGTGGTGCCGCCGCGCTCGCCGGCGAAGTCGAGCATCGCGGCGACGACGACCAGGCCGAGGCCGCGCCGGCGGCGGTCGGGGGAGACCCAGATGTCGGTGATCCCGGCCCAGTCGCCCTCGACGGCGACCCGGCCCTTGGCCACCACCAGGTCGCCCTCGCGCACCTCCACGAAGCCGACCTGGGCGGGACCCTCGAGCACCGCGACCGCGTCGTCGCGGTGCGCCAGCGCACGCTTGTCGTTCGCCAGCCAGCCCTCGCTGACCGCGGGCAGCACCGCCACCGGCGGGGGCGCCTCCGGCAGCAGCCGGCGTACGGCGCGGGCGGCCTGCGCGACCGAGGCGAGCTGCAGCTCGGAGTCGGCCTCGCCGGGACGGGCCAGCACCCAGCCCGCCTCCTCGAGCCGGTGCTGGGTGTCGGAGCCGACCACGACCTGCGCCCACACCGGCAGCCGGTGCCGCGCGTAGAACTCCCGCACCCGGGCCAGCGCCTCGTCGAGCGGGACACCCGGGTCGCCGGTGGCCATCACCGAGTTCGCCCGCGCGCTGAACCCGCCCGACGCGCGCAGCAGCCACTCACCGAGCGGCTCGGTGTGCACCGCCGGCCAGGACGCGTTCGACATCCGGCAGGCCTCCTCGGCGGAGACCCGGTGCCGCGGCGACGGGCGCGCCGGCACGGGCTTGCCGGAGACGATGTCGGCGAGCGCGATCTCGGTGGCGACGCCGTCCTCGGAGCGCACCACGGTGGCGGTGTCGGTCCAGGACTCCATCACCCCGAGCAGGTCGGTCATCGCCGGACCACCGGACGGGCCGGTCCGCCCGCGCAGCACCCGGCGGACCACCACCCGCTGACCGACGCAGTGGGGGCCCAGTCCGGGAGGCGTGCTCACCGTGCCATCCTCTCGTCGCAGGAGCCTCGCCGAGCGGGGTTTCCGAGGGCCGGGCGCGGGGGGTGATGAGCGCGCCGGGATACTAGGCTGGATCGCAGCCATTGGAGGAGGAACAAGGTGACCTACGTCATCGCGCAGCCCTGCGTCGACCTGAAGGACCGGGCCTGCGTCGACGAGTGCCCCGTCGACTGCATCTACGAGGGCAAGCGGATGCTGTACATCCACCCGGACGAGTGCGTCGACTGCGGCGCCTGCGAGCCGGTCTGCCCCGTGGAGGCGATCTTCTACGAGGACGACACCCCGGAGCAGTGGAAGGACTACTACACCGCCAACGTCGACTTCTTCGACGACCTCGGCTCGCCCGGCGGTGCCGCCAAGCTCGGCGTCATCGACAAGGACCACCCGCTCATCGAGGCGTTGCCCTACCCGCAGAACGCGGAGTGAGCACGCCTCCCGACCACGAGGTGACCGCGCCGCCCGCCGACCCGTGGTGGGCGGCGCGCGGCGTCTCCGCGCGGCTGCCGGACTTCCCCTGGGACAAGCTGGTCCGGTACGCCGAGCAGGCCCGCCGGCACCCGGACGGGATCGTCGACCTGTCCATCGGCACCCCGGTCGACCCCACGCCCCCGGTCGTGCAGCGCGCGCTCGCGGAGGCGGCGGACGCCCCGGGCTACCCGCAGACCGTCGGCCTGCCGTCCACCCGCCAGGAGGCGGTCGACTGGCTGCAGCGCCGGCACGGCGTCACCGGCCTCGGGCTCGACCAGGTGCTGCCGGTGGTCGGCTCGAAGGAGCTGATCGCACAGCTGCCGTCGCACCTCGGCCTCGGCCCCGGCGACCTGGTGGCCTACCCGGCGCTGGCCTACCCGACGTACGAGGTGGGAGCGGCGCTCGCCGGCGCCCGCACGGTCGCGACCGACTCGCTGTCGGCGCTCGGCCCGGAGCGGGTCGCGCTGCTGTGGCTGAACTCCCCGTCCAACCCGACCGGCCGGGTGCTGCCGCCGGCGCACCTGCGCAAGGTCGTCGTGCCGTGAGCGCGGCACCCTGCTGGTCTCCGACGAGTGCTACATCGAGTGCTGCTGGGACGCTCCGGCGACGTCGGTGCTGCACCCGGACGTCTGTGGCGGCAGCCATGACGGCATCCTCGCGGTGCACTCGCTGTCCAAGCGCTCCAACCTGGCCGGCTACCGGTGCGCGTTCGTGGCCGGCGACCGGTCGGTGGTCGCCGAGCTGCTGGCGGTCCGCAAGAACCTCGGGCTGATGATGCCCGGCCCGCAGCAGGTGGCGATGGCCACCGCGCTCTCCGACGACGCGCACGCCCGCGAGCAGCACGCCCGCTACGCCGCCCGTCGTGACGTGCTCCGGCCGGCGCTGGAGGCGGCCGGCTTCCGCATCGACCACTCGGAGGCGTCGCTGTACCTGTGGGCGACCCGCGGGGAGTCCTGCTGGGACACCGTGGCGGCACTGGCCGAGCTCGGGATCCTGGTCGCGCCGGGTGGCTTCTACGGCGCCACGGGTGCCGAGCACGTGCGGGTGGCGCTCACCGCGACCGACGCGCGGGTGGCCGCCGCCGTCCGCCGGCTCGGGGCCTGACCGGCATCAGCCGACGTTCTCCCACGGCGTGCCCATCGGCATCGGGGTGACCCCACCGGGCAGCGGCTGCGCCGTCGGCGCGGGCGAGAACACCCGGACCGCGGAGACGCTGCCCATCCGGATCACCGAGTGCTCGGCGGCGCCGGACTCGGCGGACACCGAGTGCAGCACCACGCCGTGCCCGTCCACCGCGGCGACCCGGCCGGTCAGCCACTGACCCTCGACCAGGATCTGCACGTCGACGCCGTTGTCGTGCGCGCGGTTCAACGCCGTGCCGATCGTGTAGAGCACGCTGTCGCTGTACATGGTTCCTCCGACCCCCCGGTCCCGGCGGTCCCGGCTCCCGACCCCTCCCATGGGTGGGACACTCCGCGCCGCCGCGGTGTCCCCATGGTGACGGGCTCCGCACCCCCGTGGCATCGGCCGCGCGTCCCGGGCTGGGTGGCCGAACGGGTCGAAAACGGACCGAACGGACTAGTCGCCCTCCGCCACGTCGACGTGCACGTGGTCGCGGTGCAGGAGCACGGCGCGGTCGCCGGGCCCGTCGCCCGGGTCGTAGCGGCGCCAGCCCTGCTCGGACCGCAGCCCGGCGCTCCAGATCCTGCCGTCGAAGATCAGGTGGTCGATCCGCAGCTCGCTCGCGTGCGCCATCAGGTACGACGCGATCGCCCAGCCCCGGCGCTTGTTGTCGGGGCTGATCGGCCGCACGAAGATGTCGATGGCGCGGCCGTCGTAGTGCGCCGAGCCCTTCTGGTGCCCGGTGGAGACGCCGCCGGGGGCGAACCCACCGAGCGGCAGGTCGCCGAAGGCCCGCTCGACGTTGCGGCGTACCCGGTTCGCCCGCGGGGTCAGCCCGTTCTCCCTCGGCCGCTGCCGGGCCACGTCGTTGTCCGCCGAGTGCACCACGCAGGTGAACTTCGCGGGGGAGTAGCCGGTCAGCGCCGAGGCCAGCGCGCGCCCGTCGGGGGCGTGGTCCTCGTAGGCCTCCGGGAAGCCCGACCGCTGCACCTTCTGCGCGGCCTCCGTGATCCGCATCGTCTGGTAGCCGTGGATCTTCTGCAGCTCGTCGTAGAACCGGTTGATCGAGTACCAGGGGTTCTGGATCTGCTCCGCGCTGCCCCAGCCCTGCGACGGCCGCTGCTGGAACAGGCCCAGCGAGTCGCGGTCGCCGTGGTCGAGGTTGCGCAGCTTGGACTCCTGGTACGCCGTGGCGAGCGCGATCGACGCCGCCCGCGCCGGCAGCCCGCGCTTGGTGCCGAGCGCGGCGATCAGGCTGGCGTTCTCGGCCTGCTCGGTGTCGAGGCTCACGGCGCGCCCGCCGACCGTGGCCCGGCAGCCCTCGGGGTCGGGCAGCGGGCCGACCCCCGAGCGGAGGGAGAACAGCGCCGCCCCGCCGATGACCAGCAGAGCCAGGAGAAGGACGAGCGAGGTGCGGAGCAGCCGGCGATGCGTCGGCTCAGTTGGCATGGAGGTCGGCGTTCAGCTCGATGCCGTCGCCGCCCCACGCCACCGCCTCGACGACCCCGGTGGTGGAGTTGCGCCGGAACAGCACGTTGCTGGCCCCCGACAGGTCCGCGGCCTTGACCACCTGCGGCTTGCCCTCGGACTCGTGCGGGATGACCACCGTGACCTTGGTCCCCGCGGTCACGTAGCAGCCCGCCTCGACGACGCAGTCGTCACCCAGGGAGATGCCGATGCCGGCGTTGGCGCCGATCAGGCACCGGCGACCCACCGAGATGACCTCCTTGCCGCCCCCGGACAGGGTGCCCATGATCGACGCGCCACCGCCGACGTCGGAGCCGTCGCCCACGACGACGCCCGCGCTCACGCGGCCCTCGATCATCGACGAGCCGAGGGTCCCCGCGTTGTAGTTGACGAAGCCCTCGTGCATCACGGTGGTGCCTTCGGCCAGGTGCGCCCCCAGGCGCACCCGGTCGGCGTCGGCGATGCGGACGCCCGGCGGAAGCACGTAGTCGGTCATCCGCGGGAACTTGTCCACGCCGAACACGGTGACCCGGCCGCGCGCCTCGCTGAGCCGCAGCCGGGTGGTCTCGAAGTCGTCGACCGCGCACGGCCCGGCGTCGGTCCACACCACGTTGGTGAGGTGCCGGAAGATGCCGTCGAGGTTGACGGTGTGCGGCCGCACCAGCCGGTGGCTGAGCAGGTGCAGCCGCAGCCAGGCGTCGGAGGTGTCGTCGATCGGGCCCTGCAGGTCCTCGACGACGGTGCGGACGACGAGGCGGCGTACGCCGCGCACCTCGTCGACGCCCTCGAGCCGGGCCAGCTCGCTCGGTGCCTCGAGCTCGGCGTCGGGCTCGCCGAGGTGGGGGGAGGGGTACCAGGTGTCGAGCACCCCGCCCTCCCCGTCGGTGCCGGCGTACGTCGCCAGGCCGTAGCCCCATGCAGCGGTGGGCAGGTCGGTCGCGGGAACGTCGGTCACGCGCGACACCGTACCGAAAGCTCCTGAGGACCCGGCTGGTTGGATGGCCCCATGCCCTCCGCACCGACCGCACGGACGCCCGCGCTCGACCTGTGGGTCGACGCCGTCCAGCTCACCGAGGACCTGGTCAACATCGAGTCGGTGAGCGGCAACGAGCAGGCGATCGCCGACGCGGTGCAGGCCGCGCTGGCGGCGTACGACCACCTGGAGGTGCAGCGCTTCGGGCACACGATCGTGGCCCGCACCCACCTCGGCCGCGACGAGCGGGTGGTGGTGGCCGGGCACCTCGACACCGTGCCGCTGAACGCGAACCTGCCGGCCCGTCGCGACGGCGACGTCCTGCACGGGCTCGGCTCGTGCGACATGAAGGGCGGTGTCGCGGTGGCCCTGAAGGTCGCGGCGCTCGTGCCGGAGCCGAACCGCGACGTGACGTTCCTGTTCTACGAGTGCGAGGAGGTCGAGGCCGAGCGCAACGGCCTGCACCTGCTCGCGCAGAGCCACCCGGAGCTGCTCGAGGCGGACTTCGCGATCCTCATGGAGCCCTCCGACGGGGTGGTCGAGGCCGGCTGCCAGGGCACCCTGCGCGTCGACGTGACGACCCGCGGCAGCCGGGCGCACTCGGCCCGGTCGTGGACCGGCGTCAACGCGATCCACGGCGCCGGCGAGGTGCTCGCCCGGCTGAACGCCTACGAGCCGCGCCGGCCGGTGATCGACGGGCTGGAGTACCGCGAGGGGCTGAACGCCGTGTTCATCGAGGGCGGGGTGGCCGGCAACGTGCTCCCCGACGAGTGCGTGGTCTCGGTCAACTACCGGTTCGCGCCGGACCGCTCGGTCGAGGAGGCGTTCGCACACGTGCGCGAGGTGTTCGAGGGCTTCGAGCTCGAGCTCAGTGACTCGGCACCGGGTGCGCTCCCGGGCCTGTCGGTGCCCGCGGCCGCGGCGTTCGTGGAGGCGGTCGGCGGCCGGGCCAACCCCAAGTTCGGGTGGACGGACGTGGCCCGGTTCAGCGGCCTCGGCGTGCCCGCGGTGAACTTCGGCCCCGGTGACCCGCACCTCGCGCACCGGCAGGACGAGCACGTCCCCCTCGACCAGGTCCGCACCGTGGAGCGGCAGCTGCGCGCCTGGCTGGGGGCCGCGTCGTGACCGACCACCAGCGGGTCCCGGAGAAGTACCGCGGGCGCACCGTGATGCGCCGCGGCCAGATGCAGACCAGCACCACCGACCAGCGGCTGCTCGACTCCCGCGGGCCCACGGACTGGGTGCACACCGACCCGTGGCGGGTGCTGCGGATCCAGAGCGAGTTCGTCGAGGGCTTCGGCGGGCTGGCCGAGCTGGGGCCGGCGATCTCGGTGTTCGGGTCGGCGCGCACCCGGCCCGACGACCCGGCGTACGCGAGGGCCGAGGCGGTCGGCGCCGGGCTGGCGCGGGCCGGCTTCGCGGTGATCACCGGCGGCGGCCCGGGCGTCATGGAGGCGGCGAACAAGGGGGCCGGCGAGGCGGGCGGCGTCTCCGTCGGACTCGGCATCGAGCTGCCCTTCGAGTCCGGCCTGAACCGGTACGTCGACGTGGGGCTCAACTTCCGCTACTTCTTCGCCCGCAAGACGATGTTCGTGAAGTACGCGCAGGGCTTCGTGGTGCTCCCCGGCGGCTTCGGCACCTTCGACGAGCTGTTCGAGGCGCTGACCCTGGTGCAGACCCAGAAGGTCACGTCTTTCCCGATCGTGCTGCTCGGGGTGTCGTACTGGCAGGGGCTGGTGGACTGGGTGAAGGGCACCGTGCTCGCCGACGGCAAGATCTCCGCGGCCGACCTGGACATGTTCCGGGTCACCGACGACGTCGACGAGGCGGTCGCGGTGATGGTCGAGGCCCGCGAGCACCGGGCCAGCAGCGCGCCGGGTGGCGGCGAGTCCCCCGGCGACACCCGCCGCCCGGACTGAGGCGTCACGGTTGTCTCCGTACCCTCGACCTCATGATGTGGTTCTTCGCCATCGTGGTCGTGGTGGTCATGGGCGGGATCGCGGTGGTGGCGAGCGGACGCGGCGGGGCACTCGCCGAGCCGTTCGACGACCGGCCCGACGCCCGGGTCCCCGCTGACGGCCCGCTGACGGCGCAGGACCTGCGGCGAGTCCGCTTCAGCACCGCGTTCCGCGGCTACCGGATGGCCGAGGTGGACGCGCTCCTGGACCGGCTGGCCGCCGAGATCGAGCCGCCGCCGGCCCCCGCGGAGCAGCCACCGGAGCAGGACGAGACGTGACCCGGGTCCGCCTGGAGCGCAGGGTCGACGTCGCGGCCCCGGCCGCGCTGGTGTGGGCCCTGGTGACCGACTGGCCGCGGCAGGGCGACTGGGTGCCGATGACCCGGGTGGAACGCGTCGACGGCGCGGACGGCGTCGGGGGCCGGTTCCGGGCCTGGACCGGGATCGGACCGGTCGGTTTCTGGGACCCGATGACGATCACCTCCTGGGAGCGCGGCCCCGACGGCGGCGGGCGCTGCGAGGTGCTGCACCGCGGCCGGGTGGTGCGCGGCGAGGGCGAGTTCCTCGTCGAGGCGTACGGCGCCGACGCGTCCCGTTTCACGTGGGCCGAGGTCGTCGACGTACCTCTCGGGCGGCTGGGCGCGCTCGGCTGGCGGCTGCTCGGCCCGGTCGTCGGACGGGTGATCGACGGGGGTCTGCACCGCCTGCGCGAGGTCGCGGAGAGGTCGCGGTAGCCGACGCGCGCGCGCCGACGAACCCAGGCAAACGTGTCAACCGGCACTCGGTGCGGCATGCTCACTCCGTGACTCCGATGCTGATCACCTGGGTGCTGACCGCGCTGGCAACAGTCGTGGTCGTGCTGACCCGGGTCCGTCTGTCCCGGGAAGAGGGAGGGGCCGCGGGGCGTCTGTCCATCCCCCAGGGGATTCTCAACACCCACACCATCGCCGGGGTGCCGGCGATCCTGGTCTGGGTCGCCTACCTGCTCACCGAACGGCCGATCCTCGGTCTGGTCGGCCTGGTGCTGTGGTGGATCACGGTCGCCGCCGGCCTGCTGATCCTGGCCCGGTGGCTCCCGGCCAAGGGCCGGCACTCGTCCGGGCCGGCCACCGACACCTGGGGCGAGGGACCCGGGCTGTCCGTGCTCGCGCACGTGGGCCTGCTGATCGGTGTGCTGATCTTCACCGTCTTCGTCGCGACCGGAAGGCTGTTCTGACATGCGTCGTCTCGGGATCCGCCTGCTCGCCGGTGCCACCGCCGTGGGCGGCTGCGTGGCCGGAGCGCTCACCGTGCCGCAGGCCGACGCGGCCGCCTCCGCCGGCCGGCCCGCGGTGGTCCAGGTCCGGGTGATCGGGCACTCCGTGCAGGGCCGGCCGATCCGGGCGTACCGCGTCGGCAACCCCCGCTCGGCCAACAAGGTCGTGGTGATCTCGACGATGCACGGCAACGAGCCGCGCACCCGGCTGATCCCGATGAGCATCCGCGACGGGCGCCCGGTCCGCGGCGTCGACCTGTGGCTGGTCCCGATCGTCAACCCCGACGGCCTGGCCCGGCACACCCGCAAGAACGCGCACGGGGTCGACCTGAACCGGAACTTCCCGTGGCGCTGGGCGCGGCTGACCGGCAACTACAACTCCGGTCCGCGGGCCGCGTCCGAGCCGGAGACCCGCGCGCTGATGCGGTTCTTCGGAGACGTCCGGCCGCGGCGGATCGTCAGCTTCCACCAGCCGCTGCACGGGGTGGACACCTCGACGCGCGAGTCGCGGCCGTTCGCGATCCGGCTGGCCGGCGGGCTCGACCTGCCCCGCAAGCGGCTGACCTGCGGCGGCGTCTGCCACGGCACGTTCACGATGTGGTACATGCACCGCTACCCCGGCAAGGCGGTCACCGTGGAGTACGGCGACCACCCCAGCCGGCACCGGATGCGGGTCACCGCTCCGCGGCAGCTGCTCCGGGTGCTCGACGCGACCCGCTGACGCTCCGCGACGTCAGAGCGCCCGCTTCACCCACGCCCGCGGGCCCATCGCGATCCGCGGCTTCAGCGACGGGTCGAGCCACCGCACCACCCAGCGGATGTGCTTGAGCGGCCCGGCGACGCAGCCGGCCGTGTAGCGGGTCTTCTGCACGTGCAGGAAGATGCCCCCGCCGCGGCCGGTGTCGGCGCGGTCGCTGGCGACGTACTGGTGCCGCGTCTTCGACCAGTGCACGCCGCCCGGCAGGTTGAAGCCGAGCACCACGGCGTACGCGTACTGGTAGCCGTACGACGCGAGCCGCTCGCGGTAGTCGGTGCGCCAGTGCGAGGTGCTGGCCTGGTACGGCTGGTAGATGTTGTACGTCGCCGGGTCGCGCGGCTCGTACGGCCACACGTCGTTGCCGTCGACGTGCCGGTAGCGCAGCCCGGCCCCGGGGTCCGCCCGGTTGCCGAACGCGTAGGGCATCGTGAACGTCCCGGCCGGGGTGGTGCCGGTGCTCTGCCGGCGGTTCGCGGCGCGCACGAAGCCGTTCCAGCCGAGCCGCACCTTCACCGGGCCGTGCACCCGGTGCCAGCCGTCGGCGCGCTTGCGCCAGGCGCTCAGCCAGGCGCGGGTGCTCGACCACCGGTCGCTGGTGACGGTCAGCACCTGCTTGGTGCCCGCCGGCAGGTCGAGCGAGGCGGGCAGGGGGCTGGTGGCCCCCTGGGCCGGCACGGTGCTGAGCCCCGTGCCGGCAAGGGTGAGGACGGCGAGCAGGATCCCGAGACGTCGCATCGCTACTTCCCTTCGAAGACCGGCTTCTGCTTGGCGACGAACGCCTCGACCGCGTTGCGGTGGTCGGCGGTGGCGCCGGTGAGCGCCATCATCTCCGCCTCGAAGGCGACCGAGTCGGAGAAGTCGTGGGTGGAGCTGAACTCGACGGAGCGGCGGATCGCGCCGAACGAGACGGTCGGCCCGTCGGCGAGCCGGCGGGCCAGCCCGGCGACCTCGCCGCTCAGCTCGTCGGTGGGCACGACCTTCGTGGCCAGCCCGAGCTCGAGGGCCTCCTCGGCCTTGATGGTGCGCGGGAAGTACAGCAGCTCGAGGGCCTTGGCCCGGCCGACGATGCGGGGCAGGGTCCACGACGACCCCGTGTCGCAGGAGAGCGCGATGCCGCTGAACGCCAGGTTGAAGCCCGCGGAGTCGGCGAGCAGCCGGAAGTCGCACGCGAACGCGAGGCTCGCGCCCGCGCCGGCCGCGACGCCGTTGACCGCGGCGACCACCGGCTTCGGCATCGTCACCAGCGCGGTCACGATCGGGTTGTAGTGGTCGGGCACCGTCGTGAACAGCTCGTCGGACGTGCCCGACCGCAGGATCTCGACGTGCTCCTTGAGGTCCTGGCCGACGCAGAAGGCGCGGCCGGACCCGGTGAGCACGACGCAGCGCACCGCGTCGTCCTGGGCCGCCTCGGTGACCGCGTCGCGCAGCGCCACCTTGGTCGCCACGTCGAGGCTGTTCATCGCGTCCGGGCGGTTCAGGGTGACGGTCGCGACGCCGTCCTCCACGTCGTAGCGCACGGGCTCGTCGGTCACGGGCGGTCTCCGTTCGTGCTCGTCTCGAGGCAGGTGTCGACGAAGCGGGCGGCGGCGGGGAGCAGCCGCGCGGCCTCGTCCCCGAAGAACCTAGCCGCCTGGTGCCCCGCCCAGTCGTCGGGCAGCAGCTCGCGCGGCAGCCCGGGGTCGGTGAACAGGAACTTGCGCCACTCGTGGACCAGCACCGAGCGGACCGCGAACGCGCGCTCGTCGTCGCCCGCCTCGGACAGGCCGGCGATCTCGGTGTCCGGGTCGCCGAGGAGCCGTTCGGCGAACCGCTGCCAGGCGACGTACGACGAGGCGAGGTCGGACAGGTCCCAGGCCTGCTCGGAGCGGCGCTCGGGGGTGGCGTCGGCGGCGCGGAAGCGCGCGAAGCCGACCTTCTCGCCGGACAGCAGCTCGTCGGCCTCCGGCGAGGCGAACGGGCTGATCCAGGTGCTGTCGGAGAGCTGCCCGTAGCCGAGGAACGACAGCCCGGTGCGGACCCGCTCGCGCGCCGCCCGGTGTCCGACGGGGTCGAGCACCAGCAGGTCCCAGGCGCCGTCCCACGAGGCGTCGCGGGTGCGGTAGATCCGGGCGGCCGCGTCGTCGAGCCGCTGGCGGGCCCGCGGGGTCAGCGCGTAGCCGCGGCCGGCCCGCACCCGGGTCGGCTCCAGCCAGCCCTGCCGCACCATCCGCGAGATCGCGGTGCGGACCGCGGGCGCGGCGATGCCCAGCGAGGCCATCAGCCGGACCAGGGCCGCCACGGGCGCGCGTTCGTCGCGCGTGCGGAGGTGGTCCCCGTAGAGGTCGAAGAGCGCGGACCGGGCGTGCACGAGCACGAGTCTGCCGCAACAGGCCCGGTTGAACGCGGCACCGCCGACCCGAAATAGGGGATAATGGGCCTCGCTGACAACCAGCACAGCAGCGCCAACGACCGGACGGCGCACAGGGAACAGGAAGAGGTGTGCGCATGGCGGCGATGAAGCCGCGGACGGGCGACGGTCCGCTTGAGGTCACGAAGGAGGGACGCGGCATCGTGATGCGGGTCCCGCTGGAGGGCGGCGGCCGTCTGGTAGTCGAGCTCAACGCCGAGGAGGCCGGAGCGCTCGGGGAGGCGCTCAACCAGGTCGTCGGCTGAGCCGGCCCTGGCTGCGAGGCCACTCCACGCACGATCGTGACCCCGTCCGCTCCCCGGAGCGGACGGGGTCTTCGTGTGCCCGGTAGGGTCCGGCTGAGGCCCGGCCGCTGTCGGGCCCGCCGAGACGGGAGGAGCAGCGGGTGTCGTTGCCGGGCCAGGTGTCCCCGCCCCAGATGGCGCTCAGCGACCTGCCGCCGTCCGCCGTGGTCGGCGCCGACGTGGTCGCCGTACCGGTGCTCGCGGACGAGGCCGGACCCACGCTCGGCCCGGGTGCCGCGGAGCTCGTCGACGAGCTCGGCGAGGACCTCTTCGAGGTGCTCGAGCTCGCCGGGGCGACCGGTGCGGTCGGCGAGGTCGCCGAGCGGGCCGTGCTGGACACCTCCGGCCTCAGCAACGACGACCTGCGGCTGGTGCTGCTGGTCGGGGTCGGCGCCGGTACGCCGACCGAGCTGCGCCGCGCCGGCGCCGCGCTGGCCCGCCGGGTGCGTGGCCGCGAGAGCCTGGTGACCTCGCTCGCCGCGCTGGCCGACGACGCCGGCCTCCGGGCGCTGGTCGAGGGCCTGGTGCTCGGCAGCTACGAGTTCCACCGCCGCTCCGGTGGGGCCACCACCCAGCCGGTGGCGAGAGTGGTGCTGGCCGGGCTCGTCGACGCCCACGAGCGCAAGGCGGCGCTGGAGCGGGCGCTCGCGGTGGCCGGGGCGGGCTGGTTCTCGCGCACCCTCGCGCTGACCCCCTCCAACGAGAAGAACCCGATCTGGATGGCCGAGCAGGCCGACCTGGTCGCCGGCCGGTCCGGGCTGAAGATCCGGGTCTGGGACGAGAAGCAGCTCGCCGACGACGGCTTCGGCGGCATCATCGGGGTCGGCCAGGGGTCGGTGAACCCGCCCCGGCTGGTGCGGCTCGACTACACCCCCCGGTCGTCGTCGCGGAAGACCCCGCACGTCGCGCTCGTCGGCAAGGGCATCACGTTCGACACCGGGGGGCTGTCGATCAAGCCGCGCGAGAACATGATGCTGATGAAGCGCGACATGACCGGCGCCGGCGTGGTGCTCGCGGTGATGGGCGCGCTCGCCGACGTCGACTGCCCGGTCAAGGTCACCGGGCTGCTGCCCCTCGCGGAGAACTCCGTCAGCGGCCGTTCGATGCGCCCCGGCGACGTGCTCCGCCACTACGGCGGCCGCACCACCGAGGTCACCAACACCGACGCCGAGGGCCGGCTGGTGCTCGCCGACGCGATGGCGTACGCCGTCGACCAGATCAAGCCCGACGTCCTCGTCGACATCGCCACGCTCACCGGCGCGATGCGGATCGCCCTCGGCCAGCGAACCGGCGGATTCTTCGCGAACCGCGACGCGCTCGCCGAGTCGCTGCGCGCCGCGTCGGTCTCCGCGGGCGAGCCGCTGTGGCGGATGCCGCTGGTGGCCGACTACGAGGACCGGATCTCCTCGAAGGTCGCCGACTCCGACAACGCCGGCGGGACGCCCGGCGCGATCACCGCGGCGCTGTTCCTGCAGCACTTCGCCGGCGGGCTGCCCTGGGCGCACCTCGACGTCGCGTCCGTGGGGGACTCGCCGGTCGACGCGTTCGAGTACACCAAGGGCGCCACCGGGTTCGGGGCCCGCGCACTGCTGCACTGGCTGGAGCTGCGCGAGCCGCTCGCCGGCGTCCACTGACCCGTTTCGGAGGTAGCGACATGCACGGCCTGACCGTCCGCTGGTCGCTCCTGGGCGCCCCCGCCGGCGTCGAGGACGAGCTCGCGGCGTACGTCGAGGGCACCTCGCACGCCCGCTTCACCGGCCTGGAGGGGCTGCGCTTCAAGACCTGGCGGATGCGACGGGGGGAGTGGTTCGAGGGCTGCTACGTGTTCGCGTCCGCCGAGGCCCGCCACGCCTTCCAGACCGAGTTCACGGCCGGCGCCGCCGAGTCGCCCGGCTCCCGGATCGTCGGCGCCGCCCCGGTGCTCGTCGAGCCGTGCGAGGTGGTCGCGGTCGCTGAGGGCGCCGAGGGCTTCCTCGCCGCGCCGTCGTACGCCTGAGGGGGTCCTTCAGACCTTCTTCGCGAGCAGCAGGCCGTCGCCGACCGGGAGCAGCAGCGGCAGCAGCGAGTCGTGGTCGCGGACGGCCTTGCCGAGCTCGCGGATGGCGACCGTGTCGGCGTCGCGCTGGGCGGGGTCGGCGACCCGGTCGTGCCACAGCGCGTTGTCGAAGGCGACCACGCCGCCGGGCTTGAGCAGCCGGAGGGCCTCGGCGAGGTACTCCGGGTACTCCGCCTTGTCGCCGTCGCAGAACACCAGGTCGTAGTGGCCGTCGGTGAGCCGCGGGACCACGTCGAGCGCGGCGCCGGGGATCAGCCGGACCCGCTGCGGGGCGATCCCGGCTTCGGTGAACGCCTGCTTGGCCAGCCGCTGGTGCTCGGCCTCGAGGTCGACGGTGGTCAGCACGCCGTCGGGGCGCATTCCGCGCAGCATCCAGATCCCGGACACCCCGGTGCCGGTGCCGATCTCGACGACCGCGCGGGCGTCGGTGACCGCGGCGAGGAAGCGCAGCGCGGCCCCGCCGCCGGTGCCGATCGGGACCACCCCGACCTCCTCGGCGCGGGCCCGGGCCGCCACGAGCACCTCGTCCTCGGCGACGAACTCCTCCGCATAGGTCCAGCTGGCCGGCTTCAGTCCCGTGACGATGATGGCCTCCTCGGTGCGCCAAGGCTCGGCAGTGCCCACCCGAGGGCCGCCTGGGCGGGACTCTACCGTCCGCGACGCGCTGACCTGCGGAACAAAGGGCCCGACCCGCCCGTTGGACGGTCGACGGAACCCGCTGGGCGGCCTACAACAGGATGAGCACGAATGCTCAGGCGCCTCTCAGGGAGGATCTCTACCGTGGAGGACGAGACACAGTGAGCCGGGTGACCCACCCGTTCCGCAGAACTGCCGAGGAGCAGCCGATGACCGACGCGCCCGCCGCCGCCGAGGAGTGGCAGGCCCCGTCGTGGGACGAGGTCGTCCGGCAGCACTCCGGCCGCGTCTACCGTCTCGCCTACCGGCTCACCGGCAACCCCCACGACGCCGAGGACCTCACCCAGGAGGTCTTCGTCCGGGTGTTCCGCTCGCTGTCGTCGTACACGCCCGGCACCTTCGAGGGCTGGCTGCACCGGATCACCACGAACCTCTTCCTCGACCAGGCCCGCCGCAAGGCCAAGATCCGCTTCGACGCCCTCGCCGAGGACGCCGAGACCCGGATCGCCAGCCGGGCCGTCGCGCCGGACACCGAGGTCGTCGACGGGATGTTCGACGACGACGTGGAGCTGGCGCTGTCCGAGCTGCCGCCGGACTTCCGCGCCGCCGTGGTGCTCTGTGACATCGAGGGGCTGAGCTACGAGGAGATCGCCGACGTGCTCGGCCTCAAGCTCGGCACCGTGCGGTCCCGCATCCACCGGGGCCGGTCGATGCTCCGCAAGGCCCTCGCGCACCGGGCCCCTGCCTCCGGCCGGACCCGCTACTCGGGCCCGCGGGAACGCACCCGCCCGCGCCTGGCCCCCTCCGCCACCTGATGTCCGCGCACTGGCGAGCCTCCCGGTTCAGCGGCCACCTCGGCACCGCGGCGAGCGCTCTCGTCGACGGCCAGCTCGACGAGGAGTCGGCCGACCGCGCGTGGGACCACGTGATGGTCTGCCCCGAGTGCCGGCGCCTCGTCGAGCGGGAGGGCTGGATCAAGCGACAGGTGTCCTCGATCGCCGCGACCCCCCGCGAGGACGCCCCGTCCGACCGGCTGATGGGCTCCCTGCTCGACCTCGGCCCAGTGGCCGATGCCTGGGCGCAGGTCGACGAGATCGAGCGCCGCGGCCGCAACCGCCGGAGGGCCGGGCTCGCCCTGGTCGGCGCCGGCTCCGTCTCCGCCGCCGTCTTCGGGCTCTCCACGCTCGGAGGGGCCTCGCTGGGCCTCGGGTCGGGCGCCCCGCCGGCCTCGATCAACCACGGCGCCAGCTCGACCCGGCCCACCCCGGCCGTGGTCGCGCCGGCGGCGTCCGTGCACGGTCGGCTGCGCGGCTGGACGCTGGGTTCCGACGAGGACGGCGTCGCCCGCGCGCACGCGATGAACCGGCACCGCTGACCCGGCTCGGGTCCCAGGGGGTTCCACGGGTTGGGTGGTGGGACAGAATGGGCGACGTGAGCTCGTACGACGACGACCCGCACGACCCCGAGCAGGACGCGTCCAGCGACCCGGAGCAGCGGGCCGAGGCCGAGCCCCCGGCCGAGCCGTCCGGCCTCGACGACACGCAACCGCTGAGCGGAGCGCCGTACGCGTCGCCGTCGGAGCCCTACCAGCAGCCGGTCCAGCAGCCGGTCCAGCCGCCGGTCCAGCCGCCGGTCCAGCCCACCGAGCGACCGGGCCCCTGGGGTCAGCCGTTCGGACAGCAGTCGTACGAGCAGCAGCCCCCGCCCACCACGCCGTACCCGCAGCAGCAGCCGTACGGCCAGCCCTACCCCGGCTACCAGCCGCAGCCGGCGTTCCCGACCGCACCCCCGCCCCGCCCGCCGCGCGAGTCCTCGACCGAGGGCCGGCTGCCCGGCTGGGCGTGGCCGCTGATCGCCGCGCTGGCGCTGCTGATCGGCCTGCTCGGCGGCGTCCTCGGCGGCGTCGCCGTGTCGACGTCGATGTCGTCGGGCACCGGTCCGAGCATCCCGATCATCGGGGCCGACAACGGAGCCGCCAAACCGCTCGACGCCGACAACGGCAGCATCGCGGCGGTGGCCGCGAAGCTGCTGCCGAGCACCGTGCAGGTGCTCGCCAAGGGCGGCGCCGACGGCGCGAGCGGCGGCGGCGCCACCGGGTCCGGGTTCGTGCTCGACGACAAGCAGCACGTGATCACCAACAACCACGTGGTGGCCGACGCGACCGGTGACGGCGAGCTGCAGATCGTCGACCAGCGCGGCACCAAGCACGCGGCGAAGATCGTCGGCCGCAGCCCGGTCTACGACATCGCGGTGCTCGAGGTGTCGAAGGCCAAGGGACTGCGGCCCGCGACGATCGGCTCCAGCCAGGGTCTGCGGGTCGGCGACACGGTCGTCGCGATCGGCTCGCCGCTCGGCCTGAGCAGCACCGTCACGTCCGGGATCGTGAGCGCCGTGGACCGGCCGGTGACCACCGGCAACCAGGACCAGTCGTCGTACATCAACGCGGTGCAGACCGACGCCGCGATCAACCCGGGCAACTCCGGCGGGCCGCTGGTGGACATGCGCGGCCAGGTGGTCGGGGTGAACTCCGCGATCGCCACCACCGGCGGCGTGATCGGCGGCGAGTCCGGCAACATCGGCGTCGGGTTCGCGATCCCGATGGAGCAGGTGCGGGTCACCGCGTCGCAGATCCTGGCGACCGGCGAGGCGCGCTACCCGGTGATCGGCGCGAACGTGAACACCGGCTCGCAGAACGGCGCCGAGGTGGTCTCGGTGCCCGCGGGCACGCCCGCGTCGGACGCCGGCCTGGAGAAGGGCGACGTCGTCACCAAGGTGAACGGCAAGTCCATCACCGACGGCATCGGGCTGATCGTGGCGATCCGCAGCCACCAGCCCGGTGAGACGGTGACCCTGACCGTGAAGCGCGAGGGCCAGCAGAAGCAGGTGAAGGTCCGGCTGGACTCGAAGGTCGGCTGAGCCTCAGGTCGCGTCGGAGTCGTACGGCGGCAGCTCGCCGTCCTCGAGCGGACGCTGACCGGGGTCCTTCTCGGGCTCGTCGTCGTCCTCGGTCTCGTCCCAGGCGTCCTGGATGTACTTGCGCACCGCGCGGCGCGGGTCGAGGTCGGTGAGCTCGAACTCGGAGAACTCGGGACCGAGCTCGGCCCTGATGTCGTCGCGCGCGGCGTTCGTGAACTGACGGATCTGCCGGACCATGCGGCCGGCCTGCCGTGCGAACTCCGGGAGCCGGTCGGGTCCGAAGACGAGAATGGCGACGACTGCGATCACCGCCAGCTCCGGCAGGCCGATCCCGAACACGCGCTACAACCTACCGGCAGGGCTCAGCCCCAGCTGCAGACCCGCCAGGCCGCGGCCACGACCGGACAGCGTCTCGGCCACCTTGGTCAGCTCCCGGGCGACCGGGGAGCCGGGGTCAGCGGTGACGACCGGCCGACCGGTGTCGCCGCCCTCGCGCAGGCCGATGTCCAGGGCCACCTCGCCGAGCACCGGGACGTCGTACCCGAAACGCTTCGAGAGGGTCTGCGCCACCCGCGCGCCGCCGCCGCTGCCGAACACCTCGAGGCGGTGGTCGGTGCCGGTCTCGGCGCAGTGCGGGCAGGGCAGGTACGACATGTTCTCGACGACGCCGACCACCCGCTGGTGCATCATCGACGCCATCGTGCCGGCGCGCTCGGCCACCTCGGTCGCCGCCTCCTGCGGGGTGGTGACGACGACCACCTCGGCGTTCGGCAGGTGCTGGCCGAGCGAGATCGCGACGTCCCCGGTGCCCGGCGGCAGGTCGAGGAAGAGCGCGTCGAGGTCGCCCCAGAACACGTCGCTGAGCATCTGCACCAGCGCTCGGTCGAGCATCGGGCCACGCCAGGCGACCACCTGGTCGCGCCGCGGCTTGAGCATCCCGATGCTGATCACGGAGAGCTGGCCGGCCACCTCGCCGGTGAGGTCGACCGGTACCGGGACCGGCATGATCATGTCCTCGACCTGCGTCGGGCGGGTGTCGCCGACGCCGAGCATGGCCGGCACCGAGTGGCCGTAGATGTCCGCGTCGACGATGCCGACCTTGAGCCCCTGGGCGGCCATCGCGACCGCGAGGTTCACCGTCACCGAGGACTTCCCGACGCCGCCCTTGCCGGACGCGATCGCGTAGACCTTGGTCAGGGTCCCGGGCTTGGCGAACGGGATCTCCTTCTGCGTCTGCCCCCCGCGCAGCTGCTCCTGCAGGCCGGCCCGCTGCTCGTTGCTCATCACGCCCATCTCGAGGCCGACGCCGGTGACGCCCGGCACCTTGCCGACCGCGGCCGTCACGTCGCGGTTGATGGTGTCCTTGAGCGGGCACCCGGCCACGGTCAGCAGCACCTTCACCGACACCTGGCCGCGGTCGTCGACGTCGACCGACTCGACCATGCCCAGCTCCGTGATCGGGCGCCGGATCTCCGGGTCGTTGACGGTCGCGAGCGCAGCCTTGATCTGCTCGAGATCGGGGGAGGTCATGGCGTCAAGGGTACGTGGGGCACCTCGGCGGCCCCGGTCGAGGTGCTCACTCAACCCGCGACTGCCGAGAAGTCACTCCGGTCCCGGCGGGAAGTCACTCGTGAACCGTCGAGTGGTCACGAGTGCGCCGCCGCTGGTGGAGGTGTGAACCGCCAGGTGAGCCACGAAACCATGGTCTGGTGGCGGCTCGGCTGACCGCGGCGGTCGCGTGCTGGTTTCGAGGCTCGCGGCGTCGAGCGGTAGAAGCTTGTCCGCCGCCGATCGGCGATGCAGGGAGACGCGCGCACGCCGACCGAAGAGCCGATCCCCGGGGCGGCGGACACGCGCGAGCGGAGCGAGCGCAGAGGCTAGGTATCCCAGTCGGCGTCCTCGTGCTCGTCGGCGTCGCGGCGGCGCTGCTCCTCGAGGTCGGCGAGGAGGGAGCGGAGCTCGGAGCGGATGTAGTCGCGGGTGGCGACCTCGCCGAGGGCCATCCGCAGCGAGGCCATCTCGCGGGCCAGGAACTCCATGTCCGCGTGCGCCCGGGCGTTGGCGGTGCGGTCCTGCTCGCCGATGACCCGGTCGCGGTCCTCCTGCCGGTTCTGCGCGAGCAGGATCAGCGGGGCGGCGTACGACGCCTGCAGGCTGAGCATCAGGGTCAGGAAGATGAACGGGTACGCGTCGAAGCGCAGCCCGGACGGGGCGAGGGCGTTCCAGCCGACCCAGACGAGCACGAACAGGGTCATGTAGAGCAGGAACCGGGCGGTCCCCATGAACCGTGCGAACTGCTCCGCGAACCGGCCGAACGCGTCGGAGTCCACCTGCGGGCGCCGCACGATCGGGCGCCGGACCTCCAGGGGCTGGTCGAGGCGGGGCCCGCGCTCGCGGGTGCGCTCGCGGCTCTGCTCGGTGCGCGGCCTATCCACCGGCGGCACCGTTCGGGCGGCCGATGCGCACCGGCGGATCGGTCCGGCTCGGGGTGTCGCGCCAGTTCTCCGGGAGCAGGTGGTCGAGGAGGTCGTCGACGGTCACCGCGCCGAGGAGCCGGCCGTCCTCGTCGACGACGGCCGCCGCGACCATGTTGTACGTCGCGAGGTGCCGGGCCACGTCCTCCAGGCTGGACGTCGGAGGCAGCGGCTCGATGTCGGTGTCGAGCACGTGGCCGACCATCGTCGACGGGGGTTCGCGCAGCAGCCGCTGGATGTGCGCGACGCCGAGGAACCGGCCGGTGGGCGCCTCGAGGGGCGGGCGCGCGACGTACACCAGCGCGGCCAGCGACGGGCTGAGCTCGGCGTTGCGCACGTGCGCCAGCGCGTCGGCGACGGTCGCGTCGGGCGACAGGATGACCGGCTCGGAGGTCATCATGCCGCCGGCGGTCTTCTCCTCGTAGGACATCAGCCGCCGGACGTCCTCGGCCTCCTCGGGCTCCATCAGCTGCAGCAGCGCCTCGGCGGTCTCCGGTGGCAGCTCGGCGATCAGGTCGGCCGCGTCGTCGGGGGACATCTCCTCGAGCACGTCGGCGGCCCGCTCGGAGTCGAGGTGGCCCAGGATCTCGACCTGGTCCTCCTCGGGCAGCTCCTCGAGCACGTCGGCGAGCCGCTCGTCGTCGAGTGCGGCCGCGATCTCGCCGCGGCGCTTGGCGGGCAGGTCGTGGATGACGTTCGCGAGGTCGGCCGGCCGCATCTCCTCGAGGGCGGCGAGCAGGTGCGTGGCGCCCTGGGTCTCCTCGGGGATCGCGAAGCCGTCGACGTCGCGCCACTCGACCACGTGGGTCTGGCCGCGGCGCAGCCGCTTCGTGCCCTCCTGGATCGCGACCCGGCTGATCACCCAGTCGTGGCCGCGGCTCAGCTCCATCGCCAGGTCGTAGACCGCGCCCTTGACGCCGGTCTCGCGGATGGTCACCTGCCGGTCGAGCATCTCGCCGAACACCAGGGTCTCGGTGGGGCGCTGCTCGAAGCGGCGGACGTTCACCAGCCCGGTGGTGATCACCTGGCCGGCGTCGACGTGGGTGACCCGGGTCATCGGCACGAAGATCGACCGGCGGCCGAACACCTCGACGACCAGCCCCAGCACCCGCGGCTGCAGCCCGCCCGGGCGCATCACCGCCACCAGGTCGCGGATCTTCCCGACCTGGTCGCCGGCCGGGTCGAACACCGGCAGCCCGGCGAGCCGGGCGGCGAAGACGCGAGTCGGGGAGGTGCTCACGTCCAGCAAGGCTAGCCGCTGGCGTGCTCTGCGATCATGACCGCCATGCGCCTGGCATTCGACATCGTCGACGTGTTCACGGACCGCCCGTACGCCGGGAACCAGCTCGCCGTGGTGCACGGCGCCGAGGGGCTGAGCACCGAGCAGTGCCAGGCGCTTGCGCGGGAGTTCAACTTCTCCGAGTCGACCTTCCCGGGGCCGGCCGACGGTGCGGCGTACCCGACGCGGATCTTCACGCCCGAGCAGGAGATCCCGTTCGCGGGACACCCGACGCTCGGGACGGCGTGGGTGCTGCGCGAGCGGGGGTCGATCAGCTCCGACGAGGTGGTGCAGCACTGCGGGGCCGGCGAGATCGGGGTGCGGTTCGACGGCGACCGGGTCGAGCTGTCCGCGACCCCGCGCGACCTGGCCGGCCCGGTGGGCGCCGACCTGGTGCGCGACCTGCTCCGCGAGGTCGGGCTCGCCGAGGCGGACCGTGCCGGCGAGGCGTGGGTGGCGGGAGCCGGGCTGAGCTTCGTGCACGTGCCGGTGACGGAGGAGGCGGTGGTGCGGGCGCACCCGTCGAGCGGGCCGTTCGCCGGGTACGCCGAGCGGCTGGCCGCGGTCGGGCCGGTCGACGACCTGCTCGACGCGATCAACCTGTACGCCGTGGCCGGCGACGCGCCGTACCTCCGGGTGCACTCGCGCGTGTTCGTGCCCGGGGTCGGCATCCCCGAGGACCCGGCCACCGGGTCGGCCGCGGCCGGCCTGGGCATGGCGCTGGTGGCGAGCGGTCGGCTGCCCGAGGGTGGGCGCTACGACATCCGGCAGGGCGTCGAGATGGGCCGGCCCTCGACCCTGCACGGACGGGTCGAGGCGACCGATGGCCGTGCCACCCGCTGCCACGTCGCCGGCTCGGTGCGACCGGTGGCGTCCGGGGAGATCGAGGTCCCGCCCCGACGAGTCAGCTGAGCGGCGGCTGCCGCTTCACCCGGCGGTGCAGCACCCGGGGCAGCCGGCCGCGGGTGGTGGCCGGGGTGGGCAGGGGTGCGTGGCGGTGCGCGTCGTCGCTGAGGGCGCCGGGCTCCTCGACGACCTCGCCCGTCGGCCGCACCCGGCGTACGACGGACCGCTCGGCCCACTCGGCGGCCGCGGTGGACAGGTCGTCGAGGTTCAGCCGGTCGGCGACCAGCGCGGCCGTGACCGCGTCCCAGGCCTCGTCGTCGGGGCGGACCACGGACACCTCGCCCACCCAGGTGAGCAGCCGGCCGCCGTTGTCGCGGCTGCGCATCAGCACCTCGACGCGATCACCGTCGCCGAGGTCGGGCAGCGGTTGCTCGTCGCCGCCGGACACCAGGCACAGGGTGTCGTCGTGCCAGGTGTGCCAGACCGGGTGCGTGCGCCGCTCGCCGGGCACGCGCACCCAGGACACGTCGGTCTTCTTCGCCAGCTCGGCCACCAGCGCGCGGGTCAGGGCCTCGTCCGCCACGAGGCCGAGCCTGCCACACCGGAGGCGTGGACGCGGGACCAGAATGAGGCAGGTGCGCACCCTGTTGCTGATGGCCGTCGGCGTCGTCGCGGTCTCGCTGTCCGGGCCGTTGATGGCCGCGATGGTGGTGCCGCCGCTGGCGATCTCGTTCTGGCGCAACGGGTTCGCGACCGTGCTGCTGGCGCCGGGGGTGGTCGCGCGCCGGCGCGACGAGCTGGTCCAGGTGCGCGGCCGCTCGCTCGGCCTGGTGGTCGGGTCCGGGCTGGCGCTGGCCGTGCACTTCGGCACCTGGGTCACCTCGCTCACGCTCACCTCGGTCGCGTCGGCGACCGCGATCGTGTGCCTGCAGGTGGCCTGGGTGGTCGCCTGGCAGCTGCTGCAGGGGGTCCGGTTCAACCGCGGGGTGGTCGCCGGGCTGGTGCTCGCGTTCGCGGGGGTGCTGGTCGTCTCCGGCGTGGACTTCTCGCTGTCCACGCGCGCCCTGGTCGGTGACCTGCTCGCGCTGGTGGGCGGGATGGCGTCGGCGGCCTACATGCTCATCGGGGCGCGGGCCCGGCAGACCGTGAGCACCACGACGTACACGTTCGTCTGCTACGGCTCCTGCGCGCTCGCTCTGCTGGTCGCGTGCCGGGTCTCCGGTCAGGCGGTGCTCGGCTACGACGTCTCGCAGTGGGCGCTGCTGCTGGTGGTGACGCTGACCGCGCAGCTGATGGGGCACTCGGTGTTCAACCACCTGCTGGCCACCACGTCGCCGGTGCTGGTGTCGCTGGCGCTGCTGCTGGAGGTGCCCGGCGCGTCGCTGCTGGCCGCCGCGATCCTCGGGCAGGTGCCGCCCGCCGCCGCGATCGTGGGGCTCGTGGTGATCCTCGTCGGGATGGCGCTGGTGATCGTCTACAACCGCGGTCCCGTGCCCGAGCAGGCACCCTTGGACTGAGATCTATCCCACGGGTGCGAGGGGTCCCGGCCCGCCCGACTCGTCAGTAGCATCCGAGCCATGTCTGCCCGTGAGCTGCGTGCCCGTCGTTCCTGCCACGCCGTCCCCGGCTCCAACCCGCGCTTCCTCGAGAAGGCGCAGGGGCTCCAGTCGGACCAGGTGTTCCTCGACATCGAGGACTCGGTGGCGCCGATCGCGAAGGCCGACGCCCGCAAGAACATCGTCGAGGTGCTCAACACCGGCGACTGGGGCGACCGGGTCCGCACCGTGCGGGTCAACGACTGGACCACCCAGTGGACGTACAAGGACGTCATCGAGGTCGTCGAGGGCGCCGGCGCGAACCTCGACTGCCTGATGCTGCCGAAGGTCCAGACCGCCGCGCAGGTCCAGGCGCTCGACACCCTGCTCACCCAGATCGAGACCACGATGGGCTACGAGGTCGGCCGGATCGGCATCGAGGCGCAGATCGAGAACGCCCTCGGCCTGATCAACGTCGACGAGATCGCCACCGCCTCGCCGCGCGTGGAGACGATCATCTTCGGCCCCGCGGACTTCATGGCCTCGATCAACATGAAGTCCCTCGTGGTCGGTGAGCAGCCGCCCGGGTACGACGTGGGCGACGCCTACCACTACATCCTGATGCGGCTGCTGATGGCGGCCCGCGCCCACGACAAGCAGGTCATCGACGGTCCGTACCTGCAGATCAAGGACCTCGACGGCTTCCAGCGGGTCGCCGGCCGCTCCGCGGCCCTCGGGTACGACGGCAAGTGGACGTTGCACCCGAGCCAGATCGAGGTCGCCAACGAGGTGTTCTCGCCCACGCAGCAGGACTACGACCACGCCGAGAACATCCTCGACGCGTACGAGTACTTCACCTCCGAGCAGGGCGGCGCGAAGGGTGCGGTGATGCTCGGCGACGAGATGATCGACGAGGCCTCGCGCAAGATGGCGCTGGTGATCTCGGGCAAGGGCCGCGCCGCCGGGATGAAGCGCACCGACAAGTGGCAGCCTGACAGCTGACGTGCCGGGACCGGCGGACCGGTACCCTCTCCCGGTGGCTGTCACCGGTGTGTGCGTCGACGACGACGGGATCCGTGCGCAGTCCGACGCCGAGGTCGTCCTCGACGTGCTGTTCGACGGCCGACGGATCTGGTCGTTCCACCTGCACCGCGACGGCACCCGGCGCGGGTCGACGTACGCCGTGCCGTGGCCGTCCGCGCTGCGCCGGTTCCTCAACGGCACCACGCAGCTGACCGTCGCCGAGCACGTCGGCGGACACGTCGCCTTCGACGAGGAGCTGCACCTGGGCGACGGTGACGAACGGATCGCCGTCGTCAACGACCGCGGGCTGCCGCTGGGCATCGACAAGTCCCTGCGTCTCGCGCAGACCTTCGACACCCGCAGCGCCGAGCACGTCGCGCCCCTGCTCGACTCGATCGAGGAGGTGCTGGGCGCCCTGAAGAAGGCGGGCATCGACGCCTTCCCCGCCTACGGCACGCTCCTCGGCGCGGTGCGCGCCGGCGAGCTGATCGGCCACGACAGCGACGCCGACCTCGGCTACGTCAGCGAGCACAGCCACCCGGCCGACGTGGTGCTGGAGTCGTTCCGGCTGCAGCGTGCGCTGACCGACATGGGCTACCGGATCAGCCGCTACAGCGGCATCGCGTTCAAGGTCGACGTCGTCGAGGCGGACGGGTCGGTGCGTGGTCTGGACGTGTTCGGCGGCTTCCTGAACGACGGCTACCTGTACCTGATGGGCGAGATCCGCACGCCGTTCCGGCGCGACTGGATCTTCCCCCTCGGCACCACGACGCTGGAGGGCCGCGAGCTGCCGGCCCCCGCGGACACCGACCGGTTCCTCACCGCGACGTACGGCCCGAGCTGGCGGGTGCCCGACCCGGCGTACAAGTTCGAGACCCCGCAGAGCACGCACCGCCGGCTGAACGGCTGGTTCCGCGGCACCCGGGTGGCCCGCGAGGCCTGGGACCGCGCCTACTCGCGGCGGCTCGACGAGCCCGTCGACCTCACTCCCTCCGACTTCGCCCGCTGGGTGGCCGAGCAGGAGGGCGGCGCGCTGGACCGCGTCGTCGACCTCGGCTGCGGCCGCGGCATCGACGACCTGTGGCTGGCTCGGCAGGGCGCCCGCGCGGTCGGGCTCGACTACGCGCTGCGCGGCAGCGAGCAGGTCGCCGCGATCGCCGAGGACGAGGACGTCGACCTGGAGTTCCGGCACCTGAACCTCTGCGAGCTGCGCTCGGTGCTGGCGCAGGCGGCCCGGCTGGCCCGCGATCCCGGGCGCACGGTCGTCACCGTCCGCCACGTCGCCGAGGCCACCGACCGCCCCAGCCGCGAGCGGATGTGGCGCGCCTGCGAGATGCTGCTGCGCGGCGGCGGCCGGCTGTACGTCGAGGTGCTCGTCGGCCGCGGCAAGGGCGACCCCTTCGCGCGGCGGGAGCACCTGCGTACCCTGCCCCTGCGCCAGGTGGTGCAGGAGCTGAAGGCACGCGGGGCGCGCGTCGTGTCGCGCGAGAGCATGAGAGTGGACACCCCGGGAGCCCAGACGGGGCACCGGATCGGACGGTTGGTGATCGAATGGCAGACCTGAGCAGACGGATCCGGGACAAGAGCAAGGACGTGGCCCGCAACGTCGCGCTGTTCCGCTCCACGATGGGCGCCGAGGACCTGCGCGCCCGGGTCGAGCAGCTCGAGGCCGAGGTGCAGGAGTGCCGCCAGCTCAACCTCCGGCTGGCCGAGCTCACCGACGTGGTGCAGGAGCTGCTGCTGCCCGTCGCCCAGCGCGACGAGGACCGGGTCGCCGAGCTGATGGAGAAGTACGCGAAGGGCGTCTGACGTGGCGCGGACCGTCTTCTTCCACGTCGGCCTGCCCAAGACCGGCACCACCTACCTGCAGACCCTGCTCTGGGCGAACAAGGCCGAGCTGGGCCGGCAGGGCGTGCTGCTGCCGGGGCCGTCGGTGCGCGAGCACCTGTGGGCCAGTGGCGCGGTCCGCGAGGACCCGCGCCTGGAGCGGCGTACGCCGGCGGCGCCCGGCGCCTGGGACCGGGTCGTCGAGGAGGTGAACGCCTGGCCGGGCACCGCGCTGGTCAGCCACGAGTTCTTCGCGGCGGCCTCCGCCGACCAGGTGAAGCGCGCGATCGGCCGGCTCGACGGCGCCGACGTGCACGTGGTGGTCACCGCCCGCGACACCGTCAGCCTGGTGACCGCGCGCTGGCAGGAGTACGTCAAGAACGGCTCGACGGTGCCGGTCGACGGCTACCCGACCTCCGAGGACACCTCACCCGAGAACGAGTGGGACTGGGGCACCCTCGACCTCGCCGACGTGCTGGACCGCTGGGGCGCGACGCTGCCGGCCGACCACGTGCACGTGGTCACGCTGCCGAAGCCGACCGAGCCGCGCGACACCCTGTGGCTGCGGTTCGCCGGTCTGGTCGGCGTCGACGCGTCCCGCTGCGACACGTCGACCTCGACGCAGAACGAGTCGCTGGGCGTCGTCGAGGTCGAGCTGCTGCGGCGGGTGAACGCCGACCTGGTCGGCTTCAGCAGCGCCCTCGACCGGGGCAACTGGATCCGCGGCTACCTGGCGCAGGGCAAGCTGGTGCCGCGCAAGGGCGAGAAGTTCTGGCCGTCGCCCGAGCGGCTCAGCGCCCTGCAGGAGCGGAACGAGCGCATCGTCGACCGGGTCCAGGAGCGCGGCTACGACGTCCTCGGCGACCTGGACGACCTGCGCGTGGCCGGTACGCTGCCGGAACGGCGGCACCCCGACTCGGTGACCGACGCCGAGCTGCTGGCCGCCGCCACCGCCACGATCGCGGAGATGATGACCGACGTACGCCGCCTCACCCGGGAGAACCGGGCGCTGAGGTCGAGCGTGGTGCCACCGGCGCCCACGCTGCGCGCGCAGGTCGTCGAGACCGCGCGCGCGGTGTCGCGGCGCTGGCGGGCGCGACGGGGCGGGTCGAGCGGAGCATGAGATGAGCGAGCGGGTCTTCTTCCACATCGGTCTGCCGAAGAGCGGGTCGACCTACCTCCAGACGGCGCTGTGGAAGCACGCCGACGCGCTCCGCGACGTGGGCGTGCTGCTGCCGTCGTCCGGGGTCACCGACCACCGCTGGGGCAGCCTGGTGGTCCGCGACGACCGGCGGCTGCCGCACCGGCCGCCCGCGGCGCGGAGTGCGTGGGACCGGGTCGTCGCCGACGTCGTGGACTGGCCCGGCACGGCGGTGATCAGCCACGAGTTCTACGGCGGCGCGTCGGCCGAGCAGGCCAAGCGGGCCGTCGAGGCGCTGGCCCCGGCCGAGGTGCACCTGGTGGTCACCGCTCGCGACCCGCTCCGCACGCTCACCTCCGCGTGGCAGGAGATCGTCAAGTACGGCAAGACCACCGAGCTCGACCGGTTCTCCACCGAGGTGTCCGACGACCCCTCCGACATCTGGAACTGGCGCGCCCTCGACGTCGGCGAGGTGCTCGGCCGGTGGGGCTCGGTCGTGCCCGCCGACCAGGTGCACGTGCTGCCGGTGCCCGTGGGCAAGGACCCCGAGCTGGTCTGGCAGCGCTTCGCCGGCCTGTTCCTCGACGACCCGACGTCGCTGCGTCCCGGCGCGCGACCCGCCAACCCGTCGATCGGGCTGGTGGCGTGCGAGGTGATGCGGATGGTCGGACCGCACATGAAGGGATTCGGTGCGCTGCCGCGCTCCACGTGGGTGCGCAAGTACCTCGCCGACACCGTGCTCGCCGACCTGGCCCGCTCCGAGGGCCGCAGCGTGGAGCGCTTCCTGCCCGGACCGAAGCGGATCGCGGAGTGTCGCGACCGGGGCGAGCGGACCGTCCGCCACGTGCAGGAGGCGGGGTACGACGTGATCGGCGACCTCGACGACCTTCGGGTCGACGCCGAGCTGCCCGAGCTGCGGTCCCCGACCGACGTCACCGACGGCGAGGTCGCGCAGCTCGCGTCGGAGGCGCTCGGCACCCTGCTGCGCGACCTGCGCGAGCGCACCGCGGAGCAGCGCGCCTCCGAGCGGCGCCTCGAGCGGCTGAGTCGGCAGCTCGCCGACAACGTCGTGCCGGAGCGACGTACGCAGGACTGGCGCGGGATGGTCAGCCGGGCCTGGCCGCGACGTGAGGTGGGCGACAAGGCCGAGTGAAGTGGCTCATAGCGTCGCCGGGCCGCGGTCGGGCACGATGCGAGCACCGTCACCGCTCCCGGAAGGACTCCGCATGGGCCGCCTCTGCGAGACCGAGGACCTGACCGACATCCAGTCGGAGATCCTGAAGACCGTCCGCACCTTCGTGGACGAGAAGATCCTGCCGGTCGCCACCGAGCTCGAGCACCGTGACGAGTACCCCACCGAGATCGTGGCGGGCATGAAGGAGCTCGGCCTGTTCGGGCTCACCATCCCCGAGGAGTACGGCGGGCTGGGCGAGTCGCTGCTCACCTACGCCCTGGTGGTCGAGGAGATCGCCCGCGGCTGGATGAGCGTGTCGGGGATCGTGAACACGCACTTCATCGTGGCCTACATGCTGATGCAGCACGGCACCGAGGAGCAGAAGCAGTACTACCTGCCGAAGATGGCGGCCGGCGAGATCACCGGCGCGTTCTCGATGTCCGAGCCCGGCTGCGGCTCCGACGTCAGCGCGATCAAGACCAAGGCGGTCCGCAGCGACGACGAGAAGACCTACACGATCAACGGCCAGAAGATGTGGCTGACCAACGGCGGCTCCTCGACGCTGGTCGCGGTGCTGGTCAAGACCGACGAGGGCGCCGACTCGGTCTACCGGAACATGACCACCTTCCTGGTCGAGAAGCCCGCCGGCTTCGGCGAGGTCGAGGACGGGCTGACCGTGCCCGGCAAGATCGACAAGATGGGTTACAAGGGCGTCGACACCACCGAGCTCGTCTTCGAGGGCTACGAGATCGGCGCCGACCAGGTCCTCGGCGGCGCGCCCGGCAAGGGCTTCTACCAGATGATGGACGGCGTCGAGGTCGGCCGCGTGAACGTCGCGGCCCGCGGCTGCGGCGTCGCCAACCGGGCCTTCGAGCTCGGCGTCGCCTACGCGCAGCAGCGCGAGACGTTCGGCAAGAAGATCGCCGACCACCAGGCGGTTCTGTTCCGGCTCGCCGAGATGGCGACCAAGGTCGAGGCTGCGCACCAGATGATGGTCCGCGCCGCCCGCAAGAAGGACGCCGGCGAGCGCAACGACCTCGAGGCCGGGATGGCGAAGTACCTCGCCAGCGAGTACTGCGCCGAGGTGGTCGAGGACTCCTTCCGGATCCACGGCGGCTACGGCTTCTCCAAGGAGTACGAGATCGAGCGGCTCTACCGCGAGGCGCCGATGCTGCTGATCGGCGAGGGCACCGCGGACATCCAGCGGATGATCATCGGCCGCCGGCTCCTGGAGGACTACAAGCTCCGCTGAGGGTCAGGCTCGGGGAGCGTCGTCGTCGAGGGTCTTGTGGAGGTCCTCGACGGCGCGGTGGATCTTCTCGTCGTCGCGGTCGGCGGCCGGGATCAGCAGCTCGGACACCACGTCGATCACGTCGGCGAGGCGCTGGTTGAGGCGACGGTTCTCCTGCACCGCCTCCTCGAGCGCGGCCACCCGCTCGGAGAGCCGCCGTACCTCGCCGTGCAGGCGGCCGCCGGGACTGCCCGGCTCCGGCTCCGCGGGAGTGCGTCGCAGCCGGTTCAACAGACGGTTCAACGGGTCCACCTCACGACCATCCGACAGATCTTCGGGTCCTCGAACCCGAGCGGGGCCAGCCCCCGCCCGACCTCGCGGTGCACCACCGTGCCACCTCGCGCCTCGATCTCGCGCTCCGCCACGTCGGGATCGACGAACGTGCGCGGGTGCGGGCCGAAGAACTTCTGCTCCCGGCGCGCGGCCGGGGTCCGGAACTCCAGGAACGTCTCGCCGCCGCGGCGCTGCACCATCGAGGCGTAGAGCCAGAGGTTCGCCCGGCCGCTGTCGCCGAGCGCGTCGAGCAGCCCGCGCGCGTAGATCTGGCGCACGCCGGGGCGGTGCGAGAAGCGGGCGCCGTTGGTGAGCACCGACCGCAGGTCCTCGAGGTTCAGCGGTCGCTGGTGGATGGTCAGGCCGAGCTCGCGGCGCTGGTCCTGCCGCTGCCGCAGCCCGACCGCGGTGAAGTCCTGCGCGATGACCCGGTGCCCCCGGGCCGCGAAGTACGCCGCGTCGCGGCCGGTGCCGGCGCCGACGTCGAGGATGTTCACGGTGGCGTCCGACGCCGCGAACCGCTCCTGCACCCAGATCGCGAAGCGGGACGGCTCCTCCGGAACCTTGGCGCTCGCCGGGCTCTTGTAGAAGTCCTGCCACATCCGGTGCCGGCGCCGGGCGGCGCGGAACCACGCGTCCATGCGGCGTACGTCGGCGGGGTCGTGGTCGAAGTGGAACGCCGGGTCGGGCACCCGCCAGGACGGGCCGTAGGTGAACGCGAGCACCTCCTCGGGGCGGTGCGGCGCGACGATCTCGCGGCCCTCCAGCGTCACGGTGCCGAACGGCAGCAGCGCCGACCGGTCCAGCCGGCCGCGCAGCGAGCCGGTGACGTAGAAGCTCTCGCCGACGTGGAACGAGCCGAACACGTCGATGCCGCACCGGCGCCCGTCGGGCAGCGGCACCCAGACCTTGAAGTTCGCGCCGGACATCCGCACCACCGTCCAGCCCAGGGACCGCATGATGCGGCAGGCGCGGCTGCACTCGCGGATGATGTCGAAGGGGTGCGTGAACGGGCTCAGGTAGGCGACGTCGGCGTCGGAGTCGTGGCCGATCATCGTGCCGTCGCGGACCGCGCCGAGCAGGCAGCCGTACATCAGGTAGACGTCCAGACCACACTGCTGCTGCAGGTCGGCGATCACCCGCTCGAGCGCGTCCATGATCTCGGCGCGCGCGGACCCCTCGGTGCTGCTGAAGTCGCGCTGCAGCCGGCCGCCCTTGTCGACCGAGAGCGGGTTGCCGTCGTCGTCGACGATCCGCAGCGGCTCGGCGGAGTCTCGGAAGCACACCTCCTGCGTGTGCAGCACCTCGCGGCTCACGTGGTCGACCAGCGACACCTGGGCGCGCCCGTCGAGGTGGTGGTGCAGCACCTTGGGCCAGGCGACCTTGCGGCCGTGGCCGTTGCAGGGCCGTCCGTCCCGCGCCGGGTTGAACGACCACACCCGCTGCCCGTCGAACAGCACGTCGAGCGAACCGGCGACAGAGTCCGGGACGACGAGCCCGTCCTCCCGCACGTCGATACCCCGCGCCACGCGTCTCCTCCTACAGGTCCCGGCGAGGATACCGTGGGGATCGTCACTTATTTCGTCGACCCACGCCGGTGTGCGTGGCAGGGTGGAATGACCGTTCCGCGTCGATCAGGAGGTCCCGATGCCGTCCGCCGACCAGCCCGCCGACAACAGCGCTCCCGACGACGTCAAGGAGCGCATGCGCGAGGCTCTCGAGCGCAAGAAGGGCAACCACGCGGGGGTCGCGCACCCCGCTGGGTCCAAGGAGAAGGCGCACGGCTCCGAGGTCCGCGGCGGCGCCACCCCGAAGGTGCACCGGCGCAAGGCCGGCGGCGGAGGCGCGTGAGGTTCGCCACCGCCGCGGTGGCTCCCCAACGGCGGCCCGGTCCGCCACCATGGGTCCCAAGCCCGACCAGACCGGAGCAGAGGAGCGTGGGATGCAGTTCGGCCGCAGCTACGAGGAGTTCGAGGTCGGGGCGACGTACAAGCACTGGCCCGGCAAGACGGTCACCGAGTACGACGACCACCTGTTCTGCCTGCTCACCATGAACCACCACCCGCTGCACCTGGACGCCCACTACGCCGAGGGCACCACGCAGTTCGGTAGGAACGTCGTGGTCGGCAACTACATCTACTCGCTGCTGCTCGGGATGAGCGTCCCCGACGTGTCCGGCAAGGCGATCGCGAACCTCGAGGTCGAGTCGCTGCGGCACGTCGCGCCGACCTTCCACGGCGACACCCTGTACGGCGAGACCACCGTGCTCGACAAGCGCGAGTCGACGTCGAAGGACGACCGCGGCGTGGTGCACGTGGAGACCAAGGGCTACAACCAGGACGGCACCCTGGTCTGCGTCTTCCGCCGCAAGGTGATGGTGCCCAAGCAGTCGTACCTCGACGCCCGCGGCGGCGAGCAGCCGGCCCGGCCCACCCTGGTGGAGCCCGAGACCAGGTAGCGCTTCGGCCCGAGTGGCATATCCCACGCGCGGGCCGCTCAGTTTGCACTGTGCAAAGGAGGTTTGGCAGCCTCCGGCCAGTGACTGCAACCACTCCCGCACCCGAGCAGCAGACATCCGAGCGGACGTTCTTCGGCCAGCCCCGCGTCCTCGCCAACCTCTTCGGCGTCGAGATGTGGGAGCGGTTCTCGTTCTACGGGATGCAGGGGATCCTGCTGATCTACCTGTACTACTCGGCCGCGCGCGGCGGTCTCGGCATCGACCAGGGAGTGGCCGCCGGCATCGTCGGTGCGTACGGCGGAGCGGTGTACCTGTCCACGATCCTCGGCGCGTGGATCGCGGACCGGGTGGTCGGCGCCGAGCGCACGCTGTTCTACAGCGCCGTGGTGGTGATGTGCGGCCACGTCGCGCTGTCCGCCGTACCCGGAGTCGCCGGTGTCGGCCTCGGCCTGGTGCTGGTCGCGCTGGGCAGCGGCGGCGTGAAGGCGAACGCCACCTCGCTGGTCGGCTCGCTCTACGACGAGCACGACGAGCGGCGCGACGCCGGCTTCTCGGTGTTCTACATGGGCATCAACCTCGGTGCCCTCGTCGGCCCGCTGCTCACCGGCCTGTTCCAGCAGCAGTGGGGCTTCCACGCCGGCTTCGCGCTCGCCGCGGTGGGCATGGCGATCGGGCTGGCGCAGTACTCCGTGGGGCGCCGCAGGCTGCCCGCGGAGACGCACCGGGTGCCGAACCCGCTGCACCGCGCGGCCGTCCTCCGCTACGTCGTGCTGGCGGTCGTCGCGGTGGCCGCCGTGGCCCTGCTGACCGTGGTCCACGTGATCACCGCGGACCGGCTCGCCACGATCGTCGCCTGGGTCAGCGGCCTCTCCGCGCTCGTCTACTTCGCGGTGATCCTGCTGGACCGCGAGATCAGCCACGTCGAGCGGCAGCGGGTCTACGCGTTCGTCCCGATGTTCGTGGCCAGCGCGGTGTTCTGGTCGCTGTACCAACAGCAGTTCACGGTGGTCACGATCTACTCCGACGAGCGGCTGGACCGGAGCCTGTTCGGCTGGGACATGCCGGTCTCGTGGGTGCAGTCGATCAACCCGGTGTTCATCATCGTGCTGGCCGGTGTGTTCGCGGCGCTGTGGACCAAGCTCGGCGACCGGCAGCCGTCCACGCCGGTGAAGTTCGCGCTCGGCACCGCCTCGATCGGCGTGTCCTTCCTGCTGTTCGTGCCGATGTCCGGCGGCGGCGCGAACAGCGCGCCGCTGTGGGGGCTGGTGGTCGTGCTGCTGTTCTTCACGATCTCCGAGCTGCTGCTCTCCCCGGTCGGCCTGTCCCTGTCGACGAAGCTCGCGCCGGCGAGGTTCCACACCCAGATGGTGGCGCTGTTCTTCCTGTCGATCGCGCTCGGCACCGCGATGTCCGGGTTGCTGACGAAGTACTACGACCCGAAGGACGAGGTGCCGTACTTCCTCTGGCTGGGACTGGCCGCGATCGTCGTGGGCGCGGTGCTGTTCGCGGTGGCGAAACCGGTGCGCAGGCTGATGCACGGCGTGCACTGACGCGTCGTCAGCCGGCCGGTGTGAACCCCTCGGTGCGCTCCTCGTCGATGCGGTACCGCCCGTCGTCGTACGCCAGCTTGAGCACGGTCGGTCGCTCGCCGGTGCCGAAGTTGTCGAAGCGGACGCGGTAGCTGACCACCAGGCTCCGCGGGTCGGCGGACAGCGCCAGGATGCGGCCCATC
>JABFXA010000097.1 GCA_013361955.1 Nocardioidaceae bacterium
GCGTCGACGACCGCGCAGGGGCGCGCCGCCCGCACGCACGCGGTGGCGCACCTCGACCCGGCCGCGGCCGCGCGGGCCCTCATCGCCCTCTACGACGACACCCTGCGGCGGGGCACCAGCCTCGCCGCCTCCTCGACCCGATGAGCGCCCAGCCGTCGGCGGCCCCGACCGCCGAGCCGGCCACCCGCACCGGGACCACGGCGCTGCTCGTGTCGGTGCTGCTCCTGGTCAGCTCGGTCCTCGGCCTGGCCCGCGACCTGAGCCTCGCCGGGCTGTTCGGCGCCACCGGTGACACCGATGCGTTCCTGGTCGCCTGGACCGTGCCCGAGACGGTGTCCACGCTGCTCATGGAAGGCGCGATGTCCTTCCTGCTGGTGCCGGTCTTCGTCGCCGAGCTGGCCCGCAGCGGCTCGGTGGCCCGCATCGTGCGCGGCACCCTGCTCCCGGTGCTCACCGTGCTGGCGCTGCTCACCGCCGTCGTCGTGGTCGCCGCGCCGGTGCTCGTCGACCTGCTCGCCCCCGGCATCGCCAGCCGCGACCTCGCGGTGCGCTGCTTCCGGGTGGCCGCGCTGACCGTGCTGTTCATGGGCCTGTCCGGCTACCTGATGGCCGCCCTGCGGGCCAACCACCGGTTCGTGCTCCCGGCCGGCGTGAACGTCGCCTACAACGTCGGCATCCTCGCCACGATGTACGCGTTGCACCAGCGGTTCGGCGTCTTCGCGGCGGCGCTCGGCCTGGCCGTCGGCAGCGCGCTGATGGTCGCCCTCCAGGTCCGCGGCTTCCTGCGGGTCACCTCGCTGCGCGGCCTGCGGCTCCGGCTGTCCCGCAGGCTGATGCTCGCCGCCGGTGCGTTCGTGCCGATCGCGGCGTACTCCCTCGGCCGGCAGCTCCAGGTGTACGTCGAGCGGGTGGTCGGCTCGACGCTGACACCGGGCTCGATCTCGTACATGAACTACGCGAGCAAGGTCGCGCAGATGGCGTCGCTGCTCGCCCTCACGGCCGCGGCTGTGGCGTTCCCGTCGATGGCCCGCCTCGCCCACGACCGGGTGGCGCTGCGCGGGCGGGTCGAGAAGGAGATGCGCCGGCTGCTGCTGCTGATCACGCCGGCGATCGCGTTCATGGTGGTGTTCGCGGAGCCGTGCATCCGGCTGCTGTTCGAGCACGGCGCCTTCGACGCCACCGACACCGCGCGGACCGCGACGATCATGCGGGTCTACTGCCTCGGCCTGCTCGGACAGGTGCTGGTCAGCCTGGGCGCCTACGTCAGCTTCGGCAGCCGGCGCGGCATCTGGCGGCCGGCCGCGGCCGCTGTCACCGGCCTGCTGGTGACCACCGTCCTCGACGTCGCGCTCGCGCCGGTGCTGGGCGTGGTGGCGCTCGCGATCGGCAACGCGGTCGGCATCAGCGTGAGCGCGCTGCTGGTGTGGGTCGGCATCCGCCGGCACGTGGTCGAGCTCGACGTCCGCGGCCAGGTGCGGCTGCTCGGGTTCGCCTGCGGGCTGTCCGCCGGCACCGCGGGCGTGGCGTGGCTGGTCTGCCTGGCCGTCCCCGCGAACGCCCTCGCCGACGTGCTGGTCGGGGGTACGGTGACGCTGGCGTTGTTCCTGGTCCTCACCGCACTGGCGAACGTGCCCGAGTCGCAGGAGCTGGTCCGTGCGGTCCGTCGCGGGGCCGCTCGCGCCGTGTCGAGGAACCGCAGGGGGGCGTGATGGGCAGTGCGCCGATCCTCATGTACCACGCGGTCGACACCCTCGCCGACCCGATGAACGTGCAGGTCTTCCCGGCCCGGCTGCGCCAGCAGCTGCGGGTGCTGCGCCGCCTCGGCATGCGCGGCGTCTCCGTGCGCGAGCTGCTCGCCGCGCCGTCGCACCGCGAGCGGCTGGTCGGGCTGACCTTCGACGACGGCTACGCCGACTTCGCGACCACCGCGGCCCCGATCCTGGCGGAGTTCGGGTTCACCGCGAGCGTCTACGTGGTGGCCGGCCGGCTCGACGGCACCAACGAGTGGGACCCGCCGCCGCGCCGGCCGCTGATGACTGCCGACCAGCTGCGCCAGGTGCACCGGGCCGGCCACGAGGTCGGCTCGCACGGCATGTGGCACACCCGGCTGCGCGACCTGCCGGCCGCGCGGCTGACCGAGGAGCTGGCCACCAGCCGGCAGGTGCTCGAGGACGTGGTCGGCGCACCGGTCACCGGCTTCTGCTACCCGTACGGCGACGCCCGGCCCGAGGTGGCCCCGCTGGTACGCGAGCACTACGACTACGGCTGCGCGGTGCTGTCCCGGTCCGGTCACCGCTGGGCGATGCCGCGCTTCCACGTCGACAACGGCGACGACCCGATGCGGCTGCTGGCGAAGATCGCGCTGTGGCCGGTCCGGCAGCGACGGAGACCCGTCGCGTCGTGAAGGTGCTGCACGTCATCACCGGGCTGCGCACCGGCGGCGCGGAGAACCAGCTCGCGCTGCTCGCCCGGCACACTCGCGCCGACGTCGAGGTGGTGGCACTGACCAACGCCGACGAGGTCGCCGAGGTGCTGCGCGCCGACGGCGTGCCGGTCACCGACCTCGGTATGCGGAGCAACAAGGACCTCGCCGCCGTGTGGCGGCTGGCCCGGCTGCTCCGGCGGGCGCGCCCCGACGTGGTGCACGTGCACCTGTACCGCGCCACCCTCTACGGCCGGCTCGCGGCCTGGCTGGCCCGGGTGCCGGTGGTGGTGACCACCGAGCACTCGCTGCTCGACGGCAGCATCGAGGGCCGCCCGGTGACCCCAGCGGTCCGGGCGCTCTACCTGGCCACCGAGCGGTTCAACCACGCCACCGTGGCCGTCTCCGACGACGTCGCACAGCGGCTCCTCGACTGGGGCGTCCGCGCCGACAGGCTGCACGTGGTGCCCAACGGCGTCGACTTCGCGGTGCTGCAGGGCAGCGACGCCGACCGGGCCCGGGTGCGCGCGGAGCTCGGCGTACCCCCTGGCGCGGAGGTGGTCGGCGGGCTCGGTCGGCTGCACCACAGCAAGAGCTGGGACCTGCTGCTCCGCGCCCTGGCCCCCGACCTCGGCGCCGGCCGGCGGCTGGTCGTGATCGGCGACGGCGACCAGGCGCAGCCGCTGCGGGCGCTCGCGGAGGAGCTCGGGGTCGCCGCCTGGGTGCACCGGCCCGGCGCCCGGGCCGACCTCGGCGCGGTGCTCGCGGCGGTCG
>JABFXA010000264.1 GCA_013361955.1 Nocardioidaceae bacterium
CTGGTGCCGACCGCGCAGAGCGGCCCGGCGGTCCGGCTGGCGGGCGCCGGCGCGGTCCTCGAGCTGGGTGCCACCGAGACGATGACGCACCGGCTCGGCATGGTCGCCGAGCCGTACCAGCAGGGCCGCTCCGGCCGGCTGATGAAGGTGGCCCGGGGGCTCACCCTCGCCGGGCTCGGTCTCTCCGTGCTGGGGCCACGCAGCAGGTGGGGGAGGGCGGCCGCCGGGGCGGCGTACGTCGCGGGCTCGGTGGTCACCCGCTTCGGCGTCTTCGAGGCGGGCCTCGCGTCCGCCCGCGACCCGAAGTACACCGTGGAGCCGCAGAGGGCCCGCTTGAATGAGCGGCGCAGAATCGGGTAGCGGGACCAGCCCCCGACCCGAGGAGCACACATGCAGCACGGCGAGATCGTCGCCGCCGTCCAGGAGCGCGCCGGCGTGCCCGACCCCGTCGAGGCCGACCGGGTCACCCGCGCCACGCTCGACGTCCTCGGTCGCCGGCTGACCGCGTGCCCGAACCGGCGGGTGGCGTTCCAGCTGCCGTCGGTGCTCGCCAGCGAGCTGCACGAGGACGACGAGGCGGCCGACTTCGGGATCGCCGAGTTCTACGAGCGGGTGGCCGGGCGCAGCGGCACCACCACGGAGCAGGCCCGGCAGTTGTCCCGCGTGGTGGTGGACGTGGTCCGCGAGTCCATGCGGCCCGACGACGTCACCGCCGTCCTCGAGGCGCTGCCGGCCGACTTCGGCGACCTGCTCGTGGTCCCGGAGACCCGGCGGTGAGCGAGACCGTGTCGCGGCGCCTGACGCAGTACGCCGCCGGCGGCGGATGCGCGTGCAAGGTGCCGCCCGACGAGCTCGAGCGGGTGCTGTCCGGCGTCCCCGGCGGCCGCGCGGAGGCCGACCTCCTCGTGGGCCTCGAGCACGGCGACGACGCCGCCGTCGTCCGCATCGACGGCGACCGCTGCGTGATCGCCACCGCCGACTTCTTCACACCGGTCGTCGACGACCTCTACGACTGGGGCCGGATCGCGGCCGCCAACGCGCTGTCGGACGTCTACGCGATGGGCGGCGAGCCGCTGCTCGCGGTGAACCTGCTCGCCTGGCCCCGCGAGCTGCTGCCGTTCGACCTCGCCGCCGAGGTGCTGCGCGGCGGCGCCGACGTCTGCGCGGCCGCCTGCTGCCACCTCGCCGGCGGGCACAGCATCGACGACCGCGAGCCGAAGTACGGTCTCGCGGTCACCGGTTTCGCCGACCCCGACCACCTGCTCCGCAACGACGCCGGCGCCGCGGGCACCCCGCTCACGCTGACCAAGCCGCTCGGCCTCGGCGTGCTCAACAACCGGCACAAGGCCACCGGCGAGGCGTTCCCCGACGCGGTCGACGTGATGACCACCCTGAACCGCGAGGCGTCGCGCGCCGCGGTCGCCGCCGGGGTCACCTGCGCCACCGACGTCACCGGCTTCGGCCTGCTCGGCCACCTGCTGAAGCTGTGCCGCGCCAGCGAGGTGGGTGCGGTCGTCGACGCGGCCGCGGTGCCCTACCTCGAGGCGGCCCGGCCGTCGCTGGCCGACGGCTACGTCCCGGGCGGGTCCCGGCGCAACCTCGACTGGGTGCGGCCCTCGCTCGCCTCGCACGTCCCCGACGACGAGCTGCTGCTGCTCGCCGACGCGCAGACGTCCGGCGGCCTGCTGGTCGCCGGCGAGCTGCCCGGCCACCCGGTCGTCGGGCACCTCGTCCACCGAGCTGCCGACGGCCCGGTGATCACCGTCCGCTAGGGGGTTGTTGGTCGAGGACTTCGCCCACGCACCCTAGGCCGCCCGGCTGGACCTGACCAGCGCGGCGGCGAGCCGGGCCACCCGGCGCGGCGCCAGTGCGGCCAGCTCGTCCGGGTCGGTCGGCAGGCCGAGACGCTTCGCCTCCGCCAGTGCGCGGTCGTCGAAGAACGGTCGCACCTGCGGCCACACGTCCTGCACCTCGCGGACGAAGATGCCTGCCCCGACCGGGCCGATCCGCGGCACCTCGGTGAGCGCGGCCACCAGGTCCTCCGTGCCGCCGTCGTCGGGCTTCAGCCGTCGTACGTCGCCGCCGAGCTCGTCGACGACGTACGACGCGGCCTTCTCCAGCTGCGTCGACGTGCTCTCGTCGTAACGGCGGTAGCCGCCGCGGACCAGGGCGTCGACCCGCTGCTGCCAGGTCGCGTCGCGAAGCTTCTCCGGGGTGCGCCAGCCGGCCTCGAACAGCTCGCGCGCCGATGCCGCGGCGACGTCGGCGGAGATCCGCGCCGAGCTCAACAGCGTCAGCACCAGCAGCTGGAACAGCGGCGACGGACGGTCGGCCAGCCGGATGCCGGCCGCTGTCGCGTACGTCGTGCCGTGCTCGTCTAGCAGCCGCTCGACCGTGTCCATGCCGGGCCCTCCGTTCGTCGACGGCGAGCGGGCGGCGTACCCGTGCGCGCGGGTGTGCAAACGGTCACGCCACCGTTTGTCGCCGAACGCCCTCGGGTACGTCGTGGCCATGGCTACCGACACCACGATCCACTACACCGCACCTGGTCTCGGTGAGGCCGACGCAGGCCGCATCATCGAGCTGCTGCAGTCGCGGCTGCACGCCGCCAACGACCTGCACCTGACCCTGAAGCACGTGCACTGGAACGTCGTCGGGCCGCACTTCTTCGCGGTCCACCAGATGATCGACCCGCAGGTCGAGAAGGTGCGCTCCATGGCCGACGACCTGGCCGAGCGGATCGCCACGCTGGGCGGTTCCCCGAAGGGCACGCCGGGCTCGATCGTCGCCGAGCGCGACTGGGACGACTACACCATCGGGCGCGCCTCGACGCAGGAGCACCTCGGTTCCCTCGACGTCGTCTACCGCGGCGTCGTCGCCAGCCACCGCGAGGCGATCGACGAGCTCGACAAGCTCGACCTGGTGACCCAGGACATGCTGATCGGCCAGACGGAGCAGCTCGAGCTCTTCCACTGGTTCATCCGCGCGCACCTCGAGGACCAGGGCGGCCGGCTGGCCACCTCGGCGGCCGGCTCCGAGGTCGAGGGGGCTGTCGCCGGCAGCGAGACCGAGTAGTCACGCGGCGCACTGGTCGATCCCCGGGGGACGTAGCGGCCGGATCCGGCCGAACAGCCGCCGAAGGTGAAGCCTCCGTCTCGAACCGGTCACGGTTTGGGGCACAGCGGTGTCCGCCGTGAACGCGCCGAGCCGGGTCGTGCGTACACACCCTTAGGTGTGAGCAACCGTGACGACAAACCGGCGAAGCGGGGACATCATGAACGGAACACGCGTATTGCAGACCTCGGTGCTCGCGACCGCCCTTCTCGCGTTGGCGAGCTGTGGCGGCAACGACTCCAACGGTTCGGCGTCGAGCGACACGTCGTCGGCGGCCGCATCGCCCTCCGCGTCGGGCGCGGCGACCGGGCCGGCGCAGATCAAGGTCGCGTCCACGAGTCAGGGCAAGGTGCTGACCGACTCCCAGGGCCGGGTGCTCTACATGTTCAACCCGGACAACCGCGGCGACAGCGTCTGCTACGACCAGTGCGCGGTGTTCTGGCCACCCGCGCTCACGGACGGGGACCCCACCGCGGGCACAGGCGCCGATGCGTCGATGCTCGGCACCACGACCCGCAAGGACGGCGCGACCCAGGTCACCTACAACAAGTACCCCCTGTACAGGTTCAAGTTCGACCAGAAGCCCGGCGACACCAACGGGGTGGCCGTCAAGAGCATCTGGTGGGTGGTCAACCCCGCGGGCGTGGCCCAGGAGCACCCGGCCCAGGTCAAGGTGGCCGACGTGAAGCCGCTCGGCAAGGTGCTGACCGACGTCCGCGGCGAGACGCTCTACCTGTTCACCAAGGACAAGAACGGCAAGACCTCGTGCACCGGCGAGTGCCTGAAGGCGTTCGTCCCGCTGCACACGTTCGGCGCACCCACCGCGGCGGCCGGGGCGAAGGCCGGCCTGCTGGGCACCACCCCCGGCGGCCCGGGCGTCACGATCGTCACCTACAACAAGCACCCGCTGTACTTCTTCCAGGGCGACAACCTGCCCGGCGACATCAAGGCGCAGGGCCTGAACCAGCTCTGGTACGCCGTGGACGCCGCGGGCAACGCGAACAAGAAGTCACCGTGATCGACCGTTGACTCCTGCGCCCGGTGGGTACCGGACCCGCTGCTCTTCAGGTCCCGCCGGGAAGGAGTGCAGGAATGAGGATGCCGCGACCGCCGCACGGCGTGCCCGTCGTCGGGCTCTTCGTGGTCGGAGCCCTCCTGGTGCTGGGGATGATGCTGGTCATCGTGGTGCTCGAGCGGTGACCGCCTCAGCGGTCCCGCTCGTCGGCGAACACGACGTCGGTGACGTGCATCTCCTCGCCCTCGAAGCCGGTGGAGCCGATGTGCTGCAGCACCTCACGGACCCGCTCGCGGTCCCGCGCGGCGCCGTTCGGGCAGTCGACGGTCACGCCGTTGATGCCCCCGGTCGGCTCGCTCACCGCGACGAACCCGGCGCGCTCGAGCGCGGCGACCACGAACGCGGCGTCCTGCCCGGGCGGGAGCGGGTAGACGAGGGTCTCGTTCTGCGGTGACTCGAGGGTCGCCTCCTTGCGGGCCTGGCTGGCGGCGTTGCGCTTCAGCGCCAGCAGCAGTGTCACCACCACCGCGACCACGAGCAGCGCGGCCAGGACGGGAACGATCATCGGTGACCTCCTCGGACGGTTGTCGCGACGGCGTACCCGACGGGCGGGCCGGCATGCCCCGCCACCCGACGGGTACGCCGCGGGATGACCTCACACCCACGCTTCGGCTACACCCTGATGACCGAGCAGTCCGGCCCGCGCGAGCTGGTGCGCTACGCAGCCGCGGCGGAACAGGCCGGCTTCGACTTCGAGGTGATGAGCGACCACTACTTCCCGTGGCTCGACGCGCAGGGGCACGCGGCGTACGCGTGGAGCATCCTCGGCGCCGTCACGCAGGTCACCGACGAGGTCGGGTTGATGACGTACGTGACCTGCCCGACGATGCGGTACCACCCCGCGGTCGTCGCCCAGAAGGCGGCGACGGTCGGCGTGCTCAGCGACGGCCGCTTCACCCTCGGCCTCGGGGCGGGGGAGAACCTCAACGAGCACGTGGTGGGCCGCGGCTGGCCGCCGGTCAACGTGCGCCACGAGATGCTCGGCGAGGCCGTCGACATCATCGGCGCGCTGCTCGACGGCGGCTACGTCAGCTATGCCGGGCAGCACTTCCGCGTGGACTCGGCCAAGCTGTGGGACCTGCCGGAGGACCGGGTGCCCCTCGCCGTCGCCGTCTCCGGTGACCAGTCGGTCGAGGCCTTCGCGCCCAGGGTCGACCACCTCGTCGCCGTCGAGCCGGACCCGGACCTGGTCACCGGCTGGGACGCGGCCGCCGGGGGACGCGGCGGCCGGAAGATCGGCCAGATCCCGGTCAGCTGGGACACCGACCGGGACCGTGCGGTGGAGCGTGCCCACGAGCAGTTCCGCTGGTTCGCCGGCGGCTGGAAGGTGAACGCCGAGCTGCCCGGCACCGCGGGCTTCGCGGGCGCGAGCCAGTTCGTCACGCCGCAGGACGTCGCGGACTCGATCCCGTGCGGGCCCGACGTGCAGGGCATCGTCGACGCGGTCAAGGGCTTCACGGCCGCCGGGTTCACCGATGTCGCGATCGTGCAGATCGGCGACGAGACGCAGGAGGAGTTCCTCGAGGTCGCCCGCGCGGAGCTGCTGCCCGCGCTGCGCGCGGGCTAGGTTCAGCCCGGGCGGAGCGCCGAGCGGCTTCGCAGCCAGGGCGCGGGCCACTGCGGCGTGCGACCACTCGGGCCCCTCGTCGGTGTCGCTGTACGACGGCCCGGGACCCGGTCCGCAGTTCCAGTACGTCCACGCCTGGCCGGGCACGGTAACCCGATCTGCCCGAGCCCGCCGCCGACCTCGGAGATGACGTGGTGCGCGCCGCGGCGTCCTCGGCGGGGCTGGTGCCCCTTGGTGGTCGCCGCCCGCGGCGGCACCTTCCGGGACGACGCGATCGCCGTGCTCGACCGGATCGTGTCGCTCCTCGGCTCGCACCGCGTCTGGGACCGCGTGTCCGGCTAGGGGCCACCACCCAGCGGGTCACGGGGCGACCGGTCGCTCGGGCGCCCGCACCAGCGCGGCACGCCGGCCGCTCCGGGCCAGTGCGTAGTCCCGGGCCCGGTGGCTGCTCAGCGCGAGCAGCACCAGGATGCTCAGCCCGATCGACGGCAGGCCGGAACCGAGGGTGGGACGTGCGGAGCCGAGCGTGGTGACGATCGCGAGCACCGACAGCACCATCAGGGACACCCGCGACCAGTTGTGCCCGAGGTAGGTGGCCACACCGAGCGCGATGTCGAGGAGGCCGACGAACAGGAACATCACCGCGGCGAGCACGACGGCACCCGCCTCGAGATCGGCGGGCAGGGCGTCGTTGGTCTCCGGAGCCGCCAGCAGCAGCGACGCGAACGGGATGCCGAGCAGCCCACGCAGCACCGCGACGCCCGCACCGAAGGCGGTCGGCGCCGGAGGCCAGGCACGCCCACCCGCCTGAACGCCGGCCGGTCCGGCCACCGGCTCGGGCGTCGTGGGAACTGCCCGCAGGTCGACCACGGGCAGGTGGCCGTCGGTCTTGATCGCGTCGCCCCCGCCGTTGCGGTCGTGGTAGCCCGTGGAGAAGTTCTCGATCACCTCGACATCGGCCTCCGGGTTCGCGTCCGTCATCGTCCGGACGGTGAAGTCCCGCTCGGCGTCGATGTCGCTGGCGATGCGGTGCGTGACCTGGAACGTCATCAGGGACAGGCCGACGCTGCGGTCGTACGTCCCGGCCGCGACCCAGTCGACGGCGTGCCCACCCGGCAGCAGCCAGCCGCCCGGGCACCGCCAGAACCGCACGTGGTGGCGCTTCGCGGGGTTGCCCGCGACCTCCTGCTGGTACGCGAAGTCCTGCACCCGGTCGAACAGGTGCAGCGGGCTCACCGGCGCCTCCGGGTAGCTGCGACGCGAGAGCGTCGAGGCCACGATCCGCCGGCTGCTGGCGAGGTTGACGTCGTCCGCGCGCGTCCAGCCGGCCGCGGTCAGCGCGCGGTGCACCTGTGCCTCGTCGCCGAGCAGGGCGATGTTCACCGGGTCGCCCAGCAGACCGTCGCTGGTGCGGGCCCGGCCGATGAAGTACCCGGGTAGGTACAGCCGGGTCAGGATCCGGTGCAGACGCGGGAGGACGAGGTACGCGACCAGGAACCAGAACACGACCAGCAGCACGACCTGCCAGTTCGGTCGCAGGCTCTCGCGCAGCAGCAGGTAGGCCAGCCACACGGAGGACACGCCCGCGATGACGAACATCGCGGCGTCCAGTGCCCCCATCGACCTGCGGTGCGGAGCCGCCGTCTGCATCTCGCGATCATCGCGCGTCGGTCGGGGGCTGACCACCGTGGCAAAGCGCACCAAACCCTGCCTTCGCGGTACCTGTCCCACGCACGGGAGGGACGGGGATGGTCACGAACGCCGAAGCCCGCCAAGGGATTGCGACAACGCGGGCGTACCCTCCTGGGCTCATCGACGACTGAGTCCGTCGTACGTGTGCGCGCCGCTGCTCCGCAGCCAGTCGACGACGTCGCGGCTGCCGGAGCGCGTGGCGGCGTCGAGGGGCGTGGCGCGCTCCCAGCCGGGCAGCCAGTCGAGGTCGGCGCCGCGGTCGGCGAGAGCCTTCGCGGTGTCGAGCCGGCCGCCGTGGCAGGCCGCCCAGAACGCCGTACCCAGCTCGTCGGGCGACGCGTCGTCGAGCGCGGTCAGCAGCTCGGAGGTCATCCCGAGCGCGGCCAGGTCGAACGGTGTCGTCCGCGCGCCACGGTCGACGAGTGCGCGGGCGGCGTTCCACTGTGCGAGCGCGGTGGCGTCGCCCAACGGGGTCCCGCCGGCGATGACCCCTCCGTCGGCGTCGATGTCGGCGCCCGCCTCGACGAGCGCGGTCAGCGCGTCGACGTCGTCCGAGCTGGCCGCCCAGTGCAGCGGCGTCTCCCGGTGCGGCCCGTGGAACCGGGCGTTCACGTCGGCGCCGGCCGCGACCAGCACCGCGACCGTGGTCGCGACGTCCGGGACGTGGCCGGGCCAGTCCGTCGCGACGTGCAGGAGGGACCGTGCCAGGCCCTCCGGGGAGTCGTCGCCGACGCGGGCGGCCGCGAGGTCGGGATGCTCGGCCAGCAGCCGCCGGAGCTCGTCGACCCGTCCGGTGCGGATCGCGGTCACGACGGCCTCGGCCACCGGGTCCTGCGGGCTGATCGTCGTCATCCGCTCCCTCCCTCGCGGCACGCTAACCGGCGCAGGCCTTGTCCTCGTGCGCATCGTCGTAGGTGCGCAGCACCAGCTTCTGGTCGGGGAGGTACCGGAACGACCGGTGCATCGTGTCGAAGGCAAGGGTCGGCCACCGTGGGAAACCCATGTGTCCTGCTGAGTTGCAACCGCTGGCGCGCCAACCGACGGCCAGTCGGACCGTGCGAGCTGCGTGTGCGGGCACGGTGAGTCCCACCTCGTAGACGGCGTCCACATCGTCGCCGTCAGAGGTCTCGTGGACCGTTGCGTCGGTCGTCGAGTAGCCGCGGATCTCGCCGCCACCTCCTGAGCCAAGAACGGGCGCGCCGACGTGCTGCACGCGGATCGAGCGATCGGAGGCGTTGACGACGCGCAGGTCGACCTGGCACCGGAATCCCGGCCGCGACTCGACGACGAGGGTCCGCGACCCGCCCCGCACCTTCGTGTCGGTGCAGTCGAGCGTCCATCGCGCGGACACCGCCTCGGCCGTCCGGACGGCTGCCCGGTGCCACCAGCCGACTCCCAGGATCAGGACCGCCGCCAGCGCGACGACGACCATCACCACAACCGCCTGACGATGCGCGCGAAGCCCGGCGCCAACCCCCGTGAGCACCGGGCAACTCTGTCACGGGACGGTCACCCGCGTAGCCCGATCCGCGGATCGGGGTACGTGGTCGTCGGCCGGCTCGACCGCGTCACCGGGCACGCGCGTCGGCCCAGGTCCGAAGGAGGCTCTCGAGGCTCGGCTCACCCGTCGAGACCTGCGCCACGGCTGAGGTCGGGTCAGGTTCTCTTCAGGGAGATGCCCGCACCATGGGCCGCGTGACCACCACCCCCTTCGCCACGACCTCGTCCCGCCCCGCCCGCGTGGACGTCGTCTCCGGCAGCTTCGGCGCCGGCCACGACTCCGCCGCCCGCGAGATCGCGCATCGCGTGCGCGCCGACGGGCACGAGGTCTTCCTCCACGACGTCGTCGACGTCTTCCCGGCGGGGATGGGCCGTGCGGTCCGCGCGGCGTACCTCTGGCAGATCCGCGCGGTGCCCGGTTCGTGGGGCGCGCTGCTGTCGGTGCTGGACGACGACAGCAGCGGGCTGCGGATGGCGCGGCGGGTGTTGGGGCTGGCGTCCGCGCGGCTGGCCGAGGCGATCGAGGGCAGCGACCTGGTGGTGTCCACGCACCCGTTCGCGAGCCAGGTCCTGGGCGAGCGCCGCCGAGAGGGCCGGCTGACGACGCCGGCGATGACCTACCTCACCGACGCCTCCGTGCACCCGATGTGGGTGCACCCCGCGATCGACCGGCACCTCGCCTGGAACCAGGTCAGTGCGACGCAGGCCCGCGCGCACGGGGGAGCGGCCGTCGTCATCGACCCGCTGGTGCCGGTGGCCCCGGGCGCGGTGCGCAGTACGCCGGCCGGTCGGGCGCTGCTGCTCGCCGGCCTCGGCGTCGACCCGGCCCGCCCGACCGCGCTCATCGTCGGCGGCTCCCTCGGCATCGGCCGGCTGGAGGAGACCGCGCGCGACGTGCTCCGCACCGGGCTGGCCCAGCCCGTCGTGCTGTGTGGTGCGAACGACGACCTCCGCCGACACCTCGGCGCGCTGCCCGGCGTCGTCGCCCTGGGGTGGCGGGACGACCTGCCCGCGCTCCTGGAGGTCTCGGACGTGGTGGTGCAGAACGCCGGCGGGTTCACCTCGCTGGAGGCGACCGCTGCCGGTTCTCCGCTGGTGAGCTACCGGTGCCTGCCCGGGCACGGGGAGACGAACGCCGCCGCGCTGCACGAGCTCGGGATCGCGACCTGGGCCCGGAGCGAGGAGGCGCTGCACGAGGCGATCCTCGAGTCGCTCCGCCGCGGACGGCACAGCAGCCGACTGCCGTCCGGCGGCGCGCCGCTCCTGCACGCGCTGTTCCCGAACCACGTGCTACGGGTCGCGGAACCCGCATGAGCACGGTGGCGTGGCTGGCCGGCGCGGCGGCTGCCACCCAGCTCGCGCCCGCGGTCCTCACGATCGGGCCGGTCCGCCGCCGGGTGGCGCCGAGGCTCGCCGGCCAGGGCCGGCCGGGACACGTCGCGCTCACCTTCGACGACGGCCCGGACCCGCGGTCGACCCCGAGGTTCCTCACGCTCCTCGAGCGGTACGACGTACGGGCCACCTTCTTCCTGCTCGGCGCGCACGTCGCGGAGAGCTGGCGACTCGTGGCGGAGATGGCCGAGCGGGGCCACGAGGTCGCGGTGCACGGATGGGACCACCGGTGCACCGCGGCCAAGCGGCCCGGCGCGCTGGCCGACCAGGTACGGCGGGCCGCCGACGTCGTGCAGCGGGCCAGCGGGCAGCACGTGGAGCGCTACCGTCCGCCGTACGGTGTGCTCACCGCCGAGACGTTCCACGCCGCGCGTCGCGCCGGGCTGGAGACGGTGCTGTGGTCGGCGTGGGGACGCGACTGGGAGCAGCGCGCGACGCCGGCGTCCGTGGTCCGCACCGTCGACCGCACCCTGACCGATGGCGGCACCGTGCTGCTGCACGACACCGACCGCACCTCGGCGCCGCGGTCGTGGCGGGTGACGTTGAGCGCGACCGAGGTGCTGCTGCAGCGCTGGGCCGACGGGGGTCAGCCCGTCGGCCCGCTCCGCGAGCATCAGCCGAACTGAAGGGCTGGTAGTCGCAGTTCCCGTCGCTGACCCCGGTGGCCGCGTCGGTCATCCGGGTGCCTTCCTCGGCCTCGGCCAGTGTCCCGAGCATTCCGGAGGCGACCCCGACCAGGCGCGGTCGCAGGCCGTCGAACTCCGCCGCCACCCGGGCCGCGTTCGCATCGCTCATGGAAGAGCACGCCGCAGGCCGACCGGTTGTGACATGCCCGGCAGAGCTCGGCCTGCGAGGCCGGATGACCCCACCGCCGGAAGGTGGCACCGATCCGCAAGACTGCGGCACCGTGACGACCTACGACCCGCGACGGACCGGCCTGGTGGTCTTCGACATGCTCGAGGCCTACCGCGAACCGATCGAGCAGGCCGGCTCGCTGGCGCCGACCGTGCGGCTGGTGGAGGCGTGTCGCGAGCTGGGGGTGCCCGTCTTCTTCGCGCGGGCGGACCACCGGGCCGACGGCGCCGACCTCGCACGCTCGATCGCCGACACCGACAACCGGTTCCGGCCCTGGGGTCCGGACAACCCGGTGCCGACCCGGCCGCCGCACGGCTCGGGCAGCCCGGGGCTGCGGGTGCTGGCCGAGCTCGACCCCCGACCCGAGGACTACGACGTGCCGAAGCACCGCTGGTCGGCGTTCCACGGCACCCACCTCGAGCTGTCGCTGCGCAGCCGCGGCATCGACCACGTGCTGCTGGTCGGCGGGTCCGTGCACGTCGGCATCGCGTCCACGGCGTACGCCGCGCGCGACGCCGACTTCCAGGTCACCGTGGTCCCCGACTGCTGCCACGGCTTCGAGGAGCAGCGCTCCTTCTTCATGACGAAGGTGTTCCCGCGGATGTGCCACGTGCTCGGCTCGGCCGACGTGCTCGACGCGCTCCGCGAGGGCTAGGCGGCGACGATCAGAGTGACCGCGGCGGCGCCCAGCAGCAGCCCGCCGACCTGTCTGCGGTCCGGCCGCTCGCGGAGCACGATGGCGGCGAGCGCCACGGTCACGCCGGGGTAGAGGGCGGCCAGCACGGCCGCGACGGTGAGCAGTCCGGCGTGCGCGGCCAGGAAGTAGAGCACGGTCGCGAGCAGGCTGAGTCCGCCGGCGAGGACCGCGAGGAGCACCGCGGTCACGCCGCCACCCGCGCGCGGCCGGACAGCGCGTACGACGACCGCGAGCAGCACGAGCGCGGTCGACTGGGAGACGGCGACGGGCCACAGACCGGAGGCGTCGCCCGCGCGTTCCAGGCCGATGAACTCCAGGGCGAAGCCGGCGCCGGACACCAGCCCGTCGACGACCCCGGTCCGGGCCCGGGCCCCGACCGGGCCGCCGCCGGCCATCAGCCAGATCGCCGGGAGCGCCAGCAGCACCCCCGCGAGCCCCGTCGCGGGCAGCCGGTCGCCGAGTGCCGCGCCCACCAGTGCCGGCAGCGAGGCCGTGCCCACCGCGGACAACGGACCGGCGACCGCCATCTGCCCGCGCCCGTAGCCCCGGTACAGCGCGGTCGAACCGACGGCCGCCCCGACCCCGGCCAGCACGCCCCACGCGACCGAGGCCCGCGACGGGTCGTCGCCCTGCACGAGCACGCAGAGCCACGCGCCCGCCACCGAGGCCACCAGGCTGAGCAGCGTCACCCACCAGAAGCTCATCCGTCGGGCCGAGAGCCCGGCGACGAAGTCGCACACCCCGAAGGCGAGCGCGGACCCGAGCCCGAGCAGCGCACCGACAGCCATCGGCCCGGCGTACCCGTGACGCCGTCGCGGCATGAGCATGCCGACCCCGGCGCTGGGTAACCGCTCCGCCGTGCCCACCTGGCAGACGGTCACGCCGCCACCGCGGCACCACGACGGATGGCGGCGACGGCTGACCGCCGCCGCTCCGGTGCCCGTCGACCAGGTGCTGCCGGGCGCGACCGCCGTGCTCGCCGTGGTGGCACACCCGGACGACGAGACGCTCGCGATGGGCGGCACCCTGGCCGGGCTGGCCCGTCGCGGCGTCCGGGTGCACGTGTTGTCGCTGACGTCGGGGGAGGCGGCACTCGACCACGTGCGCGGCCGGGTGGCCGGCCTCGACGCCACCCGCCGGCGTGAGCTGGAGGAGGCCGCCACCCGGCTCGGTGCCGAGTCCGCCACCGCTGGCCGGCATCCCGACGGAC
>JABFXA010000468.1 GCA_013361955.1 Nocardioidaceae bacterium
GAGCGGCAGGTGGGGGCGCAGCAGGGGACGGGGAAGAAGTCGTCGACGGTGAGCCACTCGGGGACCTGTGTGCCGATGGTGTGCAGGACGTCGGAGTTGGTGAGGCGGGTGAGCGGGTCGAACTCGACGTGGCGGCCGGAGTGGGTGACCGGCTGGAACACCACCGACCGGACCGCGGGATGGGCGAGGCCGTGCCGGATCACGGCGCCGATCTCGTGTTCGTTGATGTCCTTCTCGATCGCGGCCACCAGGGTGACGGTGAGTCCTACCTCGGCGCAGTTGTCCAGTGCCCGCTGCTTGGCCTCCCGCAGGTCCCGTCCCCGGATGGACCGGTGGGTCTCCTCCTCGAGCCCGTCGAACTGCAGGTAGATGTTGACCGGGCGTCCGGGGCGGTTGCGGCGGCCGAGCTCGGCGACGAAGTTCTTGTCGGAGGCGAGCCGGAGGCCGTTGGTGTTGAGGTTGACCGCATTGATCGGTCGCGCCTGGGCGAGGTCGATCATCGCGAGGATGTCCTTGTGGATGGTGGGTTCGCCCCCGGAGAACATCACGACTTCGGGTTCGCCCTCGGCGGCGACGAAGACATCCAGCATCGTGGCGCACTGCTCGAGGGTGATGCTGTAGCCGTCCGGACCGTTCTCGCGCAGCGAGCCGGAGTCGGCGAAGCAGATCGGGCAGTCCAGGTTGCAGCCGGTGTTGACCTCGATGATGCCCAGGCAGGCGTGCTGCTTGTGCTCGGGGCACAGCCCGCAGTCCGAGGGGCAGCCGTCCTTCACCTCGGTCTGGGTCTGCAGGGGCCTGCTGCCGGGCTTGTTGAACCGCTGCGCGGCCACGTACATCTCCGCGTCGCCATAGACCCTGGCCTCGAACTCGCCGTGCTCCGGGCAGCGCTTGCGCAGGAACACCTGGTCGTCTCGGGCGTTGACCTCGGCGTTGATGGTCTGCTTGCACACCGGGCAGATGGATCGGGTCAGCTCGAGGAAGACCTCGTCGCTCTCGCGGGTCGTCATGGCCGCGACCATATGCCGACACAGGCTGCGGGTTTGGTGTCCCCGCTTACACAAGAGCTCCCGGAGCCTCGTCGCCCGACCGTCGCGTCAGATCGACGGGCCGAGTGTGTGCGGTGTTACACAAGGGGTGGTCGAAGTGCGCGAGGGTGGGTTCGTGACTCACACCAGAGCGGACGCCACGAGCCATCGGGGCCTGCCCGCCATCCGCATGGGGATGGTCGCCGGCGTCACCGGACTGCTGTGCTGCGTCGGCCCGACCGTCCTCGCGCTGCTGGGCATCGTCAGCGCTGGCACCGCGTTCGTGTGGGCCACCGACCTGTACGACGGCTACTCATGGCTGTTCCGGCTGGCCGGCCTCGCCGTGCTGGCTGTCCTGGTCCTGTGGGCCCTGCGCCGGCGCGACCAATGCACCCTGGGCGGGGTCCGTCGAGCCTGGCGACGGCTGGCGCTCGCCCTGGGGGTCGCTGTCGGCACCTATCTCGTGCTGTACGCCGTCACCACGTGGCTGGGGACCTTCGCCTGAGCGTCGCGGCCTGGCCAGCAGCAACGCAGTAGCGGCGGCAGTTGCAGTCAGCGCGAAGGCTTCGGCGGTGGCGTTGACTCCGATCAGGGCCGGTCCCGCGAGCGCCTGGCGGTTGGCGAGGAGCAGGATCGTCACGGTCACCAGGATCGTGGCACCGGCGGCCGCGAGCAGCCCAGGACGCCAACCGCCCCGCGGGCGGCGGCCGCGGTCGATGATCGGCCAGGACAGGAGCGCAACAACAGGCGCCAGGTGGTAGGTGGTGGTCGGGTTCGCCAGCGCGAACCCAGCCCAGACCGTGCAGGCGACCACCGTCCAGACCATTGCAGGCCGGGGTGTTGGCGACGCCTCCGGCTCGAGCGACTCCAGTGGCGGTATGACGGGTGTGGGTGTTCCGGCCAGGCGGTCGCAGGCGTCGATGACCTCCGAGGCGGTCGGGTTCACCATCGCCAGATCACCGATGAGCACGGTAGGAACGGTCTCGTTGCCGCGTGCGTGGGCGCGCACGACGGCCGCGGCGGCGGGATCCTGCCAAATGTTGATCTCGGTGCGTTCGACGCCCGCGCGGTCCAGCTCGCGGCTGAGCCTGCGGCAGAACCCGCAGCCGGGCCGCCAGTACACCGTGACCGGGGGCTGGCCGTTCACTCCTGGTCCCTGAGATCGCGTAGAGCGTCCTGGATGCCGCGATGGAAGGTGGGATAGGCGTAGATCATCTGCTCGAGCACCGCGGCGGGTACGCGGGCGTGGACGGCTACGGCGAGAGCGGAGAGGACTTCGCCACCCATCGGTCCGACCGAGGTGGCGCCGACCAGGAGGTCGGAGTCGCGGTCGACGACCAGCTTGATGAAGCCTCGTTGCCGGCCTTGTGCAGCCATCCGCGCGCCGAGCTCTTGACCTGGGCGGTGCCGGTGATCACGCGGACTCCGCGCTCACGCGCCTGGATCTCGGTGAGTCCCACGGCGCCGACCTCGGGATCGGTGAACGTGACGCGGGGCACGGCACGGTAGTCCGCTCCGGGGTGGTCACGGCCAAGGATGTCGGCCACCACCAGTTCGGCCTGGTAAGTGGCGACGTGGGTGAACGCGCCCTTGGCCGTGACGTCGCCCACTGCCCAGACGCCGTCGGTGACCCGTAGCCGCTGGTCCACCTGCAGGCCCGGCTCCGGGTCGACGCCGATCCGTTCGAGCGTGGCCCGGTCGAGACCGGGCCGGCGGCCGGTGGCGACGAGGAGCCGCTCGGCCGAGATCGGCTCGTCGACACCGTCGACCGTGACGTGGAATCGGCCGTCGTGGCGCACCTGGGTGACCTTCGTCCCGGCGTGTACGGCGATGCCTTCACCTTTGAGCACGTCAGAGATCAGCGCGGAGGACTCCGGCTCCTCCAGCGGCAGCAGCCGGTCGGCAGCCTCGACCACGCTCACCTCGACCCCGAACCTGCGATAGGTCTGCGCGATCTCCAGACCGATCGCACCGCCGCCGAGCACGATCAGCGACGCCGGCAGCTCTGCGACCGCGATCGCCTCGCGGTTCGTCCAGTACGGGGTGTCGGCCAGTCCATCGATCGGCGGCACCGTGGGCACTGTGCCGGTCGAGATCACCAGCCCGCGGCGGGCGACGTACGTGCCCTGGCCGGGCACCTCGACCCGG
>JABFXA010000457.1 GCA_013361955.1 Nocardioidaceae bacterium
ATGGAGCACATCGAGGAGGCCGGCATCCACTCCGGCGACTCGTCGTGCGCGCGGCCGACGATCACCCTCGGCGCCGACGACATCCGCCGGATCCGCGAGGCCACCGAGGCGATCGCGCGCGGCATCGGGGTGCGCGGGCTGATCAACATCCAGTTCGCGCTGGGCTCCGACGTGCTCTACGTGCTGGAGGCCAACCCGCGGGCCAGCCGCACCGTGCCGTTCGTCTCCAAGGCGACGGCGACGCCGCTGGCCCGGGCGGCCGCCCGGGTGATGCTCGGCGAGAGCGTCGGCGACCTGCGCCGGGCCGGCGTGCTGCCGGCCGAGGGCGACGGCGGTCTGCTGCCCGCCGACGCGCCGATCGCGGTCAAGGAGGCGGTGATGCCGTTCAACCGGTTCCGCACGCCCGACGGCCGCAACGTCGACACCGTGCTCGGCCCGGAGATGAAGTCGACCGGCGAGGTGATGGGCTTCGACGCCGACTTCGGCACCGCGTTCGCCAAGGCGCAGACCGCGGCGTTCGGGTCGCTGCCCACCACCGGCAAGGTGTTCGTGTCGATGGCCAACCGCGACAAGCGCTCGATGATCTTCCCGGTGAAGGTGCTCGCCGAGATGGGCTTCCAGATCCTGGCCACCCAGGGCACGGCGGAGGTGCTGCGCCGCAACGGCGTCGAGGTGACCGTGGTCCGCAAGCACTTCGAGGGCCCCGGCCCGGCCGGTGAGCCGACCACGGTGCAGCTGATCCAGGCGGGTGAGATCGACCTGATCGTGAACACCCCGCACGGGTCGTCGAGCGCCGGGTCGGCGCGCGTCGACGGCTACGAGATCCGCACCGCCGCGGTGATGGCGAACGTCCCGTGCATCACCACGGTGCAGGGGCTCGGCGCCGCCGTGCAGGGCATCGAGGCGCTCCGGGCCGGCGACGTCGGGGTCCGCTCCCTGCAGGACTGGGCCCGCGCGTGACGGTCTACCGGCTGCTCTTCGACCACGGGCTCACGCGCGTCGACGCGGAGACGGCGCACCGGCTCGGGTTCCGCGCGCTGCGGGCCGGCCGGCCGGCGGTGAGCCGGGTCGTCCGCCGCGGCGGGACGCCCGTGCACGCGATGGGCCTGGACTTCCCCGGGGTGCTCGGCCTGGCGGCCGGGTTCGACAAGAACGCCGAGGGCGTCGACGCGCTCGCTGCCCTCGGGTTCGGGTTCGTCGAGGTCGGCACGGTCACCGGCGAGCCGCAACCCGGCAACCCCCGGCCCCGGCTGTTCCGGCTGCCCCGGGACCGCGCGGTGGTGAACCGGATGGGCTTCAACAACGACGGCGCCGAGGCGGTGGCCCGCCGGCTGGCCGCCCGCGCCGCTCGTCGGCACGCCGACGTGGTGCTCGGGGTGAACATCGGCAAGACCAAGGTGGTGCCCGAGCACGACGAGGACGCGGTGCTCGCCGACTACCGCAAGAGCAGCCGCCTGCTGGCGCCGCACGCCGACTACCTGGTGGTCAACGTCAGCTCCCCGAACACCCCCGGGCTGCGCGACCTGCAGGCCGTCGACCGGCTCCGGCCGCTCCTCGCCGCCGTACGCCGGGAGGCCGACGCCGTCCGCACCCGGCACCTGCCGCTGCTGGTGAAGATCGCCCCCGACCTGTCCGACAAGGACGTGCTCGGGGTCGCCGACCTGGCCCTCGAGCTCGGCCTCGACGGGATCGTCGCGACCAACACCACGATCTCCCGCGAGGGGCTGCGCTCGACAGCCGACGACGTCGAGCGGGCCGGCGCCGGCGGGCTCTCGGGCCGGCCGCTCAAGGAGCGCGCGCTCGAGGTGCTGCGGCTGCTGCGCGAGCGGGTCGGGCCCGACCTGACCATCGTCGCGGTGGGCGGCATCGGCGACGCGGCCGACGCCCGCGAGCGGCTCGCCGCGGGCGCGACGTTGCTGCAGGCCTACACCGCGTTCGTCTACGAGGGCGCGCTGTGGCCGTCCCGTCTGCAGAGGGAGCTGGACCGGTCATGAGCCCGGCCACCGGAGTCGGACCGGTGCAGGTGGCCGGCGAGCTGGTCGGGTCGGCCGAGGTGGGGCCGTACCACCACCTCACGCTCGCCGCCGACGGCGTCGCCGAGCGGTTCCGCCCGGGGACGACGGTGGCGCTACGGGTCGGATCGGGGGAGCGACTGCTGCGCCGCTCGCTGCCGGTGCACCGAGCACGGACGGCGGGCGCCCACGGCAGCACCGTCGAGGTGGTCCTCGAGCCCACCGAGCCCGGCCTGCGGTGGCTCGCCGACGCCCCGGTCGGCACCCCCCTCGACGTGCTCGGCCCGGTCGGCCGGCCGTTCGCGCTGCCGAAGGAGCCGGTGACCTGCGTGCTGGTGGGCCACGGTGCCGCGGCCGCGCCGCTGTTCCCGCTCGCCGAGCGGCTGCACGAGCGGCACTGCGTGGTGCACGTCCTCCTGGTCGCCGCGACCGAGTCCCGGCTGTTCGGCGCCCTCGACGCACGCCGGTCCACGCGCAGCGTCACGGTGGTCACCGAGGACGGGTCGGTCGGCCAGCACGGCTCGGTCACCACCGCGCTGCCCGCGCTGCTGGCCCGCGTCGAGGCCGACGTCGTGTACGCCGCCGGGCCGCACGCCGTGCTGCACGAGGCCGCGCTGGTCGCCGAGGTGCACGGCGCGTGGAGCCAGACCCTCGTCGCCGTACCCGACGGCTGCGGCACCGGCCTGTGCCTGGGCTGCGCGTTGCCGGTCGTGGGGGAGGACGGCGTGACCCGGATGGTGCGCGCCTGCACCGACGGCCCGGTCCTGCGCGGCGACCGGGTGCGCTGGGACGACCTGGGCGGGGTGCCCGCCGACGCCCGGGGTGCCGGATGACCGACCTCACCACGCACCTGCGCGACCTGGTGCTGCCGACGCCGGTGCTCACCGCGGCCGGCTGTGCGGGCCCCGACCTCGCGACGTACGTCGACCTCGCCGACGTGGGCGCGGTGGTGACCCGCACCGTCACGCCCGACCCGGTCGCCGGCGCCCCCGCCCCGCGGCTCGTCGAGACCGCGGCCGGGCTGCTCAGCGCCGTCGGCGACCAGAACGCGGGGCTGGCGGCGTTCCTGGCCACCGAGCTCCCCTGGTACGCCCGGGAGCAGCTGCGGGTCGTCGTCAGCATCGCGGGCGACGACCTCACCGGCTGCCGTGAGCTGGC
>JABFXA010000147.1 GCA_013361955.1 Nocardioidaceae bacterium
CGAGAGCGCGTCGCCGGTCGACGTGTTCAAGTCGCTGCGGCGCAACGACGTACTGCTGCACCATCCGTACGACTCGTTCTCGACGTCCGTGCAGCGGTTCATCGAGCAGGCCGCCGACGACCCGCACGTGCTCGCGATCAAGCAGACGCTGTACCGCACCTCCGGCGACTCCCCCATCGTCGAGGCGCTGATCGACGCGGCCGAGGCCGGCAAGCAGGTGCTGGTGCTCGTGGAGATCAAGGCGCGCTTCGACGAGCAGGCGAACATCAAGTGGGCGCGCAAGCTGGAGCACGCCGGCTGCCACGTGGTCTACGGGCTGGTGGGCCTCAAGACGCACTGCAAGCTCGCGATGGTGGTGCGCGACGAGCCCGACGGCATCCGGCGCTACGTGCACATCGGCACCGGCAACTACAACCCGAAGACCGCGCGGCTGTACGAGGACTACGGCCTGCTCACCACGCACGAGGGCATCGCCGAGAGCGTCGCGCACCTGTTCAACAACCTGTCCGGGTTCTCGCGCAACGCGTCGTACGAGCACCTGCTGGTGGCGCCGGACTCCGTGCGCGACGGCCTGATCGACCGGATCCGCGGCGAGGTCGAGCACCAGCAGGCCGGTCGGCCCGCGAAGATCCGGATCAAGGCGAACTCCATCGTCGACGAGGCGGTCATCGACGAGCTCTACCGCGCCTCGCTCGCCGGCGTCCCCATCGACCTGCTGACCCGGTCGATCTGCGCGGTGCGCCCGGGCGTGCCGGGGCTGTCGGAGACGATCCGGGTGCGGTCGGTGCTCGGCCGGTTCCTGGAGCACAGCCGGATCTTCTGGTTCGAGAACGGCGGCGAGCCCTCGGCGTGGATCGGGTCGGCCGACCTCATGCACCGCAACCTCGACCGTCGCGTGGAGGCGCTCGTCGAGCTGCCCGGCACCGCCCAGGTGGAGGAGGTCGGCAGGCTGCTCGACCTCGCCTTCGACGACGGCACCTCGTCGTGGTGGCTGACCCCCACCGGCGAGTGGGAGCGGCACTTCCTCGACGCCGACGGCGCCCAGCTCCGCGACCTGCAGGAGTCCCTCATCGCCGCCAACCGCCGCCGCCGTACCGTCCGCCCCGCCGACCGCCAGCTCGAGTCCCCCCGCTGACCGCTTCCCCCGTTGGGGAGGGGGCGTTTGAGGGACGGGTAGTCCGGAACGTTTCGCAGGTGTTGAGCCAGGTTTTCCCTGCAGAACGTTCCGGACTAACCGGCCGGGGTGGGCTGTGGATGAGCTCCGCGCCGGGATCGCGGGTCGGAGCACGCTGCTGCGGTGCTTCAGAAAAGGCATCGCTGGGACCCGGTCTGCGAACGACCGGTCGGCCTCGTCCGTCCGGTTCCCGTCGACCCGACCGGACGCGATGGGCCGACCCGTGGCCAGGCAGCCGGGTCGGGCTGGCGTCGTACGAGCCGCGGGCTGTACGTCCCGGCGGGGGTCGAGCCGCCCCAGCCCGAGCAGCGCATCCTCGAGGAGTCGATGCGACTGACCGGTGGCGCGGTCACCGGGTGGGCCTCGGCCCGGATGCACCGCTGCACGTTCTTCGACGGACTGCGCGACGGCGGGCGCACGCTGATGCCCGTGCCCCTCAACTGCGGGCCGCTGCACAAGATCCGCAGGAAAGCTGGGGACGACCTGCTCCGCGACATGTTGTACGACGACGAGATCGTGTGGATCGAAGGCGTGCCGTGCACCGTCCCGGTCAGGGCGACCTTCGACGCGATGCGCTACGCCCGCCATCTCCGCGACGCGGTGGTCGCCTTCGACATGGTCGCGGTCACGAGCCAGGTCACCTTGCGCGAGATGTTCACGTACGTGTTCCCCGGCAGGCAGGGCTGGCAGGGAGTGCAGCGGGTCCGGGACGCCCTCGTCCTCGCCGACGAGAACAGCTGGTCCCCGCAGGAGACCCGCCTCCGGTTGATCTGGGTCCTCGACGCCGAGCGGCCCCGACCGTTGACGAACCGGCCCGTGTTCGACCTCGACGGGAACCTGCTCGGCTACCCCGACCTCCTCGACCCGGACGCCGGCGTGATCGGGGAGTACGACGGCGAGGAGCACCGGGGCGCACGCCGGCACAGCCACGACGTCGACCGTGAGGGGCTGTTCCGCGACCACCACCTCGAGGTCTTCCGCGTCACCGCTCCCGACATGGCCACGCCGGCGAAGGTCGCGAACCGGATCCACTCGGCGTACGGCCGCGCCCGACACCTGCCACCATCCGCTCGCACCTGGACGCTCGACCCGCCCGCCTGGTGGCCACACCGCTCGGCGCTCTACCAGAGGCCGGCCTGAGCCGGTAGTCCGGAACGTTCCGCAGGGGAATCGGCGCTGCAGACCTGCGAAACGTTCCGGACTACCCGTCCGCGGAGACTCAGCACGTCGCGAACAGCACCGGGCCGGAGGACAGGTCGGAGAGGACGGACTGGCCGGGTTTGGGCCTGAGCTGGAGGAGGACGGTGCTGTCCTGGGCGGTGCCGGAGGTGATCGTGAAGCGGTCGGAGAACGAGCCGCCCTGGCCGGGGGCGTCGCCGGAGGCGAGGTCGACGCGGGGCTGGAGGTTCTCCGAGGCCTGGTCGTCGTTCTCGAACTGCAGGCCGACGTTGATCGTGCGGTCGTCCTGCTGGGCCATCACCAGCCCGGCCAGCGGGCTGATCTCGCCGGCCTTCGCGACCAGGTCGTCGCCGACCCGCTGGTCCTCCTCGTCGGCCGAGCCCATGCTCAGGTCCTCGCAGGCGAACGTCGAGCTCCACATCGTCGCGGCCACCGGCGTCGCCGCGGCGTCGGCGAGGTCGTCGATGCCGGTCACGTCGCTCAGCGAGCGGGCGTCGCCGGTGGCGGAGTCCGCGGCGGCCGACGCGTACGCCGCGTTGTCGGACATCAGCACCAGCTTCTCGTCGGGGAGCACGACGACGTTCTGCTGCACCGGGGTCAGGTCGGGGCTGATCCTGGCGACCAGGTCGGCGCCGCCGGCCCAGGTCCCGCCGCTCCCCGAGCCACCGGCGGGCGGCGTGTACCCGAGCCGGCGCAGCGCCCGCTCCACACCGGCGAGGTCGACGTCGTCGTCCACGCGTACGACGTCCACCTGGCCCTCGCGGGACTGGCCGAGCGCCTCCCACTGCGCGTCGAGGGGCGAGAACCCGTACAACCGCGACAGCGCCGACGTCGAGTCCGAGATCGCCGACCCGGAGGTCAGGTCGCGGTCGTAGGCGCGGTTCAGGAACCCCCGCACCTGCCGCTCCGACGAGCCCGGGTCGAGCCCCTCGCCCCCGGCCTGGGAGCGCACCTGCGCCCAGTCGGTGTACGTCGTGCGCAGCGTCGACGCGGGCAGCCGGCTCACGGCGTCCTCGAACGTGGTCGTCCGGGTGGTCAGCCGCCAGGTGACCGCGCCGACGAGGAGCACCAGCACGACCACGCCCGCGAGCCACACGACGCGATGCGTCCGCACCCGGTGTTCACCTCGCCCGTGTCGACTCGGCCCGACACCCCGCCGAGCCGCTGCCCTAACCTAGCGACATGCCCCGCGCACCCGAGATCGTGGCGGCCGGCGCCGTCGTCTCGCGCAAGGGCCCCGACGTGCTGCTGGTGCACCGTCCCAAGTACGACGACTGGTCGTTCCCCAAGGGCAAGGTCGACCCCGGCGAGCACCTCACCGCCGCGGCGGTCCGCGAGGTCGCCGAGGAGACCGGGCTCGACATCCGGCTCGGGCAGCCGCTCGCCCTGCAGCACTACGGCGTGAACGGCGGCCAGAAGGTCGTGCACTACTGGGCCGGCCGCGTCGTGGGCGGCGACGACGTCTCGACGTACCGGCCCAACGAGGAGATCGACGAGGTCGCCTGGGTGCCGCTGTCCAAGGCGGACCGCTGGCTGACCTACAGCCGCGACCGGGAGACGCTCGCCGAGTTCGCCCGGATCCGCCGCAAGAGCCGCCCGCTGGTGGTGCTCCGGCACGCCCGCGCCCTCCCCCGCAAGACCTGGGACGGCGACGACCCCGAGCGTCCGCTCGCCTCCGACGGCGAGCTCCAGGCCGAGCAGGTGGTCCCCGTCCTCGCCGCGTACGGCGTGCAGCGGGTCGTCTCGTCGAGCAGCCGCCGGTGCTGGGCCACCGTGGCGCCGTACGCGGACGTCGCCGACCTCGACCTGGAGGTCACCCACGACCTCTCGGAGGAGGAGGCCGAAACGGACAAGGTGGAGGAGCTCGTGCACGCCGTGCTGGAGCTCAAGGACCCGGTCGTGCTCTGCACGCACCGGCCGGTGCTGCCCCTCGTCTACGCGGCGCTCGGCGTCCGCGACCCCAAGCTGGACCCCGGCGCCCTCCTCGTCGTGCACCACCGGCGCGGCCAGGTGGTCGCCATCGAGGAGCACGCGGTCTGAGCGGGCGCCACGCCGGTGTTCACGTGACGTCTGTCTCACCGCCCGTTCCCGGTCGCCTTAACGGTTGGCACCGTTCACCTCCCGTTCACGTGAGGCCGAGGGTCGCTTCACCTCGGATCCCTAGTTTCGGCGTCGAACGAACCAACGTGTCCCAAAAACAGTGACCAGGAGACATGAAGTGAAGCGCACTTCCTTCCGCACCGTCGTGGCCCCTGCGGCCACCCTCGTGGCGATGAGCCTCGCGCTCACCGCCTGCGGTGCCGGCAACGAATCGGGGACCAGCGGGTCTGCCGCAGCGAAGAGCGACGTGAAGCTCAGCGGCACCCTGAACGGCGCCGGCTCGAGCGCCCAGGAGGCCGCGCAGGGGGCGTGGCAGTCCGGCTTCCAGTCGGCCAACCCCGATGTGACCGTCAACTACGACCCGGTCGGTTCCGGCGGCGGGCGCGAGCAGTTCCTCGCCGGCGGCGTGGACTTCGCCGGCTCGGACTCCTACATGGACGACGAGGAGCTCGCCAAGTCGAAGGACGCCTGCAACGGCGACACCGCGATCGAGGTGCCGAACTACGTCAGCCCGATCGCGCTCGTCTACAACCTCGAGGGCGTGGACAACCTCCAGCTCTCCGCGAAGACCGCGGCCGACATCTTCTCCGGCAAGATCACCAAGTGGAACGACCCGGAGATCACCGCCGACAACCCCGACGCGAAGCTGCCCGGCGACCGCATCGTCCCGGTGCACCGCTCCGACGAGTCCGGCACCAGCGCCAACTTCACCGACTGGATGAGCAAGGCCGGTGAGGGCGCCTGGACCGCCGAGCCCGACAGCGTGTGGCCGATCAAGGGCGGCGAGGGCGCGCAGGGCACGTCCGGCGTCATCGACGCGGTCACCAACGGCAAGGGCACGATCGGTTACGCCGACGACTCGCAGGCCGGTGACCTGAGCACGGCCTCGATCAAGGTCGGCGACGCGTGGGTCGCTCCGTCGGCCGAGGGCGCCGCCAAGGTGCTCGACATCTCGAAGCGGGTCGACGGTCGCGCCGAGAACGACATGGCGATGGACATCGACCGGACGACGACCGAGGCGGACGCCTACCCGCTGCTCCTCGCGTCGTACCTGATCGCCTGCCCGACGTACAAGGACAAGGCCAAGGCGAACCTGGTGAAGGGCTACCTGTCCTACATCGTGAGCTCGGACGGCCAGTCCGCAGCCGCCAAGACGGCCGGCTCGGCGCCGCTGTCCAGCACCCTCGCCGAAGAGGCGGCCGCCGCGGTTGACAAGATCTCCGCGGCGTCCTCCTGACCAAGAGCGAGACCGAGTCGAGCCGGTGGGGGTCCACGACCCTCGCCGGCTCGACACGGTTCCGGACCAGATCCGCTGAAGGGAGAGCGAAGCCCGATGGCTAGCTCCGTGGCCCCGACCCGCTCCCGGGCCAAGCAGCGCGCCGGCGACCGCATCTTCGCCGGCGCGACGCGCGTCGCCGGGGTGATCATCCTGGTCGCCCTGGCCGGCGTCGCCGTGTTCCTCACCGTCGAGGGCTTCCCGGCCTTCGGCGCCGACTCGACGGCGCTGTTCGGAGCCTCCAGCTTCGTCGGCTTCGTCTGGCCGCTGCTGTTCGGCACGCTGCTCGCGGCGTTCCTCGCGCTGCTGATCGCGACTCCGCTCTCCCTCGGCGTCGCGCTGGTGATCTCCCACTACGCGCCCCGGAAGCTGGCGCGCCCGGTCGGGTACGCCGTCGACCTGCTCGCCGCCGTACCGTCGGTCGTCTACGGCCTCTGGGGCAGCGCCTACTTCGGCACCAAGCTGGTGCCGATCTACGAGTGGCTCGAGGCGCACCTCGGCTTCCTGCCGTTCTTCAAGGGCCCCGCCTCGGCCACCGGCCGGACCATCCTCACCGCTGCGATCGTGCTCGCGATCATGGCGATCCCGATCATCACCGCGATCACCCGCGAGGTCTTCCTGCAGACCCCCAAGCTGCACGAGGAGGCCGCGCTGGCCCTCGGCGCCACGCGCTGGGAGATGATCCGGATGGCGGTGTTCCCCTACGCCCGCTCCGGCATCGTCTCCGCGGTGATGCTCGGCCTCGGTCGCGCCCTCGGCGAGACGATGGCGGTCGCGATGGTGCTGTCGGCGTCCGGGGTGATCACCTTCAACCTGATCAGCAGCACCAACCCGTCGACCATCGCGGCCAACATCGCGCTGCAGTTCCCCGAGGCCACCGGCCTCAAGGTGAACGCGCTGATCGCCAGCGGCCTGGTCCTGTTCGTGATCACCTTCGCGGTCAACTTCGCCGCCCGTGCCATCGTGGCCCGTGCAGAGAAGGCGCATCAGTGATGGCCCGCGCGAAGACGCCGTCGACGCACAGCGCCAGTTCCGACTCCCTGAGCGAGGAGCAGCCCGTGCCCGCGCAGTCCGCCCCTCCCGAGACCGCCTCGCGGCGGACCACGCCGCTGCCGCTGAGCCACCCCACGCTGCCGCGCTGGGCGCCCTGGCTGGTCGCCGGCATCGCGGCCGCCGCCGCCGGGCTGATCGCGCTCACCCTCGGCTGGGGCCTGGTGCCCTGGGCGTTCCTCGCCGTGGTGCTGTACGCCGTGGCGCTGCCGGTCTGGTCGCTGCTCGTGGAGAACCGCCGCGCCGCCACCGACCGGGTGGTGAGCACCCTGGTGTGGGTGGCCTTCGCGCTGGCGCTGGTCCCGCTGGTGTCGCTGATCGAGACCGTGCTCGTCAACGGCCTCGGGGTGATCAACGGGCAGTTCCTGACCTACTCGATGCGCAACATCATCGGCCCGGGCGGCGGCATCTACCACGCGATCATGGGCACCCTCCTGGTCACCCTGGCCGCCGCGGTCATCTCGGTGCCGGTCGGCCTGCTCACCGCGATCTACCTCGTCGAGTACGGCGGCCGCGGCCACCTGGCCCGCACCATCACCTTCCTCGTCGACGTGATGACCGGCATCCCGTCGATCGTCGCCGGCCTGTTCGCCTACGCGCTGTTCCTGCTGTTCTTCGGGCCGGGTGTGCGGATGGGCTTCGGCGGTTCGATCGCGCTCTCGCTGCTGATGATCCCGATCGTGGTCCGCTCCTGCGAGGAGATGATCAAGCTGGTGCCCGACGAGCTGCGCGAGGCGTCGTACGCGCTCGGCGTGCCGAAGTGGCGCACGATCGTCAAGGTGGTGCTGCCGACCGCGATGGCCGGGATCATCACCGGTGTCACGCTCGCGATCGCACGGGTGATCGGCGAGACCGCGCCGCTGCTGATCATCGCCGGCTCGACCGACTCGCTGAACCTGAACCTGTTCGGCGAGCGGATGATGACCCTGCCGGTGTTCATCTACTACTCGTTCACCCAGCCCGGGGTGCCGCCGGAGTACGGCATCGAGCGCGCGTGGGGAGCCGCCCTCGTGCTGATCGCGATCGTGATGGCGCTCAACCTGCTCGCGCGGCTGCTGGGCCGCTTCTTCTCCCCCAAGACCGGCCGCTGACACCGGCGGACTAGCAGAGGACCCACCATGGCCAAGAGCATCGACGTCTCGGACCTGAACATCTTCTACCGCGACTTCCTCGCGGTGGAGGGTGTCTCGATGACCATCCCCGCCCGTTCCGTGACCGCGCTGATCGGTCCGTCGGGATGCGGCAAGTCGACGTTCCTGCGGTCGCTGAACCGGATGCACGAGGTGATCCCCGGCGCCCGGGTCGACGGCAAGATCGTGATCGACGGGCAGGACCTGTACGGCCCCGACGTCGACCCGGTCGAGGTACGCCGCCAGGTCGGCATGGTCTTCCAGCGCCCGAACCCGTTCCCCACGATGTCGATCTACGACAACGTGCTGGCCGGCATCCGGCTGAACTCCCGCCGGATCCCGAAGGCGAAGGCCGACGAGATCGTGGAGAAGTCGTTGCGCGGCGCGAACCTGTGGACCGAGGTGCGCGACCGGCTCGGCAAGCCGGGCGCGGGTCTCTCCGGTGGTCAGCAGCAGCGGCTGTGCATCGCCCGCGCGATCGCCGTCGAGCCGCAGGTGCTGCTGATGGACGAGCCGTGCTCGGCGCTCGACCCGATCTCGACGTCGGCGATCGAGGACCTGATCCACGAGCTGAGGGCCGACTACACGATCGTGATCGTCACCCACAACATGCAGCAGGCCGCCCGGGTCTCGGAGGACACCGCGTTCTTCAACCTCGCCGGCGCAGGCCTGCCCGGTCGGCTGATCGAGATGAACCCGACCAAGAAGATCTTCAGCAACCCGGAGGAGCGGGCCACCGAGGCCTACATCTCCGGCCGCTTCGGCTGAGCCACCCACCAGCCACCCACGGGGTCGGCGGAGTGCTCCAGCCTCCGCATCCTGGGTAGTCCGGAACGTTCTGCAGACGAATCCGGCCTCCGGACCTGCGAAACGTTCCGGACTATCCGTCCCGGGCGATGGGGCACATGTCCGTTTCGAGACTTTTCTTCTAGTTTTGCGTCATGAGCGGGACGATCCGTCGTCTCACTGCCGCCGGGGGATGGCGGGGGTCGGAAGCTCGGGCAGCGGTCGCGGGTCGCGTCCACCACGGGGTGGACGCGGCTCGCCCCAGCCGGGCCGGGTCAGGACAGCTGGAAGACGTACTTCAGGACCCAGTAGACGCACGCGGCGGCGAACCCGGCCATCGGGAAGGTCAGCACCCAGGCCATCACGATGTTGCGGGCGACGCCCCAGCGGACGGCCGAGGCGCGCTTCGTGGCGCCGGCACCCATGATCGCCGAGGTGATGATGTGTGTGGTGGACACGGGCGCGTGCCAGACGAACGCCGTCGTGTACAGCACCGCGGACCCGACCGACTCCGCGGAGAAGCCCCGGGGCGGGTCGAGGTGGATGATCCGCCGGCCGAGGGTGCGCATGATCCGCCAGCCGCCGGCGTACGTGCCGGCCGAGATCGCACCGGCCGCGGCCACGATCACCCACAGCGGCAGGTCCGCGTCGGCGGAGTAGTAGCCGCCGGTCACCAGCGCCAGGAAGATCACGCCCATCGTCTTCTGCGCGTCCTGCAGGCCGTGCCCGAGGGCGAGCCCGGCGGCGGAGATGGTCTGCGAGAACCGGAAGCCCCGGCTGATCTTGTGCGGGTTCCCGCGACGGAAGATCCACATGATCGACAGCATCACCAGGAAGGCGAGGACGAAGCCGACCAGCGGGGAGACCACCATCGGGATCACGACCTTGTCGAGGATCGTGGTCCAGTGCACGCTCGCCGAGGCCGCGAGTGCCGAGCCGACCAGCCCCCCGATGAGGGCGTGCGAGGACGACGACGGCAGCCCGAACCACCAGGTGATCAGGTTCCACGTGATCGCGCCGAACAGGCCGGCGAGCACGACCACCAGGCCGTGGGTGCCGCTGGGCGGGACGATGGTCTCGCTGACCGTGTGCGCGACCTCCTGCCCGAGCAGCGCGCCGACGAAGTTCATGATCGCCGCCAGGACGAGGGCGATGCGGGGCGTCAGCGCCCGGGTCGACACCGACGTCGCGATGGCGTTCGCCGCGTCGTGGAAGCCGTTGGTGTAGTCGAAGGCCAGGGCGACGACCACGACCGCGACGACGATCGCGAGCTCCACGGTCAGGACTCCTTGACCGCGATCTGCTCGACGATGTTGGCGACCGACTCGAATGCGTCGATCGCCCCCTCGAGCGAGTCGACGACGTCCTTGAGCTTGAGCACCTCGAGCGCCTCGTACTTGCCGCCGAAGAGCTTGGCCAGGATCCGGCGGTAGCTCTTGTCGCCGAGGTTCTCCAGCCGGTTGATCTCGATCCAGTACTCCTCGAGACCCTTCATGGTCTGCAGCTTGGGCAGCGACTGCGCGGTCAGCTCGGCGCAGCGCTGGATCACCTCGACCTGGTTGGCGAGCTCCTTGGGCAGCCGGTCCACCTCGTAGAGCAGCACCAGGTCGACGGCCTCCTCCATGAAGTCCATGACGTCGTCGAGCTTGGAGGCGAGGGCGTAGATGTCCTCGCGGTCGAACGGCGTGACGAAGGTGGTGTTCACGCGCCGGATGATGTCGTGGGTGGTCTCGTCGGCGGCGTGCTCGGCGTCCCGCATCCGCTGCGCGGTGATCTCCTGGTCGTTGCCGTCACCGAGCATCTCGGCGAGCAGCCCCGACCCTTCGACGAGGTGTCGGGCGGACTGGGCGAAGAGGTCGTAAAACGTCGTGTCGGCAGGGCGGAAACGCAGTGCCACGGCGAACTCCTGGGGTACGGACGGTCAACGGTGGACCGACAGGGGGGGTGTCACCCGGGTGACGAGCCGCAGGCCATGCTAGGTGCAGCGCGGGGCGCACGCACACCGAGCCCCCCGCCGAGGCGACCGGTCAGTCGGTGCGGGCCTTCTGGATCGGGATCGGCCGGGACGACTCGTGGGGCTCGCCGAGTCCCAGCAGCCGGTCGATGGCGGCCTGGGAGAGCGTCCGGTCGGACTCGCTCGCGGCGATGATCAGGTTGGTCGTGAGCTCGACCTCGGCCAGCAGCTCGGCGTCCTCGAGCGGCACGTTCAACTGGTCGTCCATCACGCCGCTCCTCCCGTGTGCAGGTCGTGCCCCACCACCCGTAGCGTTCCCCAGGTAGCGCTCCCCTATCCATTCTGAAGGGCGCCGGATTCTCGACCCATAGTCATTTAGGACAAACACAAGGACCCCGGACGGTAGCCCGCCGGGGTCCTTGCCGGGTGCCTGACGGATCAGGTCACCCCCCGTTCGTTCGGTGGTGCAAAGCTGCAGGTCAGAGGCCCGTGAGGGTGGGCCCGCAGGAATGCACCAGTCGCTCAGACGGGACGGACGTTCTCCGCCTGCGGGCCCTTCGGACCCTGGGTGACGTCGAACTCGACCTTCTGGTTCTCGTCGAGGGTCTTGTAACCCTGCGTCTGGATGGCCGAGTAGTGCACGAAGACGTCGTCGCCGCCGTCCTCCTGCGCGATGAAGCCGAAACCCTTCTCGGCGTTGAACCACTTGACAGTGCCCTGAGCCATGCTCGATTACTCCTACGTACGGGGCGTGGAACCGCCACCTCGGCGGCCCCGCGACAGATGCGGTGAAACGCCGAGCCGCCCCCTTCGAGCTGCTGGTTCAACCCAAGAGAAAACGCCGATCGGATCACAAACTCCGCGGGCGTTGGACCTGCAGGAACTTGCATCTGCTGCGGGGATGACCCTACCAACCCCGACGCCGGATTCCGAGTCCCGCCACGTTCGGCTGTTCACGTCCCACAAATCGGGACACGCAGGTACGATCGGCCGCACTCGAGGGGGGCCTCATGAGGACGACCCGTGTGCTGCCTGTGCTCGCCGCCGTGCTGCTGGTCGCGACCGTGATTCTCGGCGTCGGTCTGTTGCGCACCCTCGCCGACGACGTGGCCATCTCCGGCCCGTCGGCGGCCGGTCCGACGGTGCCGCCGGCCGACGTCGTCGACCTCGACCGGGGTCCGGTCGGGGACCGTTCCGTGACCGCGTGCCTGACCCCCGGGTTCGCGACCTCGGCGGACCGGGTGGAGGTGCGCTACGCCCGGACGCAGGCCACCGACACCGGTACGGCGGCGGTGCTGGTGCTGCGCAACCGGGCCGGCGACCTCCGGCTCTGCGACGCGTACGGCGCGGACGCGCCCGCCGTCGCGCCGGTGCCCGTGGCGACCGACGCCGAGCCGGTGGTGTTCCTGTCCACCGGCCGGGCGACGTGGTCGTGCCGGGGCGCCGACCGGGTGCTGGAGTCGTTCCACAGCAGCACCTGGCTCGCGGTGGCCCCGGCCGTGCGGACCGTGCAGCAGCGGTTCTGGGTCGGCGACGTGCCCGGCCCGTGGTTCCGCACCCGGGCCCGCGACGGCTACGCGCACCTGCAGACCTGGCTGACCGGGCCGGAGCCGGCCGGCACCCGGTTCGCGGTGCAGTACCGGGTCCTCGGCGCCGACGGGGCCGACGTACCCCAACACGCGCTGCCGACCGGACGGCGGGCGCTGCCCGGCTGCGGCAGCGGCGGCTCGGCCGAGATCGGCTGACCGTCACCCGACTCGGGTGAGCGTCGACCGGCGCCCCGGTTGCTTGCATGAGCGGATGCGGACGCAGCGCCTGGCCGGGGCGCTGCCCGGGCTGGCCACCGTGCGGGCGTACCGGCGGGAGTGGCTCACCAAGGACCTGACCGCCGGCCTGGTCCTGTCCACGCTGCTGGTCCCGCAGGGGATGGCGTACGCGTCGCTGGCCGGCCTGCCGCCGATCACCGGGCTGTACACGTCGGTGATGTGCCTGCTGGCGTACGCCGTGTTCGGGGCCAGCCGGATCCTGGTGCTCGGCCCGGACTCGTCGCTCGGCCCGCTCATCGCGGCGAGCGTGCTGCCGCTCGTCGGCGCCGACGGCGACCCGGCCCGCGCCGTCGCGCTGGCGTCGGCGCTGTCGCTGCTGGTCGGCGTGGTGATGGTGCTGGCGGCCGTGCTGCACCTCGGCTTCATCGCTGACCTGCTCTCCAAGCCGCTGATGATCGGCTACATGAACGGGCTGGCCCTGACCATCCTGGTCGGTCAGCTGCCCAAGCTCTTCGGGTTCAGCGTGGACGCCGACGACCTCCTCGGCGAGCTGTCCGGCTTCGTCCGCGGCGTGGCGGCGGGCGAGGTGGTCCCGGCGGCCGTGGCCGTCGGCCTGACGGGTACGGCGCTGGTGCTGGTGCTGCAG
>JABFXA010000105.1 GCA_013361955.1 Nocardioidaceae bacterium
CCGATCACCCACTTCTTGTTCTTCTCGGCGTCCCGGAACGCCTGGAGCAGAGCAGTCTCGCTGCCCGCGTACACCACCTTGAAGTCCAGCTTCAGGTTCTTCACGAGGGCCTCGTCGTTGGTCTGGTACGACGGGTCGCCGTCGAGGAGTTGGCCCTTGCTGCCCGACTCGGAGGTCTTGAACTTCGCGGCGTACTTGTCGAGGTTCCGCCAGTCGGTGATGTCCGGGTACTGCTTGGCGATCCACGGCGGGATGTACCAGCCGATGATTCCCTTGTTGCCGGTCGGGCCGAGATTGACGGCGGTCTTCTGCTCGGTGATGTATTTCTTCTTCAGGTCGTCGTGGCCCCAGTTCTCCACGATGGCGTCGACCTCGCCCGACTCGAAGCCCTGCCAGCCGATCTCCGCCTTGAGGTCCTTCTGGACGACATTGCAGCCGAGTTCCTTCTCCGCGACGTGGGCGATGACGGCCGCGTTCGCCTCGTAGCCGACCCACGGGCTGACAGCGAGGTTGAAGGTGCCGCACTCCCCCGGACCACCGCCCGCCCCGGCGTTGTCCTCGCCGACCTTCGCCCCGCTGCACGCGGTCAGGGCGAGGCCGAGTGCGGCCGTCGCCGCGGCGCCTGAGCGCCACCTTCTTGCTCGTTGTGCCATGGTCCTGCTCCTTGTGCGCCGGGCGTCTCGCGCCGTGCGGATGGTGGGGTGAAGGGGGGTCAGGTCATGTCCAGGGCGCACCGGAATCCCACGTTCCCGGTCGCCGAGTCCGCGAAGAGGCCCTGTCGGGCGGCGACCCGGTAGCGGCGGCAGTAGGAGGCGTGGCAGAGGTAGGAGCCGCCCTTGGTGACGTACCGGCGTTCGCCGTGGGAGAGGGAGAACCGGTCCTCGCACCATTCCCAGACGTTGCCGGTGGTGTTGTACAGGCCGAAGCCGTTGGGTTCGAAGGCGTCGTCGGGGCAGGTGCCGTACCAGCCGTCGACGGTGGGGTGTCGGTCGTGGAAGTCGCCCTGCCACACGTTCATGCGGGGGCGCCCGCCGGGCTCGAACTCGTCGCCCCAGGGGAACACCTTCGCGTGAAGTCCCCCTCGGGCGGCGCGTTCCCACTCCGCCTCGGTGGGCAGGCGTTTGCCGGCCCAGGCGCAGTAGGCGCGGGCGTCGTCCCGGTCGACGTGGATGACGGGGTGGTCGGGCCGGGTCTCCCAGGTGGACTGCGGTCCGTCGGGGCGCCGCCAGTCGGCGCCCTCGACCTGGCGCCACCAGGGGGCGGCCGCCACCGCCCGGGTGGGCGGGAAGTCGTCGGGGAGCAGCCCGGCGAAGACGAACGACCAGCCGATGCGCTCGGCGGAGGTGCGGTACCCGGTCGCGGCGGCGAACTCGTCGAATTGCGCGTTGGTAACCGTGCGGGCGTCGATCCAGAAGGCGTCGACGTGCACGGTGCGGACCGGGCCCTCGCCGTCGGCCGGATAGGCGAGCTCGTCCTGGCTGCCCATGAGGAACGTGCCGGCGGGGATGGCGACCATGCCCTCGGTCGCCATCCGGGAGGCGGCCGCCGTAAGGAGGGCGGCCGGCTCTGTGTCCCGGCCGCCGGACGGCGTGCAGCAGCTCACTGCGCCCCCATCACACGCCGGTGCAGTCCTCCGTCGTACTCGGACGACGCGGCGATGGGGTCGTCCAGGTCGATGCGGACCGTGTGGATGGTGCCGGTGAACTCGTTGTCGAGGGCGGGGTAGTCGTCGGTCACCGGGGTACTCAGGTCGACTCCGACGTCGAGGGTCTCGTCGAAGGAGAAGTAGTACGGAATGGTCCGCGCGACCCGTCCGCTCGCGTGCTTCTCGCCGTTGACGAGGAGCACGGCGGTGCCGCCCTTGCCGAGGCCTCCGCCGTCGTAGTCGAACTCGAGGCGGATCTCGTGCCGTCCGGGCGTCAGGGGTTCGTCGCCGCGCACGGTGTACAGGTTCATGCCGAAGTAGTTGTAGGCGTAGGCCGGCCTGCCGTCGGTGACGTACAGGCTCCAGCCGCCGAATCGGCCGCCCTGGGAGATGATCACGCCGTGGGTGTCCGTGTCGGGCAGGTCGACGTCCGCGGTGATGCTGTGCGAGCGGTTCTTGACGTTGAGGGTGGTCTCCTCGGTGAACCGTCGCATGCCCGCGCGGTAGGTGATGGAGGTCCGCTCGCCGAGCAGGTCGATACGGCCTGCCATCGCGGGATTCTCGCGTTCCGTGACCCGGTCGTCGAGGGGGAAGACCTGGTACTTGGCCGCCTCGATGAGGAACAGGTCCTGCAACCGGCGCAGTTTCTCGGGGTGTTCGGCGGCGAGGTCGCGCGCCTGGCTCCAGTCGTGGTCGATGTCGTAGAGCTCCCAGACGTCGTCGGTGAACCGCCGGTCCTTGTCCGGGACCATCTCCCAGGGGATGCCGTGCCGGGTGACCGCCATCCAGCCGTTGTGGTAGATGCCCCGGTTGCCGCACATCTCGAAGTACTGGGTCCGGCGGTGCTCGCTCGCCTGGGGGTCGGTGAGGGTGTGCTGCATGCTCGTGCCCTCGATGGGCTGCTGGGGCACGCCGTCCACGCTGAACGGCGCCGGGATGCCCGCACAGTCCAGGATGGTCGGGAGTACGTCGATGACGTGCGAGAACTGGTGGCGCAGTCCGCCGCGCTCGGGGACTCCGCGTGGCCAGTGCAGGATCATGCCGTCGCGGGTGCCGCCGAAGTGCGAGGCGACCTGCTTGGTCCACTGGTAGGGGGTGTTCAGGGCCAGCGCCCATCCGGCCGGGGCGATCGGGTAGCTGAGCGGGCCGCCGATCTCGTCCAGGTGGTCGATCATCTCGTCCGGGTCGTCCACCACGCCGTGTCCGAGCCGGTGCTCGACGATCGTCCCCTCGATGCCGCCCTCGCCCGAGGCTCCGTTGTCGCCGAGGATGTAGAGGAAGAGCGTGTTGTCGAGTTCGCCGAGTTCCTCCAGCGCGTCGACGAACCTGCCGACCTGGACGTCGGCGTGTTCGGTGAAGGCGGCGAACGTCTCCATGAACCTGGCCGACAGCCGGCGCTGGTTGTCGCTGAGGTCGTCCCAGTGGGGCACGCCCTCGGCCCAGGGCGCGAGTTCGGCCTCCGGGGGGACGACGCCGAGATCCCGCTGCCGTTGCAGGGTGAGTTCGCGCTGCCGGT
>JABFXA010000135.1 GCA_013361955.1 Nocardioidaceae bacterium
GGGCCGGCCACCGCGAAGCGGGAGCCGGCGGCCGCGAGCGCGGACAGCAGTCCCGACTCGGGGCCGGCCGAGACCGCGAAGTGCACGGCCGACGACGGCAGCGTCGCCTGGATCCGGCGGAGCCGGGTCACCGCCGCGCCGACGTCGAGCGCCGGGGCCGCCGCGGTGACCGGACGGCGCCGGTGCCTCGGCAGCGGGTGGGTGAACGACACCACGGTGGCGACGGACGTAGCGGTCATGCGGCCTCCCCGGATCAGGACCTGCGCCGCCCCCGAGCGACGGCCCTGTCCCGTGGGAGGAGCCGGGTGCCCCCGCGCTGATACCTCAGCGGGCGCGGAACCAGGCGGCGGTGTCCGGAGCGATCCGGCCGTCGGCCACGCCGTCCCCGCTGGCCAGCAGCAGCTCGCCCGCGACGTCCGGCAGCCGGGCGGTGCGGGAGCCGCAGCTCACCACGCAGACCAGGTCGCCACGGCGGAACGCGAACGTGCCCGGAGCGCTGTCCAGCAGCTGCACCTGGTCGGGCAGGCCGACGGTGACCTCGCGGCGCAGTCGCAGCGCCCGCCGGAAGAACTGCAGGGTCGAGTGCTCGTCGGCCTGCTGCGCCTCGACGGTCAGGCCCGCCCAGTCGTCGGGCATCGGCAGCCAGGGCTCGCCGGTGCCGAAGCCGTACGGCGCGGTGTCGCCCGACCACGGCATCGGCACCCGGCAGCCGTCGCGGCCCTCGGGCTCGGCGCCGCGGTGGTAGGCGGGGTCCTGGCGCAGGTGCGGCGGCACGTCGACCTGCTCCAGGCCGAGCTCCTCGCCCTGGTAGAGGTACGACGAGCCGGGCAGCGCCAGCATCGTGAGGGCGGCCGCCTTCGCGCGGGCGACGCCGGCCGGCCCGCCGCCGTACCGGGTGGACTCGCGGACGACGTCGTGGTTCGACAGCACCCAGGTCGGGGTGCCGCCGACCAGGCCGACGCTCGCGAAGGTGTCCACGACGACCTTGCGGAACGCGGCCGCGGACCAGGGCGCCTCGAGCCAGGTGAAGTTGAAGGTCTGCTGCAGCTCGTCGGGCCGGATGTAGCGGGCCATCGCCTCGGGGGTGCCGGCGCAGGCCTCGGCGACGGCCATCCGGTCGCCGTCGTAGGAGTCGAGGAGCTTGCGCCAGCGGCGGTACACCTCGTGCACCTCGGGCTGGTCCCACATCGGGTGCGGCAGCCGGTCGCCGCGCTTGCGGGGCACCAGGTCGGGCTGCTTGTAGAGGCCGTGCGCGACGTCGACCCGGAAGCCGTCGACGCCCCGGTCCAGCCAGAACCGGAGCACGTCGTCGAGCTCGGCGTGCACCTCGTCGTTCCACCAGTTCAGGTCGGGCTGCTGGGAGTCGAACAGGTGCAGGTACCACTGCCCGTCGGGCACCCGGGTCCACGCCGGGCCGCCGAAGACCGAGACCCAGTTGTTCGGCGGCCTCTCGCCGTTGCGGCCGGTGCCGTCGCGGAACACGTAGCGGTCGCGGGCTGGGCTGCCCGGCGCGGCGGCGAGCGCCTCGTGGAACCAGGGGTGCTCGGAGGAGGTGTGGTTCGGGACCACGTCCACGATCACCCTGATGCCCAGGTCGTGCGCGGTCGCCAACATCGCGTCGAAGTCGGCGAGGGTGCCGAACAGCGGGTCGACGTCGCGGTAGTCGGCCACGTCGTACCCGTGGTCGTGCTGGGGGCTCGGGTAGAAGGGGGTCAGCCAGACCGAGTCCACGCCGAGGTCGGCGAGGTACGGCAGCCGCTGCTCGATGCCGACGAGGTCACCGACCCCGTCGCCGTTCCCGTCGGCGAACGATCGGACGTAGATCTCGTAGCACACGGAGTGCTGCCACCAGGGGGCGGCGGACGTGGTGATTTGCACGATCCAATTCCAACGGTGCAAGGGAATTGGTGTCAAACGGTTCGGCGGGTCGGCGGACTGTGAGACCGGTCTCCTGTCCCTCCGACATTGGATAGCTTTCAGTGACCTCCAGGTCACTGAAAGCTATCCGATATCGGAGGGGTTCGGCTCAGTTGAACGCCGAGGGGTCCACCTGGATCCAGACGTGCGCGGCGGTGGCGGCGACGCGGCCGTCGGCGTCGTACAGCGTGCTGGCGGTGAACGTCTTGCGGCCGTCGGTGCGCAGGTGCCGGCCGACCACGACGTGCGGCTCGCCGACGACGGGCAGCGCGTCGACGCGCGCCGTCATCCGGCCGAGCACGCACGGGCGGCCCTCGAGGTCCTCCGACCAGCCGCCGACGCAGTCGAGCGCGGCCCAGGTGGTGGCCACGCCGCAGCGCTCCTGGGCGTCGTCGAGCGCGCTCGACTCGGCCTGCGACGGCAGCGGCAGCCACAGCGAGGCGACGTGCCCGCGGTCGGCGCCGACCGGCCCCGGGAAGATCCGCAGCCCGTCGCCCTCGGCGCGGTCGGGGCCGCAGGCGAAGCAGGTCGGGAACGGGTGCCCGACCAGGCCGGGGTAGCGGAGCATCGCGTCGACCGCGACGGCGGACGGGACGGCGTCGACCGGCTCGAGGTCGCCCTCGACGGGACGCGCCTCGGCGATGGTCCGGTCGCCGGCGGTGAGCACGGTGACGCCGTCGGCGGTGCGCGCCTCCATCGGCGTCTCCATCGGCGGCGGCTGGCGCAGCGTCACCTCGACGTACGAGCGCTCGGAGCCGGGCACCTGCTCGGCGAGCGTGCCGCAGGCGAAGCCGCCGTTGGCGGAGCGGGCGGGGCCGTTGAAGCGGGCCGGGATGAGGACGCTGCTCATGCCTTGATCCTGTCGTACCGCGCGAGCGCCTCGGCGCGCTCCTCCCGGTGGTCGACGATCGGCTCCGGGTAGCCGCGCGGCGTGCCGCCGGGCGACGCGGACGGCTCGTGCACCCACCGGTCGTCGACGTCGGCGAGCTCGGGGACCCACCGCCGCACGTAGCGGCCGTCGGGGTCGAACTTCCGACCCTGCGTGGTCGGGTTGAAGATCCGGAAGTACGGCGCCGCGTCGGTGCCGCAGCCCGCGATCCACTGCCAGCCGTGCTGGTTGGAGGCCAGGTCGCCGTCGACGAGCCACTGCATGAAGTGCCGCGCCCCGTGCTGCCACTCCAGGTGCAGGTCCTTGACCAGGAAGCTGGCCACGATCATCCGCACCCGGTTGTGCATCCAGCCGGTGGCCCGCAGCTGCCGCATGCCGGCGTCGACGATCGGGAACCCGGTGCGGCCCTCCCGCCACGCGTCGAAGCTGCCGTCGGGCTCGTCGTAGGCCATCCGCGCGAACTCCGGGCGGAGGTACTCCCGCGCCGTCCCCGGCTGCTGGAACAGCACGTCGGCGTAGAACTCCCGCCAGGCCAGCTCCTTGCGGTACGTCGCCGCGCCGCGGCTGCTCCGGCCCCGGAGGTCAGCGAGCATGGTGCGTGGGTGGATCTCGCCCCACTTCAGGTGCACCGACATGTGCGAGGTGGCGTCGAGGTCGGGGCGGTCGCGGTCGTCGTCGTAGTCGGCGAGGTGCTGCTCGACGTAGGCCTGCCACCGGCGGCGGGCGGCGTGCTCGCCGGCCTCGGGCAGGTCGAGACCGTCGGGGAGCGGCGGGTCGGGCACGTCGGCGGTGTCGTCGAGCGTGAGCCAGTGCGCGCCGGTCGGGGCGTCGACCGGGTCGCGCCAGCCGTGCTCCAGCCAGGCTTTGGAGAACGGTGTGTAGACCAGGTACGGCGCGCCGGACCCGTTGCGGACCCGGTCGGGCGCGACGGCGTACGGCGACCCGGTGCGCACCAGCTCGATGCCGGCGCCAGCCAGCGCCTGCTCGACGTCGCGGTCGCGGCGGTGCCCGTAGGGGCCGTAGTCGGCGGCGACGTGCACCCGCTCCGCGCCGACCTTGTCGGCGGCGAGGAGCACCTGCCGGACCGGGTCGCCGCGCACGACCGACAGCCGCGCTTGCCGCTGCCGCAGGCTTGCGTCGAGGGCGCGCAGGGACTGCCCGAGGTACCAGCGGCGGCTGATCCCGGCCGGCTCCCACAGCGCCGGGTCGAGCACGAACAGCGGCAGCACGCCGTCGCCCTCGCAGGCGTCGAGCAGGGCCGGGTTGTCGGCCAGCCGCAGGTCCCGGCGGAACCACATGAGGGTCGTCGTCGCCATGTCGCCCACTGTGCCAGCCCGGTACGACGGGACCGTCGTCGTGATGGGACAGAATGGTGGGGTGAGCGACCTGATCGACACGACCGAGATGTACCTCCGGACCATCTACGAGCTGGTCGAGGAGGGCATCGTGCCGCTGCGCGCGCGGATCGCCGAGCGGCTGCACCAGAGCGGTCCCACGGTCAGCCAGACGGTCGCCCGCATGGAGCGCGACGGCCTGCTCACCGTCGAGGGCGACCGGCACCTCGAGCTCACCGACGACGGCAACCGGCTCGCGGTCCGGGTGATGCGCAAGCACCGGCTGGCCGAGCGGCTGCTCACCGACGTGATCGGGCTCGAGTGGGAGCTCGTGCACGCCGAGGCGTGCCGCTGGGAGCACGTGATGTCCGAGACCGTGGAGCGCCGGCTCCTCGAGCTGCTCGACCACCCGACCGAGTCGCCGTACGGCAACCCGATCCCGGGCCTGGCCGAGCTCGGCGAGCGCGGCGACGGCGAGCTGTTCATGTCCGGCGTGGAGCCCCTCGACCAGGTCGCGAAGTCGAGCGACGAGACGCGCGTGATGGTGCGCCGGATCGGCGAGGAGATGCAGAAGGACGAGGCGGTGATGGCCGCGCTGCGACGCGTCGGCGCACTGCCCGACAAGGTGATCACTGTCGCGGCCGGCGCCGAGGGCGTGCTGATCGGCAGCGCCGGCGAGACCGCGGAGATCGACCCCGAGCTCGCCGCGCACCTGTTCGTCAACAGGCTCTGACAATCCCGGTGCGGGCGGGGAGCCGCACCGATAGGTTGGGGCCCATGGGGCAGGCGGGACACCGGATCGACGTCGTCGGTCTGACGAAGCGGTTCGGCGCGGTCACCGCCCTCGACGACCTGACGTTCTCGGTCCGGCCCGGCGTGGTCACCGGGTTCCTCGGGCCCAACGGCGCCGGCAAGACCACGACGCTGCGCTGCCTGCTCGGGCTGGTCCAGCCGACGGCGGGCACCGCGACCATCGACGGCCGGCGCTACCGCGACCTCCCCGACCCACTGCGCACCGTCGGCGCCGCGCTCGAGGCGGCCAGCTTCCACCCCGGCCGCTCGGCCCGCGCGCACCTGCAGGTGATGGCGCTCGCCGCCGGCGTCGACGTCGGCCGCGTCGACCAGCTGCTCGCCCAGGTGGGGCTGGCCGAGTTCGGCGGCCGCCGGGTCGGCGGCTTCTCGCTGGGCATGCGGCAGCGGCTCGCGCTGGCCCAGGCGCTGCTCGGCGACCCGCCGGTGCTGATCCTCGACGAGCCGGCCAACGGCCTCGACCCGGCCGGCATCGCCTGGCTGCGCGGGTTCCTGCGCTCGCTGGCGGCCGAGGGACGCACGGTCCTGGTCTCCAGCCACGTGCTCTCCGAGGTGCAGCAGACCGTCGACGACGTCGTGGTGATCACCCGCGGGACGCTGGTGCGGCAGGGCGCGCTGACCGAGCTCGACGCCGGGCCCACCGCCGTGCTCGTGCGGACGCCGACGCCGGAGGCGCTGCGCGACGCGCTCGGTACGTCGTACGACGTCAGCGAGCTCGACGGGAGGCTCCGGGTGGTCGGCGGCAGCACCGACGAGGTCGGCCACCTCGCGCACACGCACGGCGTGGAGCTGCACGAGCTGGCGGCCGAGGCGAGCGACCTGGAGCAGGTGTTCCTGGCGATGACGACCGAGGGCGAGGTGGTCCGATGAGCACGACCACGGCGAAGCCCGCGCTCGTCCGCAGCGAGCTCCGCAAGATCACCTCCACCCGGCTCTGGTGGGGGCTGCTGATCGGCGTGGCGATCTACACCGCGATCAGCGCCGGTGCGAGCGCGGCGTTCGCGGGCGTCGACCCGGGCGGCGGGCAGCCACCGTCGCCTCCGCTGGACACCCCCGAGGCGATCCGCACGGTGTACGCGAGCGCGGCGTTCAGCGGCGCGTACATCTTCGCGATGATCCTCGGCATCACCGGGATGACCGGGGAGTACCGCTACCAGACGATCACGCCGACCTTCCTCGCCGTACCACGGCGGGTGCGGATCGTGCTGTCGAAGATGGCTGCGCACATCGGCTACGGGCTGGCGTACGGCGCTGTCGGCGCGGTCGTCGCCCTGGTGGTCGGCGGCATCGTGATCTCGATCCGCGGCTTCGACCTGGGCTACGGCACCGACCGGCTCTGGCCCTCGATCCTGCTCGGCGTCGTCGCGGTCGCGATCTGGACGCTGGTCGGCCTCGGCATCGGCACCCTGATCCGCAACCAGATCGCGGCGATCCTGGTGGCGGTGTTCGTGGTGTTCCTGGTCGAGGGCATCGCCACCGCGATCCTGGCCGCCACCGACCTCGACTCGGTCGCGAAGTGGCTGCCCACCAACGCCTCCGCGGCGCTGACGTCACCCGGCTCCAGCCAGCTCGAGTACCTCCCGTGGTGGGCCGGCGGCCTGGTCCTCCTCGGCTACGCCGTCGTGCTCGGGGGCATCGGCCTGCTGCTGTCGTCCCGGCGCGACGTCACGTAGCCGCCGAGTTGTCAGGTGCTTCGGGGGCTCAAGCACCCACACGACCTGACAACTCAGAGGGTCGGCACGCCCATCGCCCGCAGGTCGGCGGCGAGCTGTGGCTGTTCGTACCTCGCCTCGCTCGCGGTGCAGCGCAGCACGTGCCGCCCCGAGATGACGATGCCGCGTTCGCGCTTCATGTCCCGCTCCCAGCTCTCGACGAGCAGGTGGTGGCTGCCGTCGACCTCGAGGACGACGACCTTGCCGCCGGCCAGCACCCACTCGCAGTCGAGGTACCGGCGCCGACCGGACCGGTCGCGCCGGACGCGCTGGCGCCAGGGCGGCGCCAGGTCGAAGCGGCGGCACAGCTCCGCGACGTCGACCTCGCTGAGCGCCTCCGCGCCGCCGATGATGTCCGCGACCGCCAGCCGCATCGGCTGCTTGTGGCGGACCCGTCCGACGTACCGGAGCTCGTCCGCGAGCTCCTGTCCGGAGCAGAGCTTCTGCTGGACGACCGCCGCGAGCAGGGCCACGGCGTAGAGCCGGCTCGGCTGCCACGCCGCGGCGTCGAGCGCCGATCGGGCGGGTCGGGTGCACGGCAGCCCTTCGTGGCGTACGACGTCCAGCTCGGTCAGCCGCCGGGACTCGTGGATCTTCACGGGAGGGAACCGGTGGTAGGTGGTCCCGCGAGTGACCACGACGTGGAGCTTGTCCATCTGGTCGCCGAAGAACCGGAAGCCCCGGATCTCCAGCCCCGTCATGCCGCCCAGCGCGACGCGGCCGGGGTGGTCCAGCACCGCCACCCACGCCCACTGCTGCCGCGAGAGCCCGGCGTTGTGCGTTACGACGCAGTGCCGCCCGACGCGCTGCCACCGCCGCGCGGCGACCTGGGCACGGACCGCGTCACGGGTCAGCCCCGCGCCCACGAGCTGGGCGACCGTGGCGACGCCGTGCTGGGCGACCACGACCGACGGCAGGACGGTTCGCAACATGTGCGCACCCTGACCGCGGCGTCGGCGTACCGCCAGACCGGTCGGGCGATCTGTGGACGACCCGCCGAGTTGTCAGCCCTCTAGGGGGTCAGAGCCCCCGCACCACCTGACAACTCGGTAAGGAACTCCGAGCACCCCATGTCCACCCGGTACGGCGTGAGGTCGTCGGCGCGGGTGGCGCCGCGGTTCACGATGACCAGGGGGACGCCGAGGCGGGCGGCGCGGCGGGCGAAGCGGAAGCCGGACATCACGGTGAGCGACGAGCCGAGCACCAGCAGCGCCTGGGTCGACGGGTCGAGGGCGTCGACGGCGGCGTAGCAGCGCTCGACCCGCGGCTTGGGGACGTTCTCGCCGAAGAACACCACGTCCGGCTTCAGCACCCCTCCGCATCCCAGGCAGTCGGGCACCACGAAGCCGGCGGTGTCGTCGAGGTCGACGTCGCCGTCCGGGCGCACCTCGACGTCGCGGTGCCGGGACTCCCAGCCCGGGTTCAGCGCACCGAGCCGGGCGTGCAGCGCGGCGCGCGACGTCTGCTCGCGACACGACAGGCAGACCACGTCGGCGATCCGGCCGTGCAGCGCGCACACCGCCCGCGACCCGGCGGCCTCGTGCAGCCCGTCGACGTTCTGGGTGATCAGCAGCGGGACCATGCCCGCGGCCTCCAGGGCGGCGACGGCGCGGTGGCCAGGGTTCGGCTCCGCGCGGCGCATCCGCGACCAGCCGAGGTGCGAGCGCGCCCAGTAGCGCTGCCGCGCCTCCGCGCCGGACACGAACTCCGAGTACGTCATCGGGCGCCGCTGCGGGGAGCCGGGCCCGCGGTAGTCGGGGATGCCGGAGTCGGTGCTCATCCCGGCTCCGGTGAGGACCACGTAGGTCCGGTCGGCGAGGACGGCGAGGGCTTCGGTCGCGGCGTCGGCGACCACGGGGCTGGACATCGAGACCAGGCTACGGGCGTGCGGAAACCGGTGGTGTAGTCCGTTGGTCCGTTTCGCCCACCACACCCGGCACCCGGACCTACCCTGGTGCCGTGCGTAGCGACTGGGTGCCCTACTCCGCGAGCGCCCTGGTCGTGGGGGCGATGTCCCTGGTGTTCGCGACCCTGCTGAACCCCAGCACGGGCGGCGACTCGACCGTCGAGACGCTGGAGGTGGCGAGCGAGAGCGGCTTCCGCTGGCTGGCGATGTCGGTGATGTTCTTCCTCGCGTCGTTCGCGCTGACCCTCGGGCTGCCGGTGATCCTCACCCTGTTCGAGCGGCGCGGCCGCAAGCTCGGGCTGACCGGGGTCGCGCTGTTCACGCTCGGCGCGATCGGCACCTGCGGCTACGCGATGCTGCTGGTGTTCTTCCGGGCGCTGGTGGCGGCGGACGCGCTCAACGCGCACCCGTTGGAGGAGGCGGCCAAGGACACCGGACTCGTCTGGTTCCTCTACGTGTGGATCGGCGGCTTCTACGGCGGCCTGCTGCTGATCGCGATCGGGCTGCTGCTCGCGAAGACCACGCCGCGCTGGGTGCCGATCGTGTTCATCGTGTTCGTCGTGATGCTGCCGGTCTCCTCGCAGCTCGGCCGGGTCGGGATGGCCGTGCAGACGATGGCGCTGGCGATCGCGTTCACGGGCGTGGCGATGGCCGCGGTCAGCGGCGAGACGCAGCGGGCGCTGCGCAGCGAACCGGTCTTCTGACACCTGCGCGAAACCGCGTCGTGGAACCATGACGCCCATGACGCACCAGAAGCGACCGATCCGCGCCTGGCTCTCCGACATGGACGGCGTGCTCGTGCACGAGGAGGAGCCGATCCCGGGTGCGGCCGACTTCGTGGCCCGGCTGACCGGGACCGGCCGACCCTTCCTGCTGCTGACGAACAACTCGATCTTCACCCCGCGCGACCTGAAGGCCCGCCTGCACCGGTCCGGGATCGACGTACCCGAGGACGCGATCTGGACCTCGGCGCTGGCCACCGCGCAGTTCCTCGACGACCAGCGGCCCGAGGGCACGGCGTACGTCATCGGCGAGGCGGGGCTGACCACGGCGCTGCACGAGATCGGCTACGTGATGACCGACCGCGACCCGGAGTACGTCGTGCTGGGCGAGACCCGCACCTACTCCTTCGAGGCGATCACCACCGCGATCCGGCTGATCGAGAGGGGCGCGCGGTTCATCGCCACCAACCCCGACGTGAGCGGTCCGTCGCAGCAGGGCTCGATCCCCGCGACCGGCTCGGTGGCGGCGCTGATCACCAAGGCCACCGGCGTGGAGCCGTACTTCGTCGGCAAGCCGAACCCGCTGATGATGCGCTCCGCGCTGAACCGCATCGACGCGCACTCGGAGACCACCGTGATGATCGGCGACCGGATGGACACCGACATGATCGCCGGGCTGGAGGCGGGGCTGCGCACGATCCTGGTGCTCACCGGCTCCACGCGGCCCGACCAGGTCGACCGCTACCCGTACCGGCCCACCCGGATCGTGGACTCCATCGCCGACGTCGTCGAGCTCGTCGAGGCGTGGACGGCCGACCACGAGGAGATCGTCGACTTCGCCCGCTGACCGCCGACTTGTCAGGCGCTTACGGCGCCCCGGCCCCCTGGGCGCCTGACAACTCGGCGGGCTCAGCCGCCGACCAGCGGCACGAACGCATACCGCCCGTGCCGTACGACGTCCGCCGACGCGCCCCGGCGGACCACCTCGTGCATCACGCCGCGCACCGGGACCACCAGCCGGCCGCCGTCGACGAGCTGCTCGACCAGCGACGACGGCATCCGGGTGGCCTCAGCGGAGACCAGGATCCGGTCGAAGGGGGCCAGGCCGGGGAGGCCGAGCGTGTCGGGCAGGGCCGCCTCGATGCGGGCCTGCGGGAGGTCGAGCCCGGCCAGGTTGGCCCGCCCGAAGTCCACCAGCTCCGGCACGATCTCGACGCCGACGACGTCACCCTCGGGGCCGACCAGGTGCGCCAGCAGCGCGGTGGTCCACCCCGACCCGGCGCCGACGTCGAGCACCCGTTGCCCGGGCTCGACGTCGAGCAGCTCGAGCATCGCGCGCACCGTGCGCGGCTGGCTGTTGGTCTGCCCCCAGCCGATGTCCAGCGCACCGTCCAGGCGCGCGAAGCGACGCTGCCAGCGCGGCAGGAAGGCCTTGCGCGGCGTCGCGGCGAACGCCGCCTGCACCGCGTCGCGGCGGGGCATCAGGCGTAGCGCGCCGCCGCCCGTGCCCTGGCCTTGGCCGCCTCGACCTCGCGGTCCTTGGGCGGGGCGGTCGTGGTCAGCTGGTCGAGCAGCCGCTGGGTCGTGGCCGCGACCTCCCGCACCGCCTCGTCGAAGGCGGCCTGGTTGGTCTGCGACGGCCGGGTGGAGCCGCTCACCTTGCGCACGTACTGCAGCGCCGCGGCGTGCACCTCGTCACGGGTGGCCGGCGGCTCGAAGTTGTGCAGGGTCCGGATGTTGCGGCACATGCCCCTAACCTACGTCGACCAGGCGGACCACGTCGCCGACCAGCGCCACCCGGCCCGCTCCGAGCGGCAGCGGGCGCACCCGGTCGGACCAGTGCCGGGTCACCCACGAACCGGTCTCGGTCAGCGACCCGTCCGCGCCGACGTGCACGGCCACGAACCGCTGCGAACCGCTCGTCCAGTCCGACACCAGCACCACCAGCACCCGCTGGTCGGGCACGTAGGTGAACGTGTGCGGGTCGACGCCCACGCCGGTGCCGGTCATCGCGCCGAGCGACAGCGCGTCGGTGCGGGACAGGTGCGCGAGGTCGCGCAGGTCGAAGCAGGACACCTGGGCGTCCAGGGTGGCGCCGTCCTGCGTGCCGCTCTGGCCGACGCCGACGAGCCGGTCGTCGCCGACCGGGTGGAGGTACGCCGAGAAGCCGGGGATCTTCAGCGCGCCGACCACCCGCGGGTGCGCCGGGTCGGACAGGTCGACGGTGTACAGCGGGTCGGTCTGCCGGAAGGTGACCACCACCGCGAGGTCGCCGAACCAGCGCACCGACTGGATCTGCTCGTCGGGGCCGAGCCCGTCGACGCGGCCCACCTCGCGCAGCCGGCTGCCGTCCTCGGCGAGCACCACGACGGCGTTCTGCGTCGCGTTCCACACCGCGCCGAGGCCGGTCGCGACCCGCAGGTAGCCGTCGTGCTCCGAGAACGACCACCGATCCTTCACCGCGCCCGGCACGCTCCCACTCGCGACGTACGTCGTCCGGTCGCCGTCGAGCGCGAACGCGTGCACCTGCGTGCTCGCCGGCGTCGGCGCGAACCGCGGCCGGGTCCCGAACGGGCTGCCCTGCTCCGGGACCCGCTCCCGCCAGCCGCTGCGCACGGTGGCGACGTAGAGCCGGTCGGTCGAGGAGTACACCAGGTCGCCCGACGCGACCACGCCGGTCGCGTGCAGCGACGCCGGGTCGTCGATCCCGAAGGTCAGCACGCTGATCGTGCCGAAGCCCGACGGTGCCTGCGGGTGCCGGACCTCGCCGCAGCCGAGCAGCGGCCGGCCGTCGCCGGCGTCGTCGTGGATCCGCGGCAGCCACGCCGACAGCGGCGCCGAGCGGACGATCTCGCGGTTCTCGGCGGTCGCCCGGGCCGGGGTGCGGCCGTCGCCGGGCTGCACGAAACGCAGCGCCGGCGCCTGGTTCGTCAGCACGACCCGGACCACGCCGTCGGCGTACTGCCGTGTCGAGACCGCGCCGCCGTCGACGCTCTGGTCGCTGGTCACCCGCGGGTGCGCCGGGTCGGCGATGTCGTAGGAGACCAGCCTGGTGTGCGGGTCGGGGAGCGGCCAGGTGTAGCTGCGGTCCTCGGCGATGCCGCCGCGCAGCAGCGACCGGACCTCCCCTCCGACCAGGAGCACCCGGTCGCCGGCGAGCAGCAGATCCGGGTCGGGGCCGACCCCACCGGGCAGGGTGGTGCTGGACAGCTCGCGCGGCCGGGTGCCGGACACGTCGGTGACCACGAGCCGGCCGGCCCGCGTCTGCACCACCAGCCGGCCGTCGGTCTTGGCCACGTCCGCCTCGTCGACCCCGGCCTCCTGCACGTTCGTGCCGGTCTCGCTGCTGCCGACCGCGTCGGTGCTGTCGGCGGCCGACGCCTGCGGGGTCACCGCGCCGCGTTCGGTGGCGAACGTCATCGGGGCGCCCCCGAGCCCCCACGGGCCGACCTGCGGCAGCGCCTGCTCGACGTACCACCGGCGGAGCTGGGCGCAGTCGGTGAACGCCGGCAGCCCCTCGGCCGCCGCGGCCGGCACCCGGAACAGCCCGCCGAGCGACCCGATCGGCCCG
>JABFXA010000218.1 GCA_013361955.1 Nocardioidaceae bacterium
AGCATGATCTCGACGCCGACGTCGCCGGCCGGGTCGTCGAAGCGGCAGGCCGCGACGCGATCCACCGGCGCTCCGACCGGTCCCTGGAACCAGGACCGGCCGGGCAGCCAGGCGTTGATCAAGTCGAGTTTGGACGGATGCAGTTCCGCCCGGTAGACGACGGCCATGGCTAGTACCGGCCTCCTTCCGGGGTGGGCAGCGCGTCGAGTTCGGCGAGGTCTTCGGCACTGAGCCGGAGGTCCGCCGCACCCGCGTTGTCGGCCAGATACTTCGGGGTCTTGGTGCCGGGGATCGGGATCACCCGGTCGCCCTGCGCGAGGACCCAGGCCAGCGCGACCTGCGCCGGGCTCGCTCCGACGCGGTCGGCGACCGCCTGGACCCGGCCGACGATGGCGAGGTTGGCCCGCAGCGCGTCCTGCTGGAAGCGGGGCAGCCGCCGCCGGAAGTCGTCGGCGGGCAGGTCGTCGAAGGACGAGACGCGCCCGGCGAGGAAGCCGCGGCCGAGCGGGGAGAACGGCAGGAACGCGATGCCCTCGCGCTCGCAGTGGGGCAGCACCTCGGCCAGCGGATCGCGCGTCCACAGCGACAGTTCGGACTGAACGGACGCGACCGGGTGCACGGCCTGCGCGCGTCGGATCTCGTCCACCGTCACCTCGGACAGGCCGATCTGCCGGACCTTGCCGGCCGCCACGGCCTCCGCCATCGCGCCCCAGGTCTCCTCGATCGGGACGTCGGGATCGACTCGGTGCAGCTGGTACAGGTCCACGTGATCGGTGCCGAGCCGGCGCAGGCTCGCGTCGACGGCCTGGCGGACGTACTCGGGACGGCCGTTGCGACCGTAGTTGGGCGAGGTGCCGGTCGACGAGATGCCGTCGCTGGGCACGAGACCGACCTTGGTGGCCAGCACCGCCCGCTCCCGGTACGCCCCGGCGAGCGCCCGGCCGACGAGTTCCTCGTTCGTGTACGGGCCGTAGACGTCGGCGGTGTCGATCAGGGTGACGCCCAGGTCCAGCGCCTGACGGATGACGCCGATCGACGTCTCGTCGTCGCGGTTGGCGGGGTCGTCGTAGGCGTGGCTCATTCCCATGCATCCGAGGCCGACGACGCCGACCTCGGGACCTTCGGTTCCCAACGTGGTGGTGCGCATGTGATCACCCTATGCGAGTTGCCTGACGTGGCTAATCGAGGGCCTCGCGCCGGGTCAGCCGCACTTCCTCCAGATCGAGCCGCGTCTGCACGTCACGCAGTACGCCGTCGTCGATGCTGCCGTCGTCGCGCAGCCGCACGACGGTCGCCCGCTTGGCGGCCAGCACGGCCAGCTTGAGCTCGGTGTACTGCTGGTCGTACGTCAGAGCGGGCTGGTCGTCGGCGTCGGGCTCGGCCGCCCGCAACACTCGCAGGTGCTTCTCGTACTCGTGGCGCAGCCGGTCGACGACTTTCCCCTCGACGCCGAGTTCGTCGGCGATCTGGGGCATCGCCGCGAGCGCCTCCTCGGTCGCGGTGGTCTCCGCGAGATGGCGTTCCTCGGCTGGCGAGGTGTCCGCCGGGAGGTGCGCCCAGCGTACGACGCGGGGCAGGAGCAGGGCCTGGGCCAAGGTCACCACGATGACCCCGGTCGTGACGAAGATGATCATGTCCCGGTTCGGGAACGGCTCACCCGACGCCATCATCCGGGGGATCGCGAGCGCGGCGGCGAGCGAGACTGCGCCCCGGAAACCGGACAGGCCGCTGACGACGCGCGCCCGCGCGCCGACTCGGCGGAGCCGTTGCTGCGGCCGCCGGTCGATCGCCCGGATCAGGTACGGCGTCGTGAACAACCATAGGAAACGGGTGCCGATGACCACCGCCGAGATGATCGCCACCGCCCGGAGACCTTCGGTGAACGCCGCCCCGTCCTGGCTGCGTACGGCGTCTTGCACCTGCAGGCCGATCAGCACGAACAGCGTGCCGTTCAGCAGATAGGTCGCCATCGACCAGAACGCCTCGGCCTGCTGACGGGCTTCGGCCCGGATGACCCGAGGCCCGGCCTGCGACAGCCACAGTCCCGCCACCACGACCGCCAGTACGCCGGACGCGTCGACGAGCTCGGCGAGCAGGAACGCCGAGAACGGCGTCAGGATCGTCACGACGTTGCCCAGCACCCGGTCGTCGACCCAGCGCCGGACCTGCACCGACAGCCAGCCAACGATGGCTCCGGCCAGCGCCCCACCGGCGTACGCGACTCCGAAGAGCCAGCTCACGTGCAGGGCGCTCAGATGCTCCTCGCCGACGGTGACTCCGACCGCCAGCCCATAGATGACCAGCGCCGTCCCGTCGTTGACGAGACTTTCCGCACGCAGCACGGTCACTTGGCGGCGGGGCAACGCCCTGGCGAGTACGCCGACCGCCGTCGCGTCGGTGGGGGCGACCGCCGCGCCGAGGACCCAGGCCGGTCCCCACGGCATCCCCAGCAGATGCGCCGCCCAGGCGACCGCGGCCGCCGTCGCGATCACCAGCGCGGTGCTGACCAGCACGATGACGCGGAGGTTGTTGCGGATCTCGCGCAGTGAGGTGGTGATGCTCTCCCAGTACAACAGGGCGGGCAGGAAGAGCAGCAGCACCATCTCGGGCGGCAGGTGCACCTCGCGGAGCGCCGGGATGAAGCCCAGCAGCACGCCGAAGCCGAGCAGCAGCACCGGCGGGGCGACCCCGGTACGCCGGGCCAGCAGGCCGCAGAGGAGCAGGCCGAGGCCGAGGAGCACGACGAGTTCGAGACCGAGCACGTGCCCATCTTTCCGGTTCCGCTATCTCGCCCGGTCAGTGGGCCTGTTCGTCCCACTGGGCAGGGTGCATCAGCGGGCGCGGCCCTCGGCGAGGATCGCCACCGCCTTCTCGATCCGGCGCTGCCGGGTCTCGTCGGTCTTCGCGCCCGTGACCTGGGTGACGTGATACTTCTTCAGGCTCACCGACAGCCCGTCGAAGGTCTTGCGAGCGGCCGGGACGGCGTCCAATGCCGACGCCAGATCGGCGGGGACCTCGACCTGCCGCGGGGCGGTGTCGACGACCACCTCCACGTCGAGCGTGTCTCCGGCGGCGACTCCGGCCGCGGCGCGTACGTCCGCG
>JABFXA010000330.1 GCA_013361955.1 Nocardioidaceae bacterium
CGGGGTCGGCTCGGGCTCGACGGCCGACGGCTCCGGTGCGGCGGTCTCGACCACCGGCTCCGGGACGGGCTCGGGCTCGGGCTCGTCGACGACGACGGGCACCCGGCCAGCGGTCATCGAGCGCAGCCCGTCGGCGAGCGACTCCCCCGGCGCGGACACGCGGGTGGTGACGCTCATCGGGACGGCGAGCGCGGCGCCGTACAGCTTCTGGTTGAGGGCTGCCGCCCGGCGACCCCGTGGCTCCAGACCGTCGAGGGCGCGGCCGAGGCTGCGCGGCGCGAACATCAGCCGGCCGTCGCGCAGCAACCCGCGGCGGGGGACGATGCGGACCTCGCCGACGGCGTCCCACGGCAGCCCGCGCCACTGGCGGCCCAGGCGGATCCGGACGCCGAGGTCGTCGGCGACCAGCAGCGGGGTGCGGGCGTCGACGAAGTTCGACAGGTAGTTGGCGCCGACGCCGGCCATCACCAGGCACAGCAGCCAGTCCAGCGGCGCGCCGGACTGCGCGGCCCGGGCGAGGTAGGCGATCGCCACGGCGGAGGCGACACCCCCGACCAGGGCGGCCAGCCCGGCGTTGCGGCGGACCACGACCGGGCGTCCGGTCGTGGCGGTGTCGTCGTGGCCGGAGGCGGTGTCCTCCGGGGTGGGCTCCAGCTCCGGTTCGGGCATGGCGGTCATCGGCTCCCTACGCTCCCCTGCGTCCCCTACTCGGCCTGCAACGTCGCGATGACGTCGTCCAGGTCGTCCGGTTTGATGAGCACGTCGCGCGCCTTCGAGCCCTCGCTCGGCCCGACGACACCACGGCTCTCCAGGATGTCCATCAGCCGGCCCGCCTTGGCGAAGCCGACCCGCAGCTTGCGCTGCAGCATCGACGTGGACCCGAACTGCGACGTCACCACCAGCTCCACGGCCTGGACCACCAGGTCGAGGTCGTCGCCGATGTCGTCGTCGAGCTCGCGCTTGGACGACGCCGGCGCGGTCACGTCCTCGCGGTACGTCGGTGCGAGCTGCTCCTTGCAGTGCTTCACGACCTCGTGGATCTCCGCCTCGGTGACCCACGAGCCCTGCACGCGCACGGGCTTGCCGGCTCCCATCGGCAGGAACAGCCCGTCGCCCTGGCCGACCAGCTTCTCGGCGCCGGGCTGGTCGAGGATCACCCGCGAGTCGGCGAGCGACGAGGTCGCGAACGCCAGCCGCGACGGCACGTTCGCCTTGATCAGGCCGGTGACCACGTCGACCGACGGCCGCTGCGTGGCCAGCACCAGGTGGATGCCCGCGGCCCGCGCCAGCTGGGTGATCCGCACGACCGCGTCCTCCACGTCGCGCGGCGCCACCATCATCAGGTCGGCGAGCTCGTCGACGACCACCAGCAGGTACGGGTACGGCGCGAGCACCCGCTCGCTGCCCGGCGGCACCTGCACCTTGCCGGCGCGCACCGCCTTGTTGAAGTCGTCGACGTGCCGGAACCCGAACGCCGCGAGGTCGTCGTAGCGCATGTCCATCTCGCGCACGACCCAGGCCAGCGCCTCCGCGGCCTTCTTCGGGTTGGTGATGATCGGCGTGATCAGGTGCGGGACGCCCTCGTAGACGTTCAGCTCCACGCGCTTCGGGTCGACGAGGATCATCCGCACCTCGTCGGGCGTCGAGCGCATCAGGATCGAGGTGATCATCGAGTTCACGAACGACGACTTGCCGGAGCCGGTGGCGCCGGCGACCAGCAGGTGCGGCATCTTCGCCATGTTCGCGACGACGAAGCCGCCCTCCACGTCCTTGCCGAGCCCGACGATCATCGGGTGGTGGTCGTTGCGAGCGGTCGGCGAGCGCAGCACGTCGCCGAGCGAGACGATCTCCTTGTCGGAGTTCGGGATCTCGATGCCGATCGCCGACTTGCCCGGGATCGGCGACAGGATCCGGACGTCGGCCGAGGCGACGGCGTACGCGATGTTCTTGCCGAGCGCGGTGACCTTCTCGACCTTGACCGCCGGGCCGAGCTCGACCTCGTAGCGGGTGACCGTCGGGCCGCGGGTGTAGCCGGTGACCTGGGCGTCGATGTCGAACTGCTCGAGCACCTCGGTGAGCCGTTCGACCACCTGGTCGGACGCCTTCGACCGCGCCTTGTGCGGCGAGCCGGGCCGGAGCACGTCGTTGCCCGGCAGCGTGTAGGTGATGTCGCCGGACAGCGCGAGCTGCTCGACGCGGGCGGGCAGCGGCGTGTGCGGCGGCGCCTCGGACTTCTCCTCGGCGGGCGGCTCGGCCTGCTCCGGGACGTCCGCCGCCTTGCCGCGGCGCTTCTTCGGCCCGTCCTCGAGCACCGGGCTGTCGTACGGCAGGTCGCCGCGGTCGGGGTCCACATCGTCGGCCATCGAGCCCACCCGGCGCCGCGGCCGGGTGCGCTTGATCGGCTGGGTGTCGTCCTCGGCGGACGCCTCCTCGCCGGCCGGCGTGCGGCCGAGCAGCCGGTCACGGCCGGCTCCGAGGCGGGCCGGGAGCTGGTACAGCGGTGTGCCGGTGATCACCAGCGCGCCGAAGAACGTGAGCAGCGCGAGCAGCGGGACCACGACGTACGTGCTGCGCAGCAGGTCCATGAACAGCGACCCGATCACGAACCCGATCGCGCCGCCGGCCTGCTGCAGGTCCTCGGTGTCGCCCCGGTGCGGCTGCGGCATGCCGTTGGCGATGTGCACCATGCCGAGGATCCCGAACAGCAGCGCCGCCCAGCCGATGATCTGACGGCCGGCCGGGCCGTTGCTCTCCGGGTTGCGCAGGTTGCGCCAGGCGACGAAGCAGAGCAGCAGCGGCACGAACCAGCCGAGCAGCCCGACGGAGCCGTTGACGACCGTGCGGGTGCTGTCGCCCACGCCCCCGGGCAGCTGCCACCAGACCGCCGCCGCGACCACCACGGCCAGGCCGATCAGGAACAGCCCCGCGCCGTCGCGCCGGTGCTCGGGATCGAGCTCGCGGGCGGTGTGCCCGATCTTGCGCACACCGGCGCCGAGCAGGTGGGCCACGCCCAGCCAGACCGCGGCGACCGCCCGCCCGAGGGCGAGGAACAGCATCGCGACGGGGCCAGTCCCGTTGCGGACCGCTCGCGGCGCCGGGCGCGTCGCTGTCGCGCGCCCCTTGCCCTTGCTCGCGGGCTTCTTCTTGCGGGACTGGCCACCGGACGACCGGGTCGTGGCCGAGGACGCCTTCTTCGACGCGCCCCGGTTCCGCGACGCCGGTGGGGAAGACGTACGGGTCGCCATGCTGACGAATCTACGGGATCGCCACACCCGTCACATGCTTCACACGCCGGTTGGATGGGCGCGGCTCCGCCACGGCGCTGGTTGAGGTGCGAGCGAAGCGAGCCTCGAAACCAGCCCGGACGCTGGGCAGCGACCCAGCGGGAGCGTCCGCCGCCGATCCTGTCTGGACTGAGGAGCAGGGCACTCCGGAGGAGCGAAGCGGAGGAGGGGTGACCTGCGACGAGGGAAGACAGGATCTTCGACGCGGCGGACACGCGCGAGCGAAGCGAGCGCAGACAGCGCTGTGCCAGGCTCGGCGGATGCCGGTGGTGCCGGGGTTCCTGCCGTCCACGTCGGGGTTCCACTTCCCCAACGCGTTCCCGCACGTGCCGGCGCTGACCGTGCGGCTGCTCGGGCAGCGGATCGGGCTGGGGGACGCGGCCAACGGGCTCTGCGGCGGGATGACGTACGCCGCCCGCGACCTGCACCAGGCCGGGCGGGAGCCGCCGCCGGACACCACGCCACCGTCGAGCGGGCCGCTGTTCGACTACCTGGTGGAGCGGATCTTCGCCAGCTTCGACCTGCCCCGCGGCGTGCTCACCTACCTGCACCTCATGCAGCCGGGCCTGCCCGACGGCGAGACCTGGCTGTCCGAGCACGGGCTCGCGCCGCACGGCCGGTCCTGGGTCACCGTGAAGGAGGCCTGGCCGCTGGTACGTCGCGACGTCGACGCCGGCCGGCCCTCGCCGTTGGGGCTGGTCCAGGTCCGCTCTGCCGACCCGCGACGGCTCGGCGAGCACCACCAGGTGCTGGTCTACGGGTACCACCTCGACGACGACCGGGTCACGCTGCGCGTCTACGACCCGAACCACCCCGACGACGACGGCGTCACGCTGGCCTTCGACGCCTCGCAGCCCGACCTGCCGACGGCCGTCCAGCGGTCGCCCGGCGGCCGGCCGGTGCTGGCGTTCTTCCGGACCCGGTACCGCTACCGCCGCCCGCCCGCGTTCGGCTGACCGCACCGAACCTCCCCGATCGCCGGTCCGGACCGCCGCGATCCGGGACAATTGCCGCGTGACCCTCACCGAGACGGCCGCGCACGTCATGGGCCTGGCCCAGGACGGCAAGCCCGAGGAGGCCCTGCGCCTGGCCGACGCCGCCCTGGCCGAGGCGTCCGCGCACCTACCGTCCGCCCAGGCCGCGCTCTGGTACGCCGTCTCGGTGGCCCGGCACATCCAGGGCGACAACGCCGCGGCGTACGCCGCCTGCGACCGGTGCATCGCGCTCGCCGTCGAGGCCGACGACGCCGGCTGGACGTCCAACGGGCTGTCCCTGCGGGCGATGGCCCAGGCCCGCCAGGACCGGGTGGAGCCGGCCCTGATCGACCTGGCCCGTGCCGAGGTGGAGCTGGCCGCGTGCGACGACCGGGGGCTGCGCTGCTGGGCGCACACCGGCCTCGGCTACGCCTACCTCGAGCTAAGGCTCTACGAGCTCGCGGAGCCGCACCTGGTGCGGGCCCAGGAGCTCGACGCCAGCCCGATCCCGCTGCCGACCGCGCCCGTCATCGACCTGATGAACCTCGCCGAGCTGCACCTGCGCTGGGCCGACGAGCTGGAGCGGGTGTTCCCGGGCGCCGAGCGGGCCGAGGAGATCTTCCGGCACCGGCGGGACGGGCACGGGTACGCCGTGCGGGCCGTCGACGCCGCGGGCGACGCGAGCAGCGGCGAGCTCCTCGCCGCCTGCCGCGCGATGGAGCTCTGCGCCCGCCCCCGCGAGCGGGCCCGGCAGTCGCTCGACGAGCTGTGGCAGGCGTTCCAGGCCGAGGACCACCCCGACTACGCCGGCAGCCGTGCCGTCGTCGGCGGCGCGCTGGCGCGGGCGCTGTGGGCGCTCGGCGACCGCGAGGAGGCCGCCCAGGTGGCGCGCGAGGCCGCGACGTTCTCGACCACCGCCAGTGACTGGCAGGTGGTGGCCAGCGCCCAGTGGCTGGTCGTGGAGATGGAGGCCCAGCTCGGGGTCGCCGGCGCGGCCGCCGGACGCTCGTACGCGCAGCTGCTCTCCCGGGTGCTCTGGAAGCAGCGGCTCAGCACCCTCCAGGGCGCGCAGGCCGCGCTGCAGGTGGAGCGGCTGAACCGGGAGACGCTGCTCGCCCAGCGCGCCTCGCTCGAGGACCCGCTGACCGGCGTCGGCAACCGCCGCGCGCTCGACGACGCGCTCCGCAGCCTGCAGGGCGAGCTCGACGACCTGCCCCCGGTCGGCGGCCGCCGGTACGGCGACGACCTGCAGGTGAGCCTGCTGATGGTCGATCTCGACGACTTCAAGGAGATCAACGACACCTACGGGCACGTGGTCGGCGACCAGGTGCTGTGCACGGTGGCGATGGCGATCCGCGGGGTGGCCCGGGCCGACGACCTGGTGGCCCGGCTCGGCGGCGACGAGTTCGTGGTCCTCGCGCGCGGCGCCGACCTGGACACCGGCCTGGTGCTGGCCGACCGGGTCCGCGAGGCCGTCGACGCGCTCGAGGTGGGCTCGACCGGCCGCCACGTCCGGCTCCGGTCCAGCGTCGGCGTCGCGAGCACCGACCGGGCGTTCGAGCCGCGCGCGCTGATGGACGCCGCGGACCGCGACATGTACGCCGACAAGGCCCGCAACCGGCGCGGCGCCGAGCCGGCCTGACCAGTACCCCCGGGCTACGCCTCGACGACCACCGGGATGATCATCGGGCGGCGGCGGTGCGCGTTGGACACCCACCGGCCGATCACCCGCCGGATGGTCTGCTGCAGCTGGTAGGTGTCGTCGACGCCGTCGCGGGACGCCTGGTCGAGCGCGTCGATGATCGGCTGCTTGATCGAGTCGAAGATCGTGTCGTCCTCGGCGAAGCCGCGGGCGTGGATCTCCGGGCCGCCGGCCACCTTGCCGGTCACCGAGTCGATCACCACGACGACGGAGATGAAGCCCTCCTCACCGAGGATCCGGCGGTCCTTCAGCGACGACTCGGTGATGTCGCCGACCGACGAGCCGTCGACGAACACGTAGCCGCACTCGACCTTGCCGGCGACCGCCGCCTTGCCGTCGACCAGGTCGACGACCACGCCGTCCTCGGCGACCACGACGTTCGGCACCCCGGTGGAGCGGGCGAGGTCGGCGTTCGCCTTCATGTGCCGGATCTCGCCGTGCACCGGCATCACGTTGCTGGGCCGGACCACGTTGTAGCAGTAGAGCAGCTCGCCGGCCGACGCGTGCCCGGACACGTGCACGAGCGCGTTGCCCTTGTGCACCACCGTCGCGCCCCACCGGGTGAGGCCGTTGATCACCCGGTAGACGGCGTTCTCGTTGCCGGGGATCAGCGAGGAGGCGAGCACCACGGTGTCGCCCTCCTCGAGGTGCACGAAGTTGTGGTTGCGCTGCGCGATCCGCGACAGCGCCGAGAGCGGCTCGCCCTGCGACCCGGTGGAGATCAGCACCGTGCGCTCGGGCGGCAGGTCGGCGAGCTCCTTGGCGTCGACCAGGGTGTTCGGCGGCACCTTGAGATAGCCGAGGTCGCGGGCCACGCCCATGTTGCGGACCATCGAGCGGCCGACGTACGCCACCTTGCGGCCGTGCGCGACCGCGGCGTCCATCACCTGCTGCACGCGGTGCACGTGGGAGGCGAAGCAGGCCACGATGACCCGCTGGTCGGCCTGCCGGAACACCCGGTCGAGCACCGGGGTGATGTCCTTCTCCGCGGTCGTGAAGCCGGGTACCTCGGCGTTGGTGGAGTCGACCATGAACAGGTCGACGCCCTCCTCGCCGAGCCGGGCGAACGCTCGCAGGTCGGTGATCCGGCCGTCCAGCGGCAGCTGGTCCATCTTGAAGTCGCCGGTGTGCAGCACGGTGCCGGCGCCGGTGCGAATGGCGACCGCGAGCGCGTCGGGGATGGAGTGGTTGACCGCGACGAACTCCAGCTGGAACGGGCCGAAGGCGATCGTGTCGCCCTCCTTGACCTCGTGCTGCGCGGTCTCCTTGAGCCGGTGCTCGCGCAGCTTCGACATCAACAGCGCGAGGGTCAGCTTCGACCCGACCAGCGGGATGTCGCCGCGCTCGCGGAGCAGGTACGGCACCGCGCCGATGTGGTCCTCGTGCCCGTGCGTGAGCACCAGCGCGTCGATGGCGTCGAGGCGGTCCCGGATCGGCTCGAAGTCCGGGAGGATCAGGTCGACGCCGGGGTGGTGGTCCTCGGGGAACAGCACGCCGCAGTCGACGACGAGCAGCCGGCCGGCGTACTCGAAGACCGTCATGTTGCGGCCCACTTCGCCGAGGCCGCCGAGCGGGATCACCCGCAGGCCGTTCTCGACGAGCGGGCGCGGCGCGGCGAGCTCGGGATGGGGATGACTCATGGAGACCTTTCGCTGTCGGTCAGTCGAGGAGCCCGAGCGCGACCAGCTCGGCACGGACCCGCCCGGCGAGGGCGTCGTCCGCGGGCACGAGCGGCAGGCGGACGTTGCGGTTCGTCAGCACGCCCATCTGCTCGAGCGCAGCCTTGGCTGTCATCGCCCCCTGGGCGGTGGTCATGATCGTGGTCACCAGCGGCGCCAGCCGCCGGTACGTCGCGAGCGCCTCGGGCAGGTCGCCGCGGTCGACGGCGTCGACGAGCGCGCGGTAGTGGTCGCCGGCGACGTGCCCGACCACGGACACGATGCCGCAGCCGCCGTGCGTCAGCCAGCCGAGGTTGAGGACGTCGTCGCCGGAGTAGAAGGACAGGCCGGTCTCGTCCATGATCCGCACGCCGCGGAACAAGTCGCCGACCGCGTCCTTGACCGCGACCACCCGCTCGTGGCCCGCGACGCGGTGGTAGGTCTCCTCGGCGATCTTGGTGCCGGCGCGCCCAGGGATGTCGTAGAGCATCACCGGCAGCCCGCTGGCGTTGGCGACCGTCTCGAAGTGCGCGGCCAGCCCCTCCTGCGTGGGCTTGTTGTAGTACGGCGTCACCACCAGCAGCCCGTCGGCGCCGACCTTCTCGGCCTGCACGGCGAGCTCCACGGAGTGCGCGGTGTTGTTGGTGCCCACCCCCGCGACCACCTGGACCCGGTCGCCGACGGCCTCGACGACCGCGCGGAGGATGTTCGCGTCCTCCTCGGTGCTGGTGGTCGGCGACTCGCCCGTCGTACCGGACACCACGACGCCGTCGTGGCCGTGGTCGGCGAGGTGCTCGGCCACCCGCGCGGTGCCCTCGAGGTCGACCGACCCGTCGTCGTGGAACGCGGTCACCATCGCGGTGAGCACCCGTCCGAACGGGGCAGGAGGAAGCGTGCCGGTGCTCATGGGCCTCAGGCTATCGCCCGGCGCGCTCCAGCCAGACCCACGCGTACCCGTCGCGCTCCTCCCGGCGGGTCTCCCGCCACTCCGACCGGTCGAACTCCGGGTAGTGCGTGTCCCCCGCGGGCGACACGTGCACCTCGGTGAGCACCTGGTGGGTGGCGTACGGCATCGCGGCGGCGTACACCTGGGTGCCCCCGCCGATCATGATGTCGCCGTCGAAGCCACGAGCCAGCTCGAGAGCCTCCTCGATGCTGCCGGCGACGAACACCCCGTCGGCGTGCCAGCCGGGAGTGCGGGTGACCACGACGTTCGTGCGGTACGGCAGCGGGTGCCCGATCCCCTCGTACGTCGTCCGTCCCATCACCACGGTGTTGCCGCGGGTGGTCTCGCGGAAGTGCTTGAGGTCCTCCGAGATGTGCCAGGGGATGTCGCCGCCGAGCCCGATCACGCCGTTGTCGGCCACGGCCGCGACCATCACGACCCTCTTGTCCGGACGGCTCATACGGCGATCGGCGCCTTGATCCCCGGGTGCGGGTCGTAGCCCTCCACCGCGATGTGCTCGAGGTCGAAGGCGTCGAGCTCGGTCACCGACGGGTCGAGCCGCAGCGTCGGCAGCGGACGCGGCTCGCGGGTCAGCTGGAGCCGCGCCTGGTCGAGGTGGTTGGCGTACAGGTGCGCGTCGCCGAGCGTGTGCACGAAGTCGCCGACCTGCAGACCGGTGACCTGCGCGACCATGTGCGTGAGCAGCGCGTACGACGCGATGTTGAACGGCACGCCGAGGAACACGTCGGCGCTGCGCTGGTAGAGCTGGCAGCTCAGCCGCCCGTCGGCGACGTAGAACTGGAACAGCGCGTGGCACGGCGCGAGCGCCATCTGCGGGATGTCGGCGACGTTCCACGCGGAGACGAGGTGCCGGCGCGAGTCCGGGTCGCGGCGGATCGCGGCGACGACCTGGGCGATCTGGTCGACGTGCCGGCCGTCGGGGGCCGGCCAGGACCGCCACTGGTAGCCGTAGACCGGCCCGAGGTCGCCGTTCGCGTCGGCCCACTCGTCCCAGATCGTCACGCCCCGGTCCTGCAGCCACGTGACGTTCGTGTCGCCGCGCAGGAACCACAGCAGCTCGGCGAAGACCGAGCGGGTGTGGATCTTCTTCGTGGTGACCAGCGGGAAGCCGGCGGTGAGGTCGAAGCGCATCTGGTGCCCGAACACCGACCGGGTGCCGGTGCCGGTGCGGTCGCCCTTCTCCGCGCCGTCGTCGAGGATCCGCTGGAGGAGGTCGAGGTACTGCTGCACGGGCCCAGCGTAGGGGGTGTCCCGAGGGATGTCCGGGCACGCCGCTTCGTGTCTAGGCTCGGCGGCATGACGAGCCTGTACGACGCCGTCGGGGGCGACGAAGGGGTGCTGCGCCTGGCGACGGCGTGGCACGAGCGGGTGCTGGCCGACGAGGTGGTGGCGCACGCCTTCCGCCACGGCTTCCACCCGGAGCACACCGAGCGGCTGGCGGCGTACTGGGCGGAGGCGCTGGGTGGCCCGCCCACCTACAGCGACCGGTACGGCGACGAGTCGTCCGTCCTCCGGTTGCACAGCGGCAACGGCGAGCACGCCGAGATGGACCGGCGGGCGATCGCGTGCTTCGACCAGGCCCTGGCCGACGTCGGGATCGATGACGAGCCGTTGCGCCAGGCGCTGCACGACTACTTCGCCTGGGCCACCACCACGTCGATGGCGCGCTACCCCGCATCACCCGACGACGTACCGCCGGGGCTTCCGGTCCCGCACTGGTCCTGGACCGGCCTTGACCACTCTGGCTAATATCATTAGCCTTTCGGCTATGACAACTACCCAGTTCCTCCCCCGGCCAGAGGGCCGGGTCGCCTACGACGTCGCCGGCCCCGGCGACGGCCCGCTCGTCGTCTGCCTGCCGGCCATGGGCGAGCTGCGCTCCTCCTTCCGGCACCTGGTCCCGCTGCTCACCGCGCGCGGCTTCCGGGTGGCCTGCCTCGACCTGCGCGGGCACGGCGACTCCGACCCGACGTTCACCCGCTACGACGACGTCGCACTGGCCTCCGACGCGCTGGCACTGGTGCACGAGCTCGGCGGCCCGGCGCTGCTGGTCGGCAACTCGATGGGCGCGGGGGCCGCCGTGATCGCCGCCGCCGACGAGCCGTCCGCGGTGTCCGGGCTCGCTCTGGTCGGCCCGTTCGTCCGGAACCCGCCGGGCAGCGCGCTCGTCGGGCTGGTGTTCCGGCTGGCCCTGGTCAAGCCGTGGGGCCCCGCGGCGTACCTGGCCTACTACCCGAAGTGGACGCCCGGCCGGCGACCCGAGGGGTACGACGAGCACACCGCCGCCGTACGCGAGAACCTGCGTCGGCCCGGGCACTGGAAGGCGTTCGTGCGCACCACCCGCACCTCGCACGCACCGGCGGAGGCCCGGCTCGACGAGGTGCGCTCCCCCGCGGTCGTGGTGATGGGCAGCGACGACGTGGACTGGAAGGACCCGGCCGCCGAGGCACAGTGGATCGGCTCCCGGCTCGGTGCCGAGGTGGTGATGGCCGCGGGCGTCGGCCACTACCCCCAGGCCCAGGCTCCGGAGCTGGTCGCCGACGCGGTCGCCCGGCTGGCCGCGCATGCCTAGGGCCGGCCTCTCCCCCGACGTCGTGGTCGCCGAGGCCGCCGTGCTGGTCGACGAGACCGGCGCCGCGCAGCTCACCCTGGCCGCGCTCGCCAAGCGGTTCGGGGTCGCGCTGCCCAGCCTGTACAAGCACGTCGGCGGCCTCGACGACCTGCACGCGCGGCTGGCCGCGACCGTGGCCGGTGAGCTGGCGGTCGAGGCGCGCCGGGCCGCCACGGGGCGCGCCGGGGCCGACGCCCTGCGCGCGGTCGCCGACGCCTACCGCGGCTACGCGCACGCGCACCCGGGGCGCTACGAGTACCTGCTCCGCGCCCGCCCCGACGACCCGGCGTACGTCGAGGCGGCCGGCGAGGTCCTCGACGTGCTGGACGGCGTGTTCGCCGGCTACCGGATCACCGGCGACGACGCGGTCGACGCGGCGCGGTTCGTGCGCAGCACGCTGCACGGGTTCGTGAGCCTGGAGGCGGCGCACGGGTTCGGGATGCCGCGCGACGTGGACCGCTCGTTCGACCGGCTGGTGTCCGCACTCGACCTCGCGCTGCGCGACTGGGTCTAGCCCGGTCGGACCGCCTGCAGCGTGTAGGTGTGCGGCAGCCGCCACGGCCGGTTGCGCAGCCGCCACTCGCCCCCGCCGACCCGGTCCATCATCCCGGGCAGGGCGTCCCACGGCACCGAGTCGTGCTCGGTCAGCCCGGTGACCGCCAGCCCCTCGTCGAGGAGCGCGGTCACCGTCTCGCCGAGGCCGTGGTTCCACTCGTGGGTGGTGTTGTGCTCGAACTCGACATCGGTGTCGACGTACGTGCCGCCCTCCTCCCACACGGTCGGCTCCTCGCGCTCGACGTACGGGTGCTCGAGGGCGAGCAGCCCGTCGGGCCGCGGGTCGGCCAGCGACCAGAGCACCGGGTGTCCCTCGCGCAGGAACAGCCGGCCGCCCGGGGCGAGCAGCCGCGCGACCACGCCGGCCCAGCGGCGGATGTCCGGGATCCAGCAGAGCGCGCCGATGCCGGTGAACACCAGGTCGAAGCGGTGCTCGCCCAGCACGTCGGCCGCGTCGTACACGTCGGCCGCCACGAACTCGACCTCGTCGCCGGTCTCCGCCACCAGCGCCCGGGCCTGCTCGACCGCGGCCGGGCTGAAGTCGAGCCCGGTCATGCGGGCGCCGAGCCGGGACAGCGACAGCGTGTCGGTGCCGATGTGGCACTGGAGGTGCACCCCGCGCAGGCCCTCGATGCTGCCGAGCCGCGGCAGGTCGAACCGGACCACGTCGGAGATCGCCTCCGGGTCGTCGCGGTACCGCTGCAGGTCGTAGTCGGCCGACGCCGCGTGCGCCGGGACGCGCTCGTCCCACGACGCGCGGTTCAGGTCGCGGTAGTCCGTCACGCGTCGTAGTCCAGTCGGACGGTCTCCGACGTTGGGTGCGACTGGCAGGTGAGCACGTAGCCCTTGTCCACCTCGTCGGGCTCGAGCGCCCAGTTGGTGTCCATCTCGACGGTGCCCTCGAGGAGCTTGGCGCGACAGGTGCCGCAGACCCCGCCCTTGCAGGCGAACGGCGCGTCGGAGCGGACCTGCAGCGCCCCGTCGAGGACGGCCGGGCCGTCGGTGGGCAGCGTGAACGTCGACGTGCGGCCGTCGAGGGTGATCGTCACCTTCGCGCCCTCGCCGTCCGCGGTCTCCACCGGCGTACGGCGCACCGGCGGCGCGGACTCGACGTGGAACACCTCGGCGTGCACGTGCCGCTTCGGGACGCCCTGCGAGGCCAGCAGCCGGCGCAGGTCGGAGACCATCTCGAACGGACCGCACAGGAACCACTCGTCGACGGTGTCCGGCGGCACGATGCCGTCGAGGAACCGCTGCATCCGCTCGGCGTCGAGCCGGCCGGAGAACAGCTCCACCTCCTGCGGCTCGCGGGAGAGCACGTGGATCAGCTGGAACCGGTCCGGGTAGCGGTCCTTGAGGTCCTCGACCTCCTCGAGGAACATCACCGTCTTGTGCGTGCGGTTGGCGTAGAACAGCGTCACCGACGACCGCGGCTCGGCCGCCAGCGTGCTCGCCACGATGGACAGCACCGGCGTGATGCCGGACCCGGCGGCGACGCACACGTAGTGCTTCTCGTGGGCCGGGTCGAGCTCGGTGAAGAACCGGCCGCTCGGCGTCATCACGTCGAGCACGTCGCCCTTGTTCAGCACGTCGAGCGCATGCTCGGAGAAGGCCCCGCCGGGCAGCCGCTTCACCGCGACGCGGAGCCGTCCGGACCCCGCCGGCGAGCAGATCGAGTAGTTGCGACGTACGTCGTCGCCGGCGAGCTCGGTGCGGATGGTCAGGTGCTGGCCGTGGCTGAACGCGTAGTCGTCGCGCAGGTCCTCGGGCACCGCGAACGTGATCGCCACCGAGTCGTCGGTGAGCGGTTCGATCGCGTCGATGGTCAGCGGGTGGAAGACGGAGTGGGAGGCACTCATCTCAGATCGCCTTGAAGTGGTCGAAGGGCTCGGCGCACGAGTTGCACACCCACAGCGACTTGCACGCGGTGGACCCGAACCGGCTGAGCTCGCGGGTGTCGGGCGAGCCGCACTGCGGGCAGCGCAGGCTCAGCGTCAGCGCCACCACCCCGTCGCGCGGCCGCGGCTGCGGGGGCGCGATGCCGAACTCCTCGAGCTTGCGCTTGCCCTCGTCGCTCATCCAGTCGGTGGTCCACGCGGGGGCCAGCACGAACTCCACGCGTACGTCGTCGCGGCCGGCGTCGCGGAACGCCGCCAGCAGGTCGGCCCGGATCGCCTCCATCGCCGGGCAGCCGGAATACGTCGGCGTGATCGTGACCAGCAGCCCGTCGTCGGTCTCGTCGACCGACCGCAGGATGCCGAGGTCCTCGATGGTCAGCACCGGCACCTCCGGGTCGAGGACCGCCGCTGCGGTGCGCCACGCCGCCGAGTTGTCAGGTCGCTCGGGTGCCCGGGCCCCCACACGACCTGACAACTCGGCGGCTCGCGTCACCACGTGGCCCCCGGGTGGGAGCGGGTGAGGTGCTGCATCTCCGCGAGGACGTAGCCCATCTGCTCGGTGTGCACGCCGCGACGACCACCACCGACCGCGGCGGCGACGTCGGGCAGGTGCAGGGTCGCGCGGGCGAGCACGTCGACGATGCGGAGGTCGAAGGGGTCGCGCAGGGTCGACGGCAGCACCGCGACGCCCCGCTCGACCAGCGTCGGGTCGACCCAGGCGTCGTCGAACAGCTCCGCGACGTACGGCCACTCGGCGTCGAGCGCCGCCTGCATCCGGGTGTGCGACTCCTCGGTGCCGTCGCCGAGCCGCAGCACCCACAGGGTGGCGTGGTCGCGGTGGTAGTCGACCTCCTTGACCGCCTTGGCGGCGACGGCCGCGAGGGTCTCGTCGGTGCTGGTGCTGAGCCGGTCGTAGAGCTCGCAGAGGTACGTCGAGAGCACCAGCAGCCGCGCGACCAGCACCCCGAAGTCGCGCGGCCGCTCCGGGAGCACCCCCCAGGAGCGTTCCACCAGGTGCACGTTGTGGAACTCGCGCTCGTCGCGCCAGTAGGCCAGGTCGTCCTCGGTGCGCACCGGGTCCTCGAGGGAGCCGGCGTAGGTCAGCAGCGAGCGGGCCTGGCCGAGCAGGTCGAGCGCGATGTTGCCGACCGCGACGTCCTCCTCGATCTGCGGCGCGGCCGCGATCCACTCCCCCATCCGCTGCGCGGCGACCAGGGCGTCGTCGCCCAGCGACAGCGCGTAGTCACGGGTGTTCACAGGTGCTCCACGCCCTCGGGGATGTCGTAGAAGGTCGGGTGCCGGTAGATCTTGTCGCCGGCCGGGTCGAAGAACGAGTCCTTCTCCTCCGGGCTGGACGCGGTGATCTGCGACGCCTCGACCACCCACAGCGACACGCCCTCCTGGCGCCGCGTGTAGAGGTCACGCGCGTTGCGCAGCGCCATCTCCGCGTCGGGCGCGTGCAGGGAGCCCACGTGCACGTGCGACAGCCCGCGCCGCGAGCGCACGAACACCTCGAACAGCGGCCAGCTCCTCCGGTCGCTCATGCCGCGCTCCCCTCCTTCCGCGCCGCCTGCTTCTCGGCGTACGCCGTGGCCGCCTCACGGGCCCACGCGCCGTCCTCGTGCGCGCCGCGCCGGTGCGCCATCCGCTGCTTGTTGCAGGGGCCGTTGCCCTTGATCACCTCGAACAGCTCCGTGAAGTCGATCTCGCCGAAGTCGTAGTGGCCGCGCTCCTCGTTCCAGCGCAGGTCGGGGTCGGGCAGGGTGAGCCCGAGCGCCTCGGACTGCGGCACCGTCATGTCCACGAACCGCTGCCGCAGGTCGTCGTTGGAGAACCGCTTGACGCCCCAGGCCATCGACTTCTCCGAGTGCGTCGACTCGGCGTCGTGCGGGCCGAACATCATCAGGCTCGGCCACCACCAGCGGTCGACGGCGTCCTGCGCCATCGCGCGCTGCTCGGGGGTGCCGTGGGAGAGCGTGTTCAGCGCCTCGAAGCCCTGCCGCTGGTGGAACGACTCCTCCTTGCAGACCCGGATCATCGCCCGGGCGTAGGGGCCGTAGGAGCAGCGGCACAGCGGCACCTGGTTGACGATCGCGGCGCCGTCGACGAGCCAGCCGATCGCGCCGATGTCGGCCCAGGTCAGGGTCGGGTAGTTGAAGATCGAGGAGTACTTCTGCCGCCCGGAGTGCAGCAGGTCGAGCAGGTCTGCGCGGTCGACGCCGAGCGTCTCCGCGGCGGCGTACAGGTAGAGGCCGTGGCCGGCCTCGTCCTGCACCTTCGCCATCAGGATCGCCTTGCGGCGCAGGCTCGGCGCGCGGCCGATCCAGTTGCCCTCGGGCTGCATGCCGATGATCTCCGAGTGCGCGTGCTGGGCGATCTGCCGCACCAGTGACCGGCGGTAGTCCTCGGGCATCGCGTCCCGCGGCTCGATGCGGCCGTCCGCGCCGACGATGCGCCAGAAGTCCTCCAGACCGGGCTCGATCTCGGCCGGCGCGGCGGGGCGGGCCGGCTCGGCGTCCTGCGGGGCGAAGTCGTTGCCGTACACGCGCACCACGGTAGCAGCAAAGTGTTACACCTGCACCGCCGCACGGCAGGTGGTCTGTAACATTCGGGCCCTCGGGAGAATGGCCGGGTGACCGACCACCAGCAGCCGTCCGCCGACGTCTCCGTCCGGGTCGCGTGGGCCGACGACGCGGCCGGGATCGCGGCCGTCCAGGTGCGCGCGTGGCGCGACCAGTACGCCGGCCTGCTGCCCGCCGAGGTCCTCGACGCGCTCGACGCGGACGAGTTCGCCGCGGCGTGGGCGCAGTCCCTGCACGCCCCGAAGGACGCCCGCAACCGGGTGCTGGTGGCCCTCGAGCGGAACACCGTCCGCGGCTTCGCGGTCACCGGTCCGGCGACCGACCCGGACGCCGACCCGATCGCCGACGGCGAGGTCTCCGAGCTCACCGTCGACCCGGGCCAGACCCACCACGGGCACGGCTCCCGGCTGGTCCAGGCCTGCGCGGATACCCTGCGCGCCGACCGGTTCCGCACCGCGCTGGTCTGGCTGAACAGCGAGGACGACGCCCGCCGGGCCTTCCTGACCGGCGCCGGCTGGGCGCCCGACGGCGCGCACCGCGAGCTCGACCTGGACGGCGACGGGTCGGTCCGGGTCAAGCAGGTGCGGCTGCACACCGTCCTGGGCGAGGACTGAGGCCGGTCGGTCCCGACCCGTCCAGGTTTGGAACCCGGGCGCCCGGGGCACCGGACGCCGACCCGAGCATTGGGCTCCGGTCATCTCGACCACTGGAGGGCCTCATGCTGGGTCCGCTCCCCCGCCTGCACCGCTGGATCGTGCTGGGCGTCGTGACCGCGTCGTTCGTCGCTCTCGGGCTCTGGGCCGCGTTCCTCGTCCCCCGGGTGCCCGCCCTCGGGCTCGCCGGGGCGAGCGCCGGCGCCACGGTCGGGGCGCTGCTGGCCCACCTGATCCTGCACCGGCCGGCCGCGCATCCGCGCGCCGCGGTCAGGCGTGGTGGCCGAGCAGCCCACTGACCGTCGCGGCCGTCTGCACCAGCCGGGGCAGGCACCGCTCCAGGCCGTCCCGGTCCAGCCGGGTCGAGGGTCCCGTCACCGACAGCGTCGCGACCGTGCGCCCGTCCGCCCCGCGCAGCGGCGCCGCCGCGGTGTTCACCCCGGCGATCGTCTCCCCGAACGCGAGCCCGTAGCCGGTCCGCCGGGACTCCCGCACCGCCTCGAAGAGCGCCTCCGCGCTCGGCGGGTCGGCCGGCCGGATCGCCGACGGGCGGCGTTCGCCCAGGATCCGGCGCACCTCCTCGTCGGGCAGGTCCGCGAGCAGCAGCCGGCTCGGCGCGCCGCACCACAGCGGCAGCGTCCGGCCGATGTCGAAGGTGCGCCGCAGCTCCGAGCCGCTGACCACCTGCTCGATGTGCAGCAGCTCGTCGCCGACCGAGACCGACAGGCCGACGGTCTCGCCGGTGACGTCGCGCAGCCGGGACATGTGCGGCAGCGCCACCGAGCGCAGGTCGATCCGCTTCTGGTACGCCGTGCCGAGCACCAGCGTGCGCGGCCCCAGCCCGTAGCGCCGCGAACGCGGGTCCTGCACCGCCAGCCCGGCCTCGACCAGGGTCGCCAGGATCCGCTGGACCGCGCTCTTGGACACGGCGGCCTGGTCGGCCAGCTCGCGGATGCTCAGGTCCCGGTCGGTGCGGGCCAGCAGGTCGAGCGTCTGCACCGCGCGCCGGATCGACTCGCTCACCGGCGCCCCCAGCAAAGTCGAGTTTCCCGGTCGTATTTGACGAGAGTCGTCCGGTGGGCCACTCTGATGTCCCATCGTACGTCGCTGTGTCCCATGGAACGGGACGCTACCAGACGGAGGTCTCGGAGATGAGCAGGACAGTGCTGGCCGACCCGGCCGCCGACAAGCCGGAGGCGTCGATCCGGCAGATCGCGGCGGCGAGCCTGATCGGCTCGGTCGTCGAGTGGTACGACTTCTTCCTCTACGGGACGATGGCCGCGCTGGTCTTCAACTCCGAGTTCTTCCCGACCGTCGACCCGCTGACCGGCACGCTCGCCGCGTTCACCACGTTCGCCGCCGGCTTCGTCACCCGCCCGCTCGGCGGCGTGCTGTTCGGGCACCTCGGCGACCGGCTGGGCCGCAAGCCGATGCTCGTGGTCACGATGATGATCATGGGCCTGTCCACGTTCGCGATGGGCCTGCTCCCGACGTACGACGCGATCGGGGTCGCCGCTCCCCTGCTGCTGGTGCTGCTGCGGATGTTCCAGGGCATCGGGCTCGGCGGCGAGTGGGGCGGCGCGGTGATCCTCTGCGTCGAGCACGCACCCGACCGTCGCCGCGGCTGGTTCTCCAGCTGGCCGCAGCTCGGGGTGCCGATCGGGCTGCTGCTGTCCACGCTCGCGGTCCGCGGGCTGTCCCCGCTCGGCGACGACGCGTTCGTCTCCTGGGCGTGGCGGATCCCGTTCCTCGCCAGCATCGTGCTGGTGGCCATCGGCCTGTTCATCCGGATGCGGATCCAGGAGCCGCCGGCCTTCCGCGACCTCGTCGAGAGCGACGCCCGCTCGCGGGTGCCGATGCTCGAGGTATTGCGCCGGCACCCGAAGACCACGCTGCTGGCGATGGGCGCGCGGATCAGCGAGTCGGTGACGTTCAACGTCTACAACGCCTTCCTCGTGACGTACGTCGTCACGGTGCTCGCCCTGAAGAACACCGTCGCCCTCAACGCCCTGCTGGTGGCCGCGGTCGTCGGCTTCTTCGTGATCCTCGCGGCAGCGCACGTCTCGGACCGCGTCGGCCGGCGGCCGGTGTTCCTCGCCGGCGCCGCCCTCGCCGCGGTCAGCGCCTTCCCGGTCTTCTGGCTGTTCGACACCAAGAACGCCGCGCTGATCACCGTCGCGGTGGTGATCGGGTGGGCGCTCGCGGCCTGCACGATGTTCGGCGCCGAGGGCGCGCTGTTCGCCGAGCTGTACCCGACCCGGGTCCGCTACAGCGGGATGTCCCTGGTCTACCAGTTCGGCGTGCTGCCCTCCGGCGCGATCGCCCCGGTGATCTGCACGCTGCTGATCCAGCGGTTCGACAACGCGGCCTGGCCGGTCGCCCTCTACGTGATCGCGATGGCGCTGATCACGATCGTGTCGCTGGTGCTGCTCCCCGAGACGCACCGCCGCGACCTGCGGGCGCACGAGACCTCGAGCGGCGCCCCGACGGCCGAGAAGGTCACCGCGGCATGACCCGTCGACCGGACATCGTGCTCGTCCTCGCCGACGACATGGGGTTCTCCGACATCGGCTGCTTCGGCGGCGAGATCGAGACCCCGAACATCGACCGGCTGGCCCGCGAGGGGGTGCGGTTCACGCAGTTCTACAACACCGCGCGGTGCAGCCCGTCGCGCGCGTCGCTGCTCACCGGGCTGCACCCGCACCAGGTCGGCGTCGGCATCCTGAACTTCGACGACACCCCCGACGGCTACCCCGGCAACCTCTCCGAGCGGTGCGTCACCGCCGCGGAGGCGCTCCAGGACGCCGGCTACGCGACGTACCTGTCGGGCAAGTGGCACCTCGCCTCCGACATGGACACGCCCAACGGCAGCTGGCCGACCCGCCGCGGGTTCGACCGGTTCTTCGGGACACTGGAGGGCGCCGGCAGCTTCTACCGGCCGCGCACGCTCACCCGCGACGAGACGAACGTCGAGCACGAGGCGGATCAGCCCGGCTGGTACTACACCGACGCGATCAGCGACCACGCGGTGTCGTTCGTCGAGGAGCACGACGCCGCGCGCGGCGACGACCCGTTCTTCCTGTACCTCGCCTACACCGCGCCGCTCTGGCCTCTGCACGCGCACGAGGACGACGTACGCCGCTACGACGGCCGCTTCGACGCGGGCTGGGACGTGCTCCGCGAGGAGCGGCTGGCCCGCCTCGAGAAGGAGGGCATCGTCACCGACGAGCACGGCGGCACCGCCCTCGCCGAGCGCGACCCGCGGGTGCCGGCCTGGGCCGACAACCCCGACCCGGACTGGGACGCCCGGCGGATGCAGGTGTACGCCGCGCAGGTCGACCGGATGGACCAGGGCATCGGCCGGCTGCTCGACACCCTGGAGCGGCTCGGCCGGCTCGACGACACCCTGGTGGTCTTCCTCTCCGACAACGGCGGCTGCGCCGAGGAGCTCGACCACGACTTCGTCACCGCGTTCGTGCCGCTGCGCGACACCACCCGGGAGGGCGAGCCGGTCACCCCCGGGAACGTGCCCGGCCTGGTGCCCGGCGGCGAGTCGACGTACATGTCCTACGGGCGCGCCTGGGCGCACCTGTCGAACACCCCGTTCCGCGAGTACAAGCACTGGGTGCACGAGGGCGGTATCGCCACGCCGCTCGTCGCGCGCTGGCCGGCCGGCCTCGACGAGACGGGGGTCGAGGCCGGTACGCTGCACCGGCGGCCGCACCAGCTCGTCGACGTGCTGCCGACGCTGCTGCAGGCCGCCGGTGCGGCGTACCCCGACAGCCGCGGTGGGCGGCCGGTGCCGGAGGCCGAGGGGCGGAGCATGCTGCCCGCGCTGCGCGGCGAGAGCGCCGAGGACCGGGACCTGTTCTGGGAGCACGAGGGCAACTCCGCGGTCCGGTCCGGGCCGTGGAAGCTGGTGCGCAAGCACGGCCGGCCGTGGGAGCTCTACGCCATCGGGACCGACCGGGCCGAGCAGCACGACCTCGCGGACGAGCACGCCGACGTGGTCGCCGAGCTCGAGGAGCGCTACGAGGTCTGGGCGCGCCGCTGCGGGGTGATCCCGCGCGAGGTGGTCCTCGACCTCTACGCCCGACGGGGCAAGGGTCTGCCGCCGGAGTAGGTGTCGGTCCCTACCATCGACGGAATGGACGCCTACGACATCGCCGACTGGAGGCGCCGGGTCTTCGCGCTCTACGCCGAGGTGCGGGCCGCGGCCGACCCCGCCGCGGGGCACGCGCGCTGGCGCGAGGTGCGCGACGACCTGTTCGCGACGCACCCGGCCTCGCCGCTGACCGGCGACCAGCGCGCGTCCTTCGACGGGCTGCCGGTCGCGCCGTACGACCCGGCCTGGCGGTTCGAGGTGAAGGTCGGGGCGGCCGAGCCGGCCTCGATCGAGCTGCCGTCGGGCACCGACGGCGTGGTGCCGTTCGAGCGGGTCGGCGTGCTGGAGGTGCCCGAGGTCGGCAGTCTCGACGTCTGGCGCCTCGCGTCGTACGCCGGCGGGCTGTTCGTGCCGGTCAAGGACGCGTCGGCCGGCCGGCCCGGCGGGACGTACGGCGGTGGCCGCTACCTGCTCGACACCGTGAAGGGCGCCGACCTGCGCACCGCCGACGACCCGCAGCGGCAGGTGCTCGACTTCAACTTCGCGTACAACCCGTCCTGCGCCTACGACCCGGCCTGGGCCTGCCCGCTGGCGCAGCCGGGCAACGTGCTCCCGGTCGCCGTGCCGGTGGGCGAGCTCGCCGCCTGATCAGACCGAGAGCACGAGCCACACGTCGGGCGGCAGGTGCGGCTTGCCCGGCACCGGCCGGCGCTCCTCCGTCCAGCGGTCGCCGGCCACCTCGGCGGCGAGGCGTCGCCAGAACCGTGCGGCCGAGGGGTTCTCCTCCTGGAAGGCGATCTCCCAGTCCCCCGGGTGCAGCTCCAGCAGCCGCAGTGCGGCGACCCGACCGACGCCCTGCCGCCGGGCCGCGCGGGCCACGAAGAACTCCGCGATCCGCAGCGGTCGCTCCACCAGCCCGCGCAGCAGCACGAAGCCGGCGGGCCTGCCGTCGAGCCGGACCAGGTACGCCGTGCGGTCCGGGTCGCCGGTCAGGTGCAGCGGCAGGTGCCCGGGGGCGAACCGGCCGAGCTCGTCGGGCAAGGTGCCGCGGAACTCGGACAGGTCGTGCCGGTAGAGCTGCCACAGGTTCTCCACCAGCGGGTGCTCGTCGTCGGTCAGCGGGCGCAGGGTCGTCTCGGGCACGGTGCGGAAGTCTTCCAGGCTCGGGAGAGTGTCGCCGCCCTCCCGCCGAGCAGGTTCGGGCGGGAGGGCGGCGGGGTGCGACGGGTCAGCTGACGTTGACCCCCGCCCACGCGGCGTTCACCGCGTTGGACTGCGTGCTGCCGGCGCCGTACAGGTCGCGGGCGGCGTTGAGCGACGCGGTGCGCGCGCCGTGGTAGTCGGTGTTCGACGTCATGTAGACGGTGAGCGCGCGGTACCAGATCTTCTCGGCGGTGTCGTGCCCGATGCCGGTCACGGTGGAGCCGTTGCAGGTCGGCGAGCTGTACGAGACGCCGTTCAGGGTCTTGGCGCCCGAGCCTTCCGAGAGCAGGTAGAAGAAGTGGTTGCCGACGCCCGAGGAGTAGTGCACGTCGAGGCTGCCGACCGTCGAGCTCCAGCAGTCGGCGCTGCTGCCGTCGCTGCTGGGCTTGTCCATGCGGCGCAGACCCTGGTGGTTCTTCAGGTCGAACTGCTCGCCGATGAGGTAGTCGCCCGGGTCGTTCGGGTTGTTGGCGTAGAACTCCACGGCGGTGCCGAAGATGTCCGACGTCGACTCGTTGAGGCCACCGGACTCACCGGAGTAGGTGAGGTTCGCGGAGTTCTCGGTGACGCCGTGCGACATCTCGTGGCCGGCCACGTCGAGCGAGACCAGCGGCCCGTAGCTGGTGCCGTCGCCGTCGCCGTACGTCATCTTGCTGCCGTCCCAGAAGGCGTTGACGTAGTTCTTGCCGTAGTGCACCCGGTTGAACGACCCCTGGCCGTTACCGAAGATGCCGTTGCGGCCGTGCACGGCCTGGTAGTACTCCCAGGTCTCGTTGCTGCCGTACTGCGCGTCGGCGCCGGCCGTGGCCCGGTTGCTGTTGCTGCCGTTGCCGAACGTCGTGGTGGTGCTGGTGATCTGGGTGCCGGCGGAGCAGCCGATCCCGAAGTACTGGCAGCCCAGCGAGTCGGACTTGTTGTTCATGTCCGTCGTGTAGGTGTTGCCGCGGATCCCCGCGTTCTTCAGTAGGTACGTCGACCCCGACTGCGTCACGCTCAGCGGCACGGTGCCGCTGGAGAGGGTGACGCCGCTGCCGTCGACCGTCTCGACCTGCTGCTCCTGGTGCAGCAGCGCGCCGGTCCGCGCGTCGACGTACGAGGCGAGCCGGCTCGGGGTGCCGTCGTCCTGGGTGCCGCCGGTGACCACCTCGTACGCCAGCCGGGGGCTGCCGCCGGTGGCGTCGACGACCAGCCGGGTGCTGTCGACCTTGTCGCCGGTGATCGACCGGGTGACCCGGTTCGGCGCGAGCGCCCGGGTCGCGGCGGCGGCCCGGCCCAGCGTCGGCGTGGTGCCCAGCGTCAGGTCGTCGGCGAGCGTCTGGCTGCGGCCCTGCCAGGCGCCGCCCTTGCCCTGGTGCACGACCAGGTCGCCGCCGACTACGGGCAGGCCGTGGTAGCTGCGGGTCATCCGGACGTGCCGGGTGCCGTCGGCGTCGACGAGCACGGAGCTGACGCGGAACGTCTGGCCGGCGCCGTCGCGGACCGCCTGCGGGTGCGTCTGGACCGCGCGCAGCGCGGCGGCGGCGAGGTCACCGGTGCGCGACGCCTGGCGGGTGTGGCCGTCGCCGGCGGCGGTGGCCCCGGTGGCGGTCACCCCGGTGGAGATGGCCGCGGCGGCCAGCGTGGCGACGCCGACCGCAGCCGTACGGCGTCTGGACGAGTGGATGCTGGGCAATGGTCTGCCTTTCCCGAGAGGACGTGCCCACGGATCGCGTAGGCACGTGTTGTGCTCTCCACCCTTCCCAACGGGGCCGGAGCCGGGAAAGACCGGCGTCGGCTCAGGTTTCTGCGGTTGCAGAACCCTGCAACACCCGGGCCGCTACCGGGTCGGCAGCTCGCGGTGCAGGAAGGTCAGCGTGCGCTCCCAGGCCAGCGCCGACGCGTCGTTGTCGTGCAGCGCGAAGTTCCAGTTGTCGAAGGCGTGGTTGGCCTTCGGGTAGGTGTGGAACTCGGTGTCGGGATGGTCGGTGGCGACCGCCTCCTCGATCTGGCCGACCACCCGCGCGGGGATGTAGTCGTCGGCGAGCCCGAAGTGGTAGATGCTCGGCGCGGTCACCTGGTCGGCGAGCTCGAGCAGGTTCGGCAGCGCGGAGCCGTAGTAGCTCACCAGCACGTCGGGGTCCTCGTCGGCGGCCACGTTGAACGCCAGCCCGCCACCGAAGCAGAAGCCGAGCACGCCGGTGCCGCCGTGCACCTCGTCGCGGCGCCGGAGCTCCTGCAGGGCGTGCACCGAGTCCTGCACGGTCGTCGGCCAGTCCAGCGCGTTCATCCGCCGGAACGCCTCGTCCATCGCGCCCTCCGCGGACTCGTCGATCGGAGAGCTCTCGACGCGCCAGTAGAGCTCGGGCGCCAGCACGACGTACCCCTCGTCGGCGAGCGCCTCGCCGCGGGTCTGGATGTAGCGGCTGATGCCGAAGATCTCCTGGAGCAGCACCACCCCGGCGCCACCGCCGCCGTCGGGTGTCCAGAGGTGGGCGGGCATGTCGCCCGCGTCGGTGCGGACCGTGACCATCGCGTGGCTGCTCATGGAGGCAGTATGTCGGCAAACTCAACCGTGCAGGGCGATCGCGTGCCGGGCGGCCGCGCGCGCCCGGGTGCGGTCGCCGGCCGCGTCGTACGCGAGCGCGAGGCGGTACCAGGCCTGCCAGTCGTCCGGCCGCAGCTCCGCCTCCCGGCGCATCCGCTCGAACAGCGCGTCCGCGGCGGCCCGGTCGACACGCCCCGACGGCCGTCGCGGCAGGTCGTCGGGAGGCAGCCCGCCCTCGGACTCCAGGGCGTCGGCGAGCCGGGCGGTACGGCGCCCGAACTCCACCTCGCGGTACACCAGCAGCAGCCCGACCACCGGCAGCACGAGCAGCGCCAGCCCGAGCGCGACCCCGACGGCGGTGCCGGTCGCGACCAGGGCGACCCCCTTGAGCCCGATGGTGACCGCGTAGAAGACGACGACGACCAGGATCACGCCGAGGGTGAGCTTGGTCCGCACGGCGACGACGGTATCGGGGCGGGCTCAGTCGAGCCCGAGGTACTCCTCCAACCCGACGGTGAGGCCGGGGCGGTCGGCCACCGTTCGCAGGCCGAGCAGCACGCCGGGCGTGAACGAGACCCGGTCCATCGAGTCGTGCCGGATGGTCAGCGTCTCCCCGAGGCCGCCGAGGATCACCTCCTGGTGCGCGACCAGGCCGCGGATCCGCAGCCCGTGCACCCGGATGCCCTCGACGTCGGCGCCGCGCGCGCCGTCGAGCGAGGTGCTGGTGGCGTCGGGCACCGGGCCGGCGCCGGCCTGCCTGCGCGCGTCGGCGACCAGCGACGCCGTCCGCCGGGCGGTCCCCGAAGGCGCGTCGGCCTTGTCGGGGTGGTGCAGCTCGACGATCTCGACGGACTCGTAGAAGGGCGCCGCCTCCGCGGCGAACCGCATCATCAGCACCGCGCCGATGGAGAAGTTCGGGGCGACCAGCACACCGGTGCCCGGGGCGTCGGCGAGCCAGCCGCGCAGCCGCTGCAGACGCTCGTCGTCGAAGCCAGTGGTGCCGACGACCGCGTGGATGCCGTGCCCGACACAGAACGCGAGGTTGTCCATCACCACGTCGGGGTGGGTGAAGTCGACGACCGCCTGCACGTCACGGGCGACCAGGTCGTCCAGGGAGTCGTCGTCCGCGCCGGTGTCCACCGCGGCGACCAGCTCGAGGTCCTCGGCGGCCTCGACCGCCCGGCAGACCTCGCGGCCCACCTTGCCTCGCGCACCCAGCACGCCGACCCGCATCCGCTCGCTCACGCGCCTCACTGTAGGGCGGGGCGGCGCCGCGGCGGCCATCAGGTCCAGGCCTGCCTTGGCCGTGCTTTAGGAAATAATCTAATGTAGATGGTCTGCAGGTCAGAACCTGAAGTAAGGAGGTCGCGATGCTCACCGTGCTCACCGTCGACCAGCAGGGCAGCCGGACCCGCGCGGACGAGGTGCCCGCGCTGCTGGACCGCCTCGACGAGACGGTCCGGCGGCTCCGCCTGGCTCCCCCGGCGCGCGACCCCCAGCGCACGGTCGGCGACGAGGTGCAGGCCGTCGTGGACGACCCGGACACCACCGTGGCGCTGGTCGGCACGTTGCTGCGCGACGGCGGCTGGTGGGTCGGGCTCGGCGTCGGCGAGGTCGAGGAGCCGCTGCCCGACGAGACCCGCGCCGGCCGCGGCCCGGCGTACGTGCAGGCCCGCGAGGCGGTCACCCGCGCGAAGTCGGCGCCGCACCGGATCGCGGTGGTCGGTGCCGACCGGTACCGTGCCGAGCACCTCGAGACCGTGCTCGGTCTGTGGGCCGGGATCCTGGAGCGCCGCACCGCGCGGGGCTGGGAGGTCTTCGACGCGGTGGCCGACGGGCTGTCGTACGACGAGGCCGCCCGGCGGCTCGGGATCAGCCAGTCCGCGGTGAGCCAGCGGGCCCAGGCGGCCGGCCTCGTGGACGAGCGACGCGCGCGACGCCTGGCGCGCGACCTGCTCGCCGAGATGACGAGCGAAGGGAGGCCGACGCCGTGACCGTGCTGGTGGGAGTGGTGGTCGGCCTGCTCGTGGTGGCCTGCTTCGTGGCGCCGACGCTGGCCGTGCGCGACCTGGCCGGCCGGCTCGCGGCGTACACCGTGCTCGGCCTGCTGGTGGCGCTCGGCCTGGTGCTCGTCGTGTCCGGTGGCGTGACCGCGCCCGACACCCTGCTGGGCCGGGTGCTGGTCGTCGAGCTGTTCGCGATCGCGGTGGCGGGCGGCGGGCCGGTCACCGCCACGGTGCTCTGGCTGGTCGACCGCGGCAGCCGGCGCACCGACATGGAGCTGGCCGGGCAGGTGCTGCGCGGCGGCGCCTGGATCGGCGGGTTCGAGCGGGCCGCGGTGTTCGCCGCGCTCGCGGCCGGCTGGCCCGAGGGGCTGGCGGTGGTGCTGGCGCTGAAGGGCCTCGGCCGCTACAGCGAGCTGCGGGGCGGGACCACCCGGCCGGCGGAGGAGGCGCCGTCGGGTGGGGTCGCGGAGCGGTTCATCATCGGCACCTTCGCGAGCGTGCTCTGGGGCTGCGCGGTGGCCGGCGCCTTCCTCGCGCTGACCTCCTGACCGGCCCGTTCGGGCTCTTGCCGCACCCTGCCCGGAGCCGCAGGCTGCTGGCATGGGCGACGGATGGGTGCGCGACCGCACCGCCGGCTGGTTCGGCATCGGCTTCCTGGTGCTGCTGCTCGGCAGCGAGGGCGCCCTCACCCTGCCCGACGCGGACGCCTCGGCGGCGTCGGTCGCGGACTTCTACGACGCGCATGCCGGCACCGTGATGGTGCTCCAGGTGGTCGGGTTCGCGGCCTGCGTGCTGCTCGGTCTGTTCGCCTACCGGCTGCGTGTCGACGACCGAAGAGTGGCGGTGACCGGGATGGTGCTGGCGGCGGTGGCCGCGGTGCCGGCCGCGATCACCCTCGTGCTCGCCGCCGTCGCCGACCCGGCGCACCCCGGTCGGGCCGGCACCCTCAACGACCTGGAGCCGCGGGGTGACGACCTGCTGTTCCTGGGCGTGCTGCTGTTCGCGCTCGCGGTCGCCGCCGGTCCCCGCTCCCCCGGCTGGCTGCGCGGCCTGGCCGCGGCCGTCGCCGCCCTCACCGCCGTCCGGCTGGTCGCCGAGCTGTTCGGATCGGCCACCGGGGTGCTGGCCTCGCTCGCGCCGGTCGCGTTCCTGCTGCTGGTCGCGGCACTGGTCGTGGTGGTCTTCCGCGGGCGTACGCCGGGCGGGCGGCACCTGCGCGCGTTGTAGGGCCTAGCCCGGCAGCGACTCGAACGGGCCCACGACGGCGAGCGTCTGCGGCTGGGCGAACAGCGAGCGGGCCAGCGCGTTGACGTCGTCGAGGGTGACGTCGTCGATGCGGCGCAGCACCTCGTCGATGCTGGGCAGCTCGTCGTAGAGCAGCTCGGCCTTGGCGATCCGCGACATCCGCGAGCCGGAGTCCTCCAGCGAGAGCACGAGCGTGCCGCGCAGCTGGCCCTTGCCGCGGCGCAGCTCCTCCTCGCCGATGCCCTTCTCGGCGAGCCGCTCGAGCTCGGTGCGGACCACCGACAGCACCTCGTCGACCTTCGTCGGCAGGCAGCCGACCGCCACCGCGAACGCCCCGGCGTCGGCGTAGTGCGCGGCGTAGGAGTACACCGAGTAGGCCAGCCCGCGGTGCTCGCGGACCTCCTGGAACAGCCGCGACGACGTGCCGCCGCCCAGCGCCGCGTTGAGCACGCCGAGCGCGTAGCGCCGCTCGTCGGTGCGGACCAGGCCGTTCACGCCGAGCACCAGGTTCACCTGCTCGAAGGGCCGCGCGACGACCACCTCGCCGGGCGACGTACGACGGGACCGCTCGCCGCGCCGCACCGGGGCCGGCCGGACGCTGGTGTCGGCCAGGAAGTTCGCCCGCGAGAACGCCTTGCGCACCCGGCGGACCACGTCGGCGTGGTCGACGTTGCCGGCCGCGGTGACCACCATCCGCTCCGGCGCGTAGCGGGAGCGGTAGTAGCGCAGGATCTGCGCGCGGGTCAGCGACCGGATCGACGGCACCGTGCCGGCGATCGGCCGGCCGAGCGGTGAGGACCCCCACGCCTTCTCGGCGAACACGTTGCCGACCACGTCGTCGGGGTCGTCGTCGTGCATGGCGATCTCGTCGAGGATCACCTCACGCTCGGCCTCGACGTCCTCGGCGTCGATCGTCGAGGAGGTGACGATGTCGCCGAGCACGTCGATCGCGAGCGGCAGGTCGTCGTCGAGCACCCGCGCGTGGAAGCAGGTGTACTCCTTCGAGGTGAAGGCGTTGAACTCGCCGCCCACCTCGTCGAGCGACACCGAGATGTCCAGCGCCGAGCGGGACGTGGTGCCCTTGAACAGCAGGTGCTCGAGGAAGTGCGACGCCCCGGACAGCTGCGGGGACTCGTCGCGGGAGCCGACGCCGACCCACACCCCGAGGGAGGCGGAGCGGACGCCGGGCATCGCCTCGGTGACGACCCGCAGCCCTCCGGGGAGCACCGTACGGCGTACGAGTGCTCCCCCGTCCTTCACCGACAGGAGGGTGCGGGTCGTTCCGGGCTTCTGGTGGGCTGCCGAAGAAGCCAACGGACGAGGCTTACGCGTCCGACTCGTCGCTGTCGGACTCCTCGACGACCGGCACCAGGGACAGCTTGCCGCGGTCGTCGATCTCGGCGATCTGCACCTGGACCTTCTGGCCCACGGCGACGACGTCCTCGACGTTCTCGACGCGCTTGCCGCCCGCGAGCGCCCGCAGCTTGCTGATGTGCAGCAGGCCGTCCTTGCCCGGGAGCAGCGAGACGAACGCACCGAAGTTCGTCGTCTTCACCACGGTGCCGAGGTAGCGCTCGCCGACCTCCGGCATCGTCGGGTTCGCGATGCCGTTGATGATCGAGCGGGCGGCCTCCGCGGACTCGCCGTTGGTGGCCCCGACGTAGATCGTGCCGTCGTCCTCGATGGTGATCTGCGCGCCGGTGTCGTCCTGGATCTGGTTGATGACCTTGCCCTTGGGGCCGATCACCTCGCCGATCTTGTCGACCGGGACCCGCATGGTGATGATCCGCGGCGCGTTGAGCGACATCTCGCCGGGCTCGTCGATGGCCTCGGCCATCACGTCGAGGATCACCATGCGGGCGTCGCGGGCCTGGGTCAGCGCGCCGGCCAGCACGTCGGCCGGGATGCCGTCGAGCTTGGTGTCGAGCTGCAGCGCGGTGACGAACTCGCGGGTGCCGGCGACCTTGAAGTCCATGTCGCCGAACGCGTCCTCGGCGCCCAGGATGTCGGTGATCGCGACGTACTCGGTCTTGCCGTCGACCTCGCCGGAGATCAGGCCCATCGCGATGCCCGCGACCGACGCCCGCAGCGGGACGCCCGCCTGGAGCAGCGCCAGCGTCGAGGCGCACACCGAGCCCATCGACGTGGAGCCGTTGGAGCCCATCGCCTCGGAGACCTGGCGGATGGCGTAGGGGAACTCCTCGCGCGACGGCAGCACCGGCACGAGCGCCCGGCCGGCGAGCGCGCCGTGCCCGATCTCGCGGCGCTTCGGCGAGCCGACGCGGCCGGTCTCACCGGTGGAGTACGGCGGGAAGTTGTAGTTGTGCAGGTAGCGCCGGCTGGTCTCCGGGGAGAGCGTGTCGAGCTTCTGCTCCATGGTCAGCATGTTCAGCGTGGTGATGCCCAGGATCTGGGTCTCGCCGCGCTCGAACAGCGCCGAGCCGTGCACCCGCGGGATCACGCCGACCTCGGCCGACAGGGTGCGGATGTCGGTGATGCCGCGGCCGTCGATGCGGACCTTGTCGCGCAGCACCCGCTCGCGGACCAGCTTCTTGGTCAGCGCGCGGAACGCCGCGCCGAGCTCCTTCTCGCGCCCCTCGAAGTCGGTGCCGAGCTTCTCCAGCAGGGCGTCCTTGATCTCGTCCATCCGGGACTCGCGCTCGAGCTTGCCGGCGCTGGTCAGCGCCTGCGCCAGGTCGCCCTGCGCGGCCGACTCGACCGCGGCGTACGCGTCGTCCTCGAAGTCGAGGAAGACCGGGAACTCCTGCACCGGCTTCGCGGCCTGCTTGGCCAGCTCGGCCTGCGCCTCGCACAGCTGCTTGATGAACGGCTTGGCGGCCTCGAGGCCACCGGCCACGATCTCCTCGGTCGGCGCCTGGACGCCGCTCTGCACGAGCTCCCAGGTGGACTCGGTGGACTCCGCCTCGACCATCATGATCGCGACGTCGCCGGTGTCGGTGACGCGGCCCGCGACGACCATGTCGAACACGGCGTTCTCGAGCTGGCTGTGCGTCGGGAACGCGACCCACTGGCCGTCGATCAGCGCGACGCGGGTGCCGCCGACCGGGCCTGAGAACGGCAGGCCGGAGAGCTGCGTGGAGATCGACGCGGCGTTGATCGCCAGCACGTCGTAGGGGGTGTCGGGCTCGAGCGCCAGGACGGTGATGACCACCTGGACCTCGTTGCGCAGGCCCTTCTTGAACGTCGGGCGCAGCGGCCGGTCGATGAGCCGGCAGGTGAGGATGGCGTCCTCGGACGGCCGGCCCTCACGGCGGAAGAACGAGCCGGGGATCCGGCCCGCGGCGTACATCCGCTCCTCCACGTCGATGGTGAGCGGGAAGAAGTCGAACTGCTCCTTGGGGTGCTTGCCGGCGGTGGTCGCCGACAGCAGCATCGTCTCGTCGTCGAGGTAGGCGGTCACCGAGCCGGCGGCCTGACGGGCCAGCAGCCCGGTCTCGAACTTGACGGTGCGGGTGCCGAACGAGCCGTTGTCGATCACGGTCTCGACGGCGCTGATCTCGGGTCCCTCGGTCTGTGACATGGAGGGGGTCCCCTTTCTGCTCGCGGAGCGATCACGCGAGGGCGCCTGCGGCTCTACCCATCTCTGGGGTGCCGGTCTTCGATCGAGGCCCGCGGGGGCACTGCCGCGACCGCATGGGTCGTCCTGGCCTGACTCCGAAGGCCACTACCGAGGACCGGGCAGGACGTCCGCGTCGCTCCTGTGGGTGTGGTGTGTTCAGTTGTGGGTGGTGCTCCGGTCGCACCCTAGTCGGGAGCGGCCGGAAGACGAAGCAGGGGCGGCCTCCCCGTGAGGGAGACTGCCCCGGTGCTCATCGACGCAGGCCGAGCCGCTCGATGATCGAGCGGTAGCGGTTGATGTCCTGCTTCTGCATGTAGTTCAGGAGCCGACGACGCTGGCCGACCAGGAGCAGCAGGCCACGACGGCTGTGGTGGTCGTGCTTGTGCTCCTTGAGGTGCTCGGTCAGGTGCTGGATCCGGTGCGTCAGCAGCGCGACCTGGACCTCGGGCGAGCCGGTGTCGCCGTCCTTGGTCGCGTACTCGGCGATGATCTTCTTCTTGGTCTCCGCGTCCGTGCCAGTGGCCACAGCGCAGCTCCTCTCGGTCCATGTCGTTGCGCGGCGCGCCGGGGCCTGTCCACCCGGGCACTCTCGTTCCGCGGCCGATCTACGGCAGGTGACTGTCGCCCGACGTGTGCGGGCAACCGGTCAAGACTATCAACGTCCCTCCGGTTTCTCCGAATCGGCGGACGGCTGGGCGCCGGCGTCCGGCAGCGAGGCGGGCGGTACCCGGACCAGGGGCGGGACGGGCAGCGCCGGCGGACGGCTGCTCGCGTAGGGGTCGCGCACCCGGAACGTCGGGTCGGCCTGCTCGCGCACCGGGAGCGGGAACAGGTTGTGGATCGTGTTCATCGGTCCCCCTCGAGGAGGGTGCTGAGCGTGCCGGCGAAGTGCTGCCACTCCTCGCGCTGCTGCTTGAGCTGCGCCTTGCCGGTGCTGGTGATCCCGTAGTACTTGCGGTGCGGTCCCTCGTCGCTCGGCACGACGTACGACGTGAGCGCGCCGTTCGCGTAGAGCCGGCGCAGGGTGCCGTAGACGGAGGCGTCGCCGTCGTCGTCGAGGCCGCCGGAGCGGAGCCGGCGCACCACGTCGTACCCGTAGCCGTCCTCGTCGGCGACCACGGCCAGCACCGCCAGGTCGAGCACGCCCTTGAGGAGCTGCGTCGTGTCGTGGGCGTCTACGGTGTCCGCATGGTCGAGAAGCGCGGCGTGTGCAACCTGTGCGAGGCGATCTGCGGGCTGGTGTTCACGCTGGACGACGACACCGGGGCGATCACGGCGGTGCGGGGCGACCCCGACGACCCGCTCTCGCGGGGCCACCTCTGCCCGAAGGCGGTCGCGCTGCAGGACGTGCACGAGGACCCCGACCGGCTCCGCCGACCGGTGCGCCGGCACGGCGACACCTGGGTCGAGGTGTCCTGGGACGAGGCGCTCGACGCCGTCGCCGACGGCCTGGCGCGGGCGGTGAACGACCACGGCCGCGACGCGCTGGCGATCTACCTCGGCAACCCCAACGTGCACTCCCTCGGCTCGCTGACGCACGGCACCGCGATGGCGAAGTCGTTCCGGACCCGCAACAAGTTCAGCGCCACCTCGGTCGACCAGCTGCCGGCGCAGATGCTCGCCTACCTGATGTACGGCCACCAGCTGCTGCTGCCGATCCCCGACCTCGACCGCACGCAGCACTTCCTGGTCTTCGGCGCGAACCCGATGGCCTCCAACGGCAGCCTGATGACGGTGCCGGACTTCCCCACCCGGCTGCGCGAGCTGCACCGGCGCGGCGGCCGGATGGTGGTCGTCGACCCGCGGCGCACCGAGACCGCGCGGGTCGCCGACGAGCACCACTTCGTGCGGCCGGGCAGCGACGCGTTCGTGCTGCTCGCGATGGTGCAGGTGCTTCTCGCCGAGGACCTCGCCACTCCCCCGGCGTACGTCGACGGGCTCGACGCGGTCCGCGCCGCGGTCGCGCCGTACACCCCGGAACGGGCGGCCGCGATGTCCGGCCTCGACGCCGACGACGTACGCCGGATGGCGCGCGAGCTCGCGGCCGCGCCTTCGGCGGCGGTCTACGGGCGGGTCGGCGTGTCCACCCAGGAGTTCGGGCTGGTGAGCACCTGGGCGGTGCAGCTGCTGAACCTGCTCACCGGCAACCTCGACCGGCCCGGCGGCGTGATGCTCACCAAGCCCGCCGTGGACGTGGTCGGCCGCTCGTTCGTGGGCCGCGGCCACCACGACCTGTGGCGCAGCCGGGTGCGCGGACTGCCGGAGTTCGGCGGCGAGCTGCCGGTGGCCACGCTGGCCGACGAGATCCTCGCGCCCGGCGAGGGCCAGGTCCGCGCACTGCTCACCGTCGCGGGCAACCCGGTGTCGTCGACGCCCGACGGGTCACGGCTCGACGAGGCGCTGGCGGGGCTGGACTTCCTGGCGGCGGTGGACATCTACGTCAACGAGACCACCCGGCACGCCGACGTGATCCTGCCGCCGACCTCGGCGCTCGAGCGCGACCACTACGACCTGGTCTTCCACGCGCTCGCGGTCCGCAACACCGCCCGGTTCACGCCGGCGTTGTTCGACAAGCCCGACGGCGCGATGCACGACTGGGAGATCTTCCGGGAGATCGTGCTCCGCACCCAGCGCCGGCTGCGCACGAAGCGGCCGCTGCGCAGGCGGCTGGTCCAGGCCGCGCGGATGCGGCTCTCCCCGACGCGGGTCGTCGACCTGCTGCTGCGCACCTCGTCACCCCGGCTCTCGGTGGCGCGGCTGCGCAAGGGTCCGGTCGACCTGGGGCCGCTGCAGCCGTGCCTGCCCGACCGGCTGATGACCGAGGACAAGCGCGTGCGGGTCGCGCCCGCCGAGGTGCTCGCCGACCTGTCCCGGCTGGAGTCCGCGCGAGCGCCGCAGGGGCTGGTGCTCGTCGGCCGCCGGCACCAGCGCGACAACAACTCGTGGATGCACAACACCACCCGGCTCACCAAGGGCCGCCCGCGGCACCGGCTGCTGATGCACCCGCACGACCTGGCCGCGCACGAGATCGCGGACGGCTCGGTGGTGCAGGTGAAGTCGGCCGTCGGCGCGGTGGCCGTCGAGGTGCAGGCCAGCGAGGACATGATGCCCGGCGTGGTCAGCCTCCCCCACGGCTACGGCCACGCCCGCGACGGCGTCCGGATGAGGAACGCCGTCGACCTCCCCGGCGCGTCGGTCAACGACCTCACCGACCCCTCCGTCCTCGACGTGTCCGGGAACGCCGTGCTCTCCGGCGTACCCGTCACCGTCACCCCCACCTGACCCCACCCCCTCTTTCCCGCCGAGCGTCACTCGTGCTCCGCCGAGGCGTCACTCCCGACCCGCCGAAGCGTCACTCCCGACCCGCCGAAGCGTCACTTGCGTCCCGACACGGGACCGGACTGACCTCTCGCCGGGGCCCGGCTGACCTCTCGCCGGGACCGGACCGACCTCTCGCGGGGGCCGGACTGACGTCTCGCGGGGACCGGAGTGACCTCTCGCGGTCAGCGGGAGAGGACGGCGCGGACCGCCTCGCGGGCGGCGTGCGGGTCGGCGGCGGCGAGGGCGGCCTCGGCGGCCTGCTCGCAGACGTCCATCGAGACCGCGGCGAGCTGCGCGCCGACCGGGCGTACGGCGGCCAGCGCCATCGACAACGAGGTGATGCCCATGCCGACGAGCGCGGTGGCGAGCATCGGGTCGGCGGCGGCCTCCCCGCAGACGCCGACCGGCTTGCCGGAGCGCCGGCCGGCCTCGGCGGTGATCGCGACGAGCTGCAGCACCGCGGGCTGCCAGGCATCGGTGAGGTGCGCGAGGTCGGTGGCCATCCGGTCGGCGGCCATCGTGTACTGGGTCAGGTCGTTGGTGCCGATGGACAGGAAGTCGACGACCGCGAGCATCTGGTGGGCGAGCAGCGCGGCGCTGGGGATCTCCACCATCACACCGGCCCTGAGCCCGTGCGCGCGGACCTGGCCGGCGAACTCCGCCGCCTCCGCCACGGTGGCCACCATCGGCGCCATCACCCAGACCTCGGTGCCGGTGCGCTCGGCGGCCTTCGCGATGCCGGCGAGCTGGCGCTCGAGGAGGCCGGGGTTGCCGAAGGACAGGCGGAGCCCGCGGATGCCGAGGGCCGGGTTCTCCTCGCCCTCGAGCGTCGCGAACGCGATCGGCTTGTCCGACCCGGCGTCGAGGGTGCGCACGACGACGTAGCGCTCACCGGCGAACGGCGCCAGCACCTCGGCGTAGATGTCCGCCTGCTCGTCGACGCTCGGCTCGTCCTGCCGGTCGAGGAAGCACAGCTCGGTGCGGAACAGCCCGACCCCCTCGACGGGGCCGTCGCCCGCCGCGGCCGCGGAGAGCCCGTCGGCGACGTTGGCGAGCAGCTTGACGCGAGTCCCGTCGGCGGTGACACCCGGGCCGGTCCAGCGGTCCAGCGCCTCCCGGGCCGAGCGCGCCTCGTCGACCAGCTTGGCGGCCGTGTCCGGGTCGGGGTCGGGGGTGATCTCGCCGGTGGTGCCGTCGACGAGCAGCGCCGTCCCGGACCGTACGTCGGCCAGCCCGGCCACCCCGACCACGCAGGGGATGCCGAGCTGCCGGGCGATGATCGCGGTGTGGCTGGTGGGCCCGCCGCGCTCGGTGGCCAGCGCGACCACGACCGAGGCGTCCAGCCCGGCGGTGTCGGCCGGTGCGAGGTCGGCGGCGACGAGCACCGACGGCACCGCCGGGGTCGGCACGCCGGGCTCGGGCTCGCCGACCAGCCGCGCGGTGACCCGGCGCCGGATGTCGTGCAGGTCGGTGACCCGCTCGGCCATCAGCCCGCCCTTCTGGGTGAAGACGCCGGCGAACTGCTCGATGGCCTGGTCCAGGGCGGTCTGCAGCGGGTCGCCCGAGGACAGCCGCTTCTTGACCGCGCC
>JABFXA010000250.1 GCA_013361955.1 Nocardioidaceae bacterium
GCGAGGGCGCCACGGCCTCGCGGTCCGCGACGACCGCTGTCGAGGTCCAGCTCGACGTCGGTCGCCCCGGCCGCGACCGAGAGCGCCTCCACGGCGGCGCGCGACAGCGGCGCCCGGCCGAGGTTCGTGTGCACGACGACGCCGGTGGCGTTGAGCACCTCGCGCATCGACGTCGCGCACCGGGGCAGGGCGGCCAGCACCTCGGGCACCACGTCGTCGGGACCCACCTCGCCGAGGCGGCACCGGTCCAGCACGGCGAGGACCACCCGCTTGACGAGCGCGGTGCCCAGCCGGTCGATGCCGGGCACGAGGCGCACGTCGGCCAGCACGGCGTCCGTGCGCGGCGTACGGCGGCGTGGGTCCTCGTCCACCCGGACCTCCCTGGGGCAGCGCAGCAGGTTGGCGGAGGCGGACGGGAATCGAACCCGCCTGACCGGGGTACCCGGCCACACCAGTTTTGAGGACTGGGCCCGTCACCAGACGAGGTACGCCTCCACGGGCCAGCGTAGGACCACATCGGAACCGCCCTCCCACCGACGAAGGAGGACCACGTGTTCAGCGTTCATGACCAGGACGACGCGAAGATCGCCGCGTTCGAGCAGCACCCTGCCCTCACGATCGTCACCGAGGGCCCGGACCTGACCGTGGTCGCCTGCAGCGACAACGTGCAGCCGCTGCGGCCGGGTCAGGTGGTCGGGCGTCCGTACCGGCAGGTGTTCGCCGAGCAGATGGGGGGACAGATCCAGGCCCGCTTCGAGGCCTGCTTCCGCACCGGCGAGCCGCAGAGCCGGCGCGAGTGGCCGGTCCGGATGGACGTCCCGGGGCAGGGGCCGACCGAGATGTTCTACGACTTCACGTTGGCACCCTGGCGCGGCCGCTCCGGGGAGGTCCGCGGCGTGATCGCCAGCGGGTACGACGTCACGTCGTCGGTCGTGGAGCGACGGCGGACCGAGCGCGGCCGCGAGGAGGCGGAGGGGCGCCACGAGCAGGCGGTGCAGAGCGTGCAGACCCTGCAGGACGCGCTGCTGCCGGTCGAGGTACCCGTCGTCCCCGGCCTCGACGTCGCTGCCCGCTACCTGCTCGCCGTCGACGAGACGTCCGCCGGGGGCGACTGGTTCGACGCCCTGGTCGACGGCGACGGGCGCGTCTGCCTGGTGGTCGGCGACGTCGTCGGGCACGGGGTGAGCGCCTCGGCGACGATGGGTCAGCTCCGGGCGGTGCTGCGCGAACGGCTGCTCAGCGGTGAGGCGGTCGAGGACGCGGCCGCGCACCTGGACAGCTTCGCCGAGACGATCCACGAGGCGCACGCCGCGACGGTGTGCGTGGTCTCGGTCTGCCCGGCCACCGGGGAGGTCGAGTACGCCACGGCGGGGCACCCGCCCCCGCTGGTGGTCTCGGCCGACGGGGGCAGCCGGTTCCTGCCGACGTCCGGCTCGGGCCCGCTGGGCACCGGCCGCCGGCCCGCCACGGCTCGCGCGCAGCTCGCCCCCGACGAGCTGGTGCTGCTGTACTCCGACGGGCTCGTGGAGCGCCCCGGCCGCTCGGTCTCGCAGAACACCGTGGACCTGGCCAGGGCGGCCGGCGACAGCTACCTCGGCCGGTCCCTCGACGCACCGGCCCGCACCTCCGAGCGGGTCTGCCAGCGGGTGCTGGAGACGCTCACCGGGACCACGGGGTACGCCGACGACATCACCGTGCTCGCCGCGCAGCGGGTGCCCACGATCACCCCGCTCGACCTGCACGAGCGCGCCGAGCTGGCCACCATCGGGCGGGTCCGGCGCGAGCTGTCCTCCTGGCTGGAGGCGATCGAGGCCCGGGCGCTCGACGAGATGGCGGTCCAGCACGCCGTCGTGGAGCTGGTGACGAACGCCGTCGCGCACGCCTACGACCACCCGGCCGACGAGCACGTCGACGTGCGGGTGCGCCTCGACCGGGAGGGCGACGTCGTCGCCTCGGTCAGCGACGAGGGCTCCTGGCGCGGAGGCTGGCGCCGCGCGGGCGGGCGCGGCCTGGGCATGGCGCGCGGGCTCGTCGACGACGTCAGCTTCAACCGCCGCGGCGACGGCACGACCGTCACCGTCCGGCACCGGCTCACCCGGCCCGCCGCGCTGCTCACCGGCGCCGACGACGGGGGGCCGCACGACGAGCCCGGCCAGCCGTTCGCGGCGGACACCGACGACGAGGCGGGGACGGTCACGCTGCACGGCCCCGTCGACGCGCTCGCCGCCGACGAGCTCCGGTTGGTGCTGCTGCACGTCGGCCGCGGCGGCTCGCGCCCGATCGACCTCGACCTGTCCGAGGTGTCGATGCTGGCCAGCGCCGGCGTCCAGGTGCTCTACGAGCACGGCCCGGGCCAGCTCCGCCTGCAGGCCCCTCCCGGCAGCCCCGCGCAGCACGTCCTCGACCTGGTCGGGCTGCCCTACGCGCGACCACCGGACGAACCGGATGTTTAGACCCCGGCCCACCGGATACCAGGGGCCTGACGCCAGGAGGTGACGTGGGGGAGAAGGATCTCGGCTGGCCGCTGTTGCGCCAGCTCACCGGCCGGGACCGGCTCGGTCGTGGACACGCATCGATGTCCGACCAGAGCCGCGACCTCCGCCCGCGCACCACCGAGGCCGACCGGGTGGTCAGCTCCGTCTGCCCGTTCTGCGCGGTCGGCTGCGCCCAGAAGGTCTTCGTCAAGGACGAGCGGGTCACCCAGATCGAGGGCGACCCGGCGAGCCCGATCTCCCGGGGCCGGCTGTGCCCCAAGGGCAGCGCCAGCACCTCGCTGGTCACCTCGCCCACCCGCGTGACCACGGTCCGCTACCGGCGCCCGCACGGCACCGAGTGGGAGGACCTCGACCTCGACACCGCGATGGACATGATCGCGGACCGCGTCGTCGCCACCCGCCGGCAGTTCTGGGAGGACCACGACGGCCAGGGCCGTCGTACCCGGCGGACCCTCGGCATCGCGAGCCTCGGAGGAGCGACCCTCGACAACGAGGAGAACTACCTCATGAAGAAGCTCTACACGGCGATGGGCGCGATCCAGATCGAGAACCAGGC